>DATBYU010000144.1:0-5073 GCA_036513555.1 Candidatus Dormiibacterota bacterium | reverse complement strand
TCAAGTGATCGGCTAACGGCCGGCGACGTGCAGCCGCCAGCCGCCAAGGTCATCTGGCTCTGGATGCTGCACCATCTCGTCCTCGGCCGCCTCGCGGAGCAGCTCCTCGATGGCGCGCTGGCTCTTGATGAAGGCGGTCACAACCTCGGGGTCGAAGTGGGTCGCGGAACCTTTGAGAATCTCGGTCTTCGCGTATTCGAAGGTGCGCGCCGCGCGGTAGGGCCGGTCGGACGTCATGGCGTCGAGCGCGTCGGCGACGGCAAGGATGCGGGCCCCCAGGGGAATCTCGTCTTCCCGGAGCTGATCGGGATAGCCATTGCCGTCCCAGCGCTCGTGGTGGTTGCGCACGAGCGCGAGCACCGGATCGAGGAAATCGATCCCCTTCAGCATGTCGACGCCGATCACCGGGTGCCGTTGCATCCGCAGCTCCTCCTCGGGCTCAAGGCGTCCCTGCTTGCGAAGGATGGCGTCTTCGATGCCGATCTTGCCGATGTCGTGGAGAACGCTGGCGCGGCGAATCGCGCTGACCTCGGTCTCGTCGCAACCCAGGGCCCTTGCCATGATGACGGCGTATTCCTCGACGCGCTGGGTGTGGCCGTGGGTATATGGATCGCGGGCCTCGACCGCCGCCGCCAGCGCTTCGATCGTCATCAGGTAGGTGTCCTGAAGCTGGAGCATGGTGACCTTCAGGGCATCGCTCTTGTCCTTCAGGCTGCGGGTCATCTGATTGAAGGACTCGGTGAGCTCACCGATCTCATCCCTTGTCGTGATGGGCGCCTGGTGTTCGAGATCGCCGGCGCTGACCAGGCGAGTCGCCTCGACCAGGCGGTGCACCGGGCGCGTGATGCGGCGGGCCAGCCAGATGCCGATCGCGAGCGTGAACAGAACCCCGGCGAGGAAGAGCGTGACCAGGATGATGCGCAGCTGGTTCGTGTCTGCCAGCAAGCCGGCACTGGAGGCGGTGGTCCCCACATATCCGAGATTCGCCGTGCGCAGGGTCCAAGGCGATATGATCTCCGTCCCCGGGCCGCCAGCCATGCGCGACAACTCGACGACGCTGGTCGGACTGACGCGGCTGCGGGTCGGCGCATCGAGCGCGAGGGTTGACCATTGTGCCGGCGGGATGCTCAACGAGGTACTGAGCACCTGGCCGTTGACGTCGTAGTAGGTGATGTCGTCGTGTATTGATGCCTTGATCGCCGCGGCCCGATCGTCGAGGTAATCGCCAACGAGAATCGCACCGAGCAAATTGCCGGTCGCACTATGTACCGGCTGTCCGGCGAAGACCGCCGGCCGCGGCGCGGCAGCGACGACATCGAGCGAGGTCGCACCGCCGCTCAGCATGTTGGTAACGCCCGGCCAGCTGCTCAGGTCATGGTTCTGCGTCACAGTGTCGGCGAGCGCCCCGTGGCCGACCACCCCCACGATCTCGTGGCCGGAGGTGTCGACCGCTTCGACGATGACATTCGGATGCACCGTCAGCGCTCGCTCGAGCCAGGCCGTCAATGCCGCGGTCTTGTCCCAGTTCTGGCTGAGTCCGGGCCCGCCGGCCAGCAGGCGAAGGATCCCGCGCCGGTCGGTGTCCCCGGCCACCACCATCGACTGAGTGACGAAGCCATCATGGACGAGCTGGTTGTCGAAGGCCTCCTGGCTGCGGGCATTCAATTCACCAGTCGCGGTGAGGGTGCCGATGGCGCCGATGGCCAGGGTCAGGGCAGCGAATGGCAACACGATCTTCAAGGCCAGCCGGTGGCTGAAGCGGGGCATGATGACGGGGGTGTAACGCCCGAGGGGTCGGGGAGCTTGTGCCGGGTTAACCGGCCGGGTCGCGGAAGAAGGCCTGAGGGCTCGGGTCGAGCTGGACCTGGTACTCGGGAAAGTCCTGGGTGAGGCGTGTCCCGTCGGCCGGGAAGATGTAGTCGAGCTTGACGAAATGTCCCAGTTCCTGGGCCTGATTGAGGAAGGTGGTGGCGAGCACCATGCTGCTGAACACGGGGGCCCTCCGAGTGCCGGCCACATCGGCCTGGCTGAGCAACGGCATCCGCCCGGGGTCGCGACCTCCCTCGGACTCGACCACGATCACGAACACGCGCTCAGGTAGCGACAAATATTCTCCAGCTACCGGGAACGCCCTTCAGTTGCTGTTCGCCGCGATCGTGAAAGACCAGCCCAGACCCGGCCACGAGCGGTGGCACCGATCCCGAAACGAGCACCTCACCTGGCCCGGCCAGCGCGGATACCCGGGCCCCGATATGGACGGCCATGCCGGACAGATCCTCTCCTCGCATCTCGACCTCGCCCGTGTGAACGCCAGCACGGGCCTCGAAGCCAAGCAGCTTCACGCCCTCGCAGATGGCCTGCGCACACCGGATCGCGCGAGCCGGACCATCGAAGGTGGCGAGGACGCCATCCCCGAGGCCGATCGAGTTCACCCGGCGTCCGCGATGAATGAGGAGCTGTTCGCGAGCCAGCGCGTCGTGCTCGTCGAGCAGGTCCCTCCAGCGGCGATCGCCCAGCTCGGCCGCGTGCCTGGTGGATTCCACGATGTCGGTGAAGAGCACCGTGGACAGCAGGCGATCAGCTGGTGGCGGCGTCCTGACCCCGGTCAAAAACTCCTGGATCTCTCCGAGTATCGCGTCTTGATCGCCAAAAAAGATGCCGTGTTCATCCCCTGGGAACACCTGAAACCGCGCACCCGGAATGTGTTGCGCCATATAGCGGCTGGCGGGGAGATTCTCGTCGCCTTCGCGCACCGTAACCAGCGTTGGCACATGGACTGACGGGAGGATCGACCGGATATCGGTGGCGTGATCCATTCTGGCGAGGGCGGCCGCTGCGCCGGGACTCGCCGCGAGTCGCATCATCTTGTTGAACCACCGTCCCACGGCCGGGCCGTCTGGTGCGAGGCCGCCGGCTGGGTTGCCACTGATCCAGCTTTGCTCCGTCTCGAGGACCTCCTGCTCCATCTGCCCGCGCGGGAGCCAACCTTCCGGAAAGTCCTCGTCCTGTATCGACCGCGGGTAGGCCGCATGGAGCACCAGGGCGCGGACGCGCTCGGGATAGGTGGCGGCGAACAACGTAGCCATCCAGCCGCCCTCCGACGAGCCCATGATCGCCGCAGTCTGGGAGCTGGTCGCCTCCATGACGGCCCGAACATCATCGATCCGTTCCTCGGGCGTCGGCAGCTGCGTCTCGGGCACTCGATCGGACATCCCGGTGCCACGTTTGTCAAACAGGATGACCCTGGCGAAGGACGCCAATTGGGTCAGGCCCCGCACTGCCAGCGGCTGCTCCCACCACATCTCGAGATGGCTGACGAACGCGGGAATGATCACGAGATCGAAGGGGCCGTCCCCGAAGACCTGGTAGGCGATGTGGTAGCTGCCGCTCTTGGCGTAGTTTGTTTCAGGGATTTTCATGATCGACTGCCACCGCTCAGAATAAGCCGGGCTCGCACGAACAGACGGAAACTTCCCCTTTAGACTATGTGGCGATGACGCCGGCCGAGGCACGCGACGCGCTCACGCGCCTGCTGCAAACGCCGGAGAAGGACCTGGATCTCGCCGAAGCCGCCCTACTGATCGCGGCCGAGGAGTACCCGGAGCTCCGACCGGCCGTCTATCTCAACCAAATCGCCCGCATGGGCATTGAACTGAAGCAACGGATCCGGGCTGAGGTCGAGCCGCGGCGCGTGGTGGAGAAGACGAACACCTACATGTTCGACGAGCTGCATTTCAAGGGGAATCGCGAGGAGTACTACGACCCACGCAACAGCTTCCTCAATGAGGTCATCGATCGGCGGGTCGGGATTCCGATCACCCTCGCCGTGCTCTACGTAGCCGTGGGGGAGAGGGCCGGCCTGCCGGTCCGCGGGGTTGGCATGCCCGGGCATTTTCTGGTCAAGTACGCCCCGGGCTCGACGGGTGAAATTTTTATCGACGCCTTTAGTGCTCGCACCCTGACTCGCGAGGAATGCACGAAGATGCTGAACGAGATGTACGGTGATGAGGTTAAGATGCGGCCTGCCTTGCTCGAGCCCTCGACCAAGCGGCAAATCCTGTCGCGCATCCTCAATAACCTGAAGAGCCTGTACTTGTCGCGCAGCGACCTGCCGCGTGCGCTCAGCGCCAGCGACCGAATCATGCTGACCGACCCGCACCTCACCTCGGAGTGGCGGGATCGCGGCATGATCCACTTTCAGATGCACCACGACGCTGAGGCGTTGGCTGATTTCACGCGGTATCTTGCCGTGCGGCCCGAGCCCGAGGACGCGACGCGTGTCAAACAGCTGCGAGGTCAGCTGATCAGCCGGGTCAATTAGTGGATCGGATCGGTCTCGTTCTTCGAGACGGGCTGGTGTTCGGCGTGATCGCCGGCGCATTCGCGCTGCTGGTGCGGTTGGTATCGGTCTTCGCCACGAATGACGTGATGCCTTCCGTCTTCTCCGACTTCGTGACCTCGGCGATCGGTCTGCTCATCATCGGTGGGGCGGGCCGCCAGATGGCGGCTTCGACCAGGGGCGTCGGCCCGGCGGTGCCGATGGGTGCCATCGCCGGCGGGATCAGTGAGCTGTTCCGGACGGTAGTGGCCGCCCTGATCCTCTCCTATCTGCCCATCGGTCAGACGGCGTTCAATCACCTCAGCCCGCTGGAGCAGCGGCAGGCCTCGGACCTCGGCAACTTGATTTTGACCCTCGGTCTGGACCTGGCGCTGGCGATGGCGTTTGGGGCGCTGATCGGCTGGCTCGGCGCCTGGTCGCTGTTACGCTTCCGGCCGCCGCGCGAGCCTGAGGCCTGATCTAGGTAGAGATCCAGCGGGCGGCAGGTAGAATGACCGCGATCGCGCTAGACGGGGAGTTAGCGGTGCCCTGTACCCGCAATCCGCTACAGCGGGGTCGAACTCCCCTTTGAGGGGTGCGCTGTCCGGAGCGTCGTTTCGTGCGACTGCGTTGATGGCCTGGTCCTGCGCGACCTGGTTCCGTGAACCCTGTCAGGTCCGGAAGGAAGCAGCAGTAAGCGGGGTGCCGGGGGCGCCGCAGCCCACCGGGCCTGAGTGGTCCGCGTTGCGTGCCCG
>DATBYU010000143.1:0-2852 GCA_036513555.1 Candidatus Dormiibacterota bacterium | reverse complement strand
GAGGATAGCCGGTACAATTCAAGTTAGCACTCGCGGATCGAGACTGCCAACCATGACGGAAGCTACTCCCCTCGACGAGCGCAAGCAGCAAATCCTGAAAGCCGTGGTCTCCGACTACACCGTGACCGGGGTCCCGGTCGGCTCGCAGGTGCTGGCGGCCAAGTACTTCATCGCGCTCTCCTCGGCCACCATCCGCAATGAACTGGCCGACCTCGTGGGCACTGGCTACCTGCAGCAGCCACACACCTCGGCGGGACGTGTCCCGACCGACCGGGGCTACCGCTACTTCGTCGATTTCCTGATGGATGCGGAGGCCACCTCGCCGGCCGTCCGGCGGACCGTCAAGCAGGCCTTCGAAACGGCGCCGCACAGCGTCGAGGGGATCCTGGAGAAGGCGGCGATGGTGCTGGCACAGGTCACCGAGAATGTCTCGCTGGTCACGGCGCCCGAGACCAGTGAGGCGCGCATCAAACACATCGACCTGGTCTCCCTGGAATCGCAGTCCGTCCTGATCATCCTGGTGCTGGAGGGCAACCTCATCAAGCAGACGGTGATTCGTCTGGAGCGCGCCATCTCCCAGGAGGACCTGAGCCGGATGGCCGCCATGCTCAACCGAAAGGTCAAGGGGCAGACTGCCGACGAGCTCCTGTCGCGACTGAGCCAGCTCGGTCCCGATCGCGATGAGCAGCGCCAGATCCTCGAACGGGTGATCGAGTCGATCAGCACCCACCAGGCGCAGCGTCAATCGGTCGTTCTGCATGATGGGGTGCGCAACCTGCTGCGCCATCCGGAGTTCGTCGAGGTCAGCCGCCTCGAAGAATTGCTGGAGTTGCTCGAGCAGGGCGCCCAGCTGGCCGGCATCTTGCAACAGGTCGCCTTCGACAAGGACGTCGAGATCATCATCGGCCGTGAGAACACGAGCAGCGGGCTGCGTGAGTGCAGCCTGGTGCTGACCACCTACAAGATGGACGAGCGGGTGCGGGGCACGATCGGCGTGATCGGGCCCACGCGGATGCATTACGGACAAGTCGTAGCCCGGGTGCGGCTGGTCAGCCAGGCGACCTCGGAACTCCTGGGACCGCTCGGGAACTGATTCGGCCGGCAGGGCAATGGGTAAAAAGCCAAACATGTCATCGAAGCATCAACCCCCCGATCCGATGGCGCCTGGTAGCGGACAGACCCGCCCTGGCGTGACGGACAGCAGGGCCAGCTCGGCGACAGAGAGTGAGCCAGCCCAGGCCCAAGGGGCGGTCACGCCGGAACTGCAGGCGGTGCGCGACGAAGCGGAGGCGACCTTTGCCCGCTACCAGCGGCTCGCTGCCGACTTCGAAAACTACAAGCGGCGCACCCGCCAGGACCTTACCGATCGTACCCAGTTCGCGAATGAAGAACTGCTCCGCAAGCTGCTCCCGCTCCGGGACAACCTCCAGCGCGCGCTCGAGCATGCACCCGAGGGCATCGATCGCAACTGGTTCGAGGGCATCAAGATGGTGGTCCGTCAGTTCGATGATGTCCTGCAGGCCCAGGGCCTCTCGACCATCCCCGCGGTCGGCGAGAAGTTCGACCCGGCGCAGCACGAGGCGATCGCCAGCGAGGAGACCGATGAGCACGAGGAAGGCACCATCGTCGAGGAAATGCAGCCCGGGTACCGCCTCCACAACCGCGTGATCAGGCCCACCCTGGTGAAGGTTGCCCATCCCCGCGCGTTAGAGTCCTAGCAAACCTTTATGGCGATCAAGCGGGACTACTACGAGGTACTCGGCGTGAGTCGGACTGCCAGTGCCGAGGAACTGAAGCGGGCCTATCGCAAGCTCGCGCTGCAATTTCATCCTGATCGCAATCCCAATGACCCGCAGGCCGAGTCCCGCTTCAAGGAGATCAACGAAGCCTACGAGGTCCTGAGTGACCAATCGAAGCGTCAGCGCTATGACACCTTCGGGCATTCCGCCCAGGGGATGCCGGGCTTCGACGGAGCCGGCTTCGGCGGGATCAACGACATCTTCGACATGTTCTTCGGCGCCGCCGCAGGCGGCCGGACCCGCACCGGCCCACGCCGGGGGGCGGATCTCCGGCTCGACCTTCGACTTACCTTCGAAGAGGCGGTCTTTGGCGTCGAACGCGAGCTGACGATTCCCCGAGCCGAGGCCTGTAGCGCCTGCCATGGTAGCGGCGCGGAGGCGGGTACCTCGCCGCAGACCTGCCCGCAGTGCCGGGGCAGTGGGCAGGTCCGTCGCGCCACGCAGTCGATCTTCGGCCAGATCGTCAACGTCGCCAGCTGCCCTCGCTGCAACGGTGAGGGCAAGGTGATCGAGCGACCCTGCAAGACCTGCGGCGGCAGCGGCCACCGCCCGGGCGAGAAAAAGGTGCGGGTTAACATCCCGGCCGGCGTCGACAGCGGATCGCAGATTCGCCTCACCGGTGAGGGTGAAGTGGGACCGCGTGGCGGTGCCCACGGCGATCTGTACATCGTCATCCAGGTCAAGCCGCACGCGGTGCTGAAGCGCAATGGCACCGACGTGATCTACGAACTGCCGCTGAGCGTGGCGCAGGCCGCGCTGGGCGACACGGTCGAGATCCCCACCGTCGACGGGCCGGAGAAGATCGAGATTGCGCCCGGCACCCAGTACGGGAAGACCATTCGGATCAACGGCCGCGGCGTTCCCCATGTGCGGTCTGGGCGTCGCGGCGACCAGCTCGTCTACGTGCGGGTCGTGATTCCTACCAACCTGACCGACGAGCAGAAGCAGGCGCTGCAACAGTTGGGCGGCATCAGCGGCAAGCCACAGCACATCGAGAAGGGCTTTTTCGACAAGTTCAAGCACGCCATCGGCCTCGAGTAAGACGGCGCTCGA
>DATBYU010000142.1:0-7737 GCA_036513555.1 Candidatus Dormiibacterota bacterium | reverse complement strand
CCGATCGAATGGCCGAAGAGGTTGATCGGGCCTGGACCGCTGATCGGAATGATGGCAAAGCTGCCCAGTGCCGCGCAGATCGAGATCATCGGCGCCAGCAGGTAGAGAAAGCGGTCGCGGCTCGAGGGCGCGCTGCTCGATTTGAAGAACAGCTTGAGTCCGTCGGCGGCCGGCTGCAGCAGTCCCCAGGGGCCGACCCGGTTCGGCCCGGGCCGCTGCTGCAGGCGCGCCTGCACCTTGCGCTCGAAGAGCGTGAGGTAGGCGAACCCGGTCAGCAGCGCGCCGATCACGATCACGGCCTTGATCAGCGTGACGACGATGACCTCGGTCGTCACGACTGTTCACTCCAGAGCACCCGCGCGCCCTCATTGACGGCGGCGTACGGGGGGAGCGCGCGGACCAGGTCGCCGGTGATGTCGTCGACCGATTCGTAGGCCCAGGAGGCACCCAGCCGGTTGGCGATCTCCTGGAGCACGCGCCAGTCTTCGCGGACCCATTCGGCATCGATGCCCCGCTTGATGCGCTGCACCCGGCCCTCCATGTTGGTCACGGTGCCGTACTTTTCGGTAAACGCGTGGCCCGGGAGGATCACGTGCGCAAGGTCGTCGAGCGGAGATGCCTTGAAGCGGTGAAAGACCAGCAGCGGCACGCTGGCGAGCCACATCGATTCTGCGTCGGTGGGCACAAAGCCATGGAGCGGGCTCGACTCGTGCACGTAAAGCCCCTTCAGGCCGGCCCCCGGCCACTGCACTCTCCCCTTCCCAGCCTGCCCGTTCAAGGCGGCATAGCCAGGACCGAGGTGCGGAAGGATGCCGAGGTCTTTCGCGCCGCGCCCATTGGGCCCGACCGTGACGATCAGCCGGCGCACGCTGCCCTTCACCTTCTGGGCCAGCTTGGCCTGGAGGTCCACGGCCGCCTGCTTGTCGGCCTCGGTCGCCAGGATCGCCACCGCCAGCGCCTCGGCCGGGATCGCATCGAGCGCCCGCTTGCTGTCGGCGACGCCGACCTTGAGGACCTTGACGCCTTTGCGCTCGCTCTTGAACAACCGCAGGTGCAGCACGGGCGCCGCATCGATCACGCCTTGACCACCGAGCACGACGACCTGGTCGCAACGCTCGATGTCGGCGATCGGCAAGGTCATGTCATCAGGTTCGGCGTCGGCCACTACGGTGCTGCGGTGATCCAGGTGCGGCGACTGCAGCACCTCGCGGAACAGCCGGCGGAAGAGGAAGAGCTCCTCGTTGGTATCGGCGGGTGATGCCCAGCCGGCGACCTGGCCGCCGGCCTGCTTGAGCGCGTCAGCGCTGAAGGCGATCGCTTCCTCATATGAGACCTCTTCGAGCGTGCCGTTGCGGCGCACCCGCGGGCGCTCCTGACCCTGGCGCTGGAAGTTCGGGAAGCTGAACCGGCCGAAGTCGCAGAGCCAGCTGTCGTCGACCGCCGCGTTCTCGCGGGACTGGAAGCGTCCGATGCGGTTGCTGCGGGCATCGATCTGGATGTTGCAGCCCATACTGCAGCCGGGGCAGACGCTGGCTGTGCGGTCGAGGTCCCAGGGGCGGCTGAGGAAGCGGTACTGCCGCGAGGTCAAGGCACCCACCGGGCAGATCTCCGTCCAGTTGCCCTGGTAATTCGACCGGGCCGGCTCGTCGTTGAAGGTGCCGATGATGGTGTGCACCCCCCGCTGGATCAGCGCCAGCTCGCGCTCGCCGGAGATCTCCTCGCTAAAGCGCGTGCAGCGCCAGCAGAGAATGCAGCGCTCGCGGTCGAGGAGGATCTTGTCCGAGAGCGGGACGGCCTTGTCGAAGTGCGCCTTGGGGAAATCGAAGCGGCTGGCGCCGGGACCGTACTGGTAGGTCTGGTCTTGCAGTGGACATTCCCCGCCCTTGTCGCAGATCGGGCAATCGAGCGGGTGGTTGATCAGCAGCAGGCCGAGCACGTCTTTCTGGTATTTGCCGACCTGCTCGCTCGTCGTCTTGACCACCATCCCGTCGGCGACATAGACCGCGCACGAGGGCTGGAGCTTCGGCATCTTCTCGACCTCGACCAGGCACATCCGGCAGACGGCAACCGGCGCCATCTTCGGATGCGAACAGAAGATCGGGATGTCGATGCCGATCTTCTTGGCGGCGTCCAGGATCAGCGTGCCCTTCGGCACAGTGACGGATTGACCGTTGATGGTGAGTGTGACCTGGTCGGTCTGCACCGCGGCCATCAGGCGACGGCCTCTTCGACCGGCTTCTTGAAAGGACAGCCCTTCTCCGAGATGTGCTGCTGGAACTCGTCGCGGAAGAACTTGATCACGCTGCGTGGGAACCAGGTCGACGCATCACCCAGCGGGCAGAACGACCGGCCGTCGATGCTGTACCCGATGTCGAGCAGCAGGTCGATGTCGCCAGGTTTGGCGTCGCCCGCCTCGAAGCGGTCGAACAGGTTCGCCATCCAGAAGGTGCCCTCGCGGCAGGGGGTGCACTTACCGCAGCTCTCGTGGCTGAAGAACTTCACATAGCGGCGGGCAGCATCGACCATGCAGGTGGTCTCGTCCATCACGACCATTGCACCAGCCCCCGCCAGCGAGCCGGCTTTCTGGATCGCGTCGAAGTCCAGACCCACGTCGAGATGCTCGGGCAGCAGCACCATCATCGAGGCGCCGCCAGGCTGGAATGCCTTGAGCTTGCGGTTCTTCCAGACGCCGCCGCCCTGCCCCTCGATCAACTCGCGGATGGGCGTCCCGTTCTCCATCTCGTAGTTGCCCGGCCGGTTGACATGCCCGCTCACGCACCACAACCGGGTTCCGGACCCTGTTGGGGTGCCGATTGCCTTGAACCAGTCGGCCCCATTGAGGACGATGTGCGGCAGGTTGCAGACCGTCTCGACATTGTTCATGATCGTTGGCTTGCCGTAGAGGCCCTTGATGGCCGGGAACGGCGGCTTCAAACGCGGCTCGCCGCGATACCCCTCCAGTGAGGTCAGTAGCGCAGTCTCCTCGCCGCAGATGTAGGCGCCCGCGCCGCGGTGGAGGATGACGTCGATGTCGTAGCCCTTGCCAAGGACGTTCTTCCCGATATAGCCTGCCTGGCGCGCCTCGGCGATGGCGGTCTCGAGCGCATCGTGCTGGGGAAGATACTCACCCCTGATATAGATGAAAGCCAGGTTGCTGCCGATCGCGTAGCTCGCGATCAGGATCCCTTCCAGCACCTGGTGCGGGCTCTTCTCGATCAGGTAGCGGTCCTTGAAGCAGCCCGGCTCGGACTCGTCGGCATTGCACACGAGGTAGCGCGGATAGACGCCCTTGGGGAGGAAACTCCACTTGTTACCGGTGGGGAAGCCGGCGCCGCCTCGGCCGCGCAGGCCGCTCTTCTTCACCAGCTCGACGAGCTCGTCCGGCTGCATCTCGAGCGCCTTTTTGAACCCGGCATAGCCCCCGGCCCGCTCGTAGACTTTGAGCTGCTCGAGGTTCTCGGTCGCAAAGTCCTTGGTGAGCACCGGCTTGACCGGCATCAGTTCTGCGTCCTTACCCGTTTGGGCGCGGTCTTCCGTTTCGCTGGCTCCGCGGCCGGGAGGGCGGCGCCGCCGCCAGCGGCGACGGGCTGCCGGAGCCGCTCGATGATGGCGTCGATCCGCTCCTCGGTCAGGTTTTCCTCGAAACGATGATCGACCTGCATCATGGGCGCCCCGCCGCACGCGCCCAGGCATTCGATCGTGGAGTGCCACGTGATCGCGCCGTCTGAGGTGGTCTGTCCATCCCGGACGCCCAGCGTCCGCTGCAGGTAGGCGGCCATCTCATCGGCACCGCGGAGCATGCAGGGGGCGTTGACGCAGATGACGACATCGTGCCGGCCCTCCGGCTTGGTGAGAAACATGGAATAGAAGGATGAAGTCGCCTCGATCAAGGAGGACGGCAAGCCGAGATGCTCCGCGATCTCGGCCATCGCCTCCTTGGTGACGTACCCCTGCTCATGTTGGACCGCCCACAGCGCCGGGATGATGGCGGACTGCTTGGATGGATATCGCTGCGCCAGGTCCTTGATGTGCTCGACCGTCGAATTAGCCAGTGGCATCAGCGATCGACGTCTCCCAAGATGAAATCCATGCTTCCCATGATGGCGATCACGTCCGCCACCAGGACGCCCTTCACCAGCTGCCGCAGCGGCTGCAGGTTACAGAAGGAAGGGGGCCGGACTTTCATCCGATACGGCTTGTTGGTGCCATCGGAAACCAGGTAAAAACCGAGCTCGCCACGCGGGCTCTCGACGAAGGCGTAGACGTCACCCACCGGTCCTTTGAAGCCTTCACTCACGAGGCGGAAGTGATGGATGACCGACTCCATGCTCTTGCTGAGCTCGGCTCGGGGCGGCAGCGCCACCTTCCGATCGTTGGTCAGCCACGGTCCGCCGGGCAGCGTGTCGATGACCTGCTGCAGGATCTTCAGGCTCTCGCGCATCTCCGCCACGCGCAACCGGTAGCGGTCGTAGCAGTCTCCGTTGGTGCCGAGTGGCACCTCGAAGTCGTACTGCTCATAACCGCAGTATGGGAAAGCCTTGCGCACGTCGTAGTCGATCCCCGATGCGCGCAACATGGGGCCGGTCACACCAGCCTCGATGGCGTCCTGCCGCGACAGCACGCCGACCCCCTTGAGCCGCTGGTGCCAGATCGGATTGTCGCTGAGCATGGCCTCGAAATCGTCGATCCGGGCGGGCATGACGTCGATGAACCGTTGCAGCTGCTCGAGCCAGCCATCGGGCAGATCCCATGCCACCCCGCCGACCCGGGTGAAGGACGTCATCATGCGGACCCCGGAGTAGAGCTCGTTCAAGTCGAGGACGAGCTCGCGATCACGCCAGGCATAGAAGAAGCCCGAGTAGACGCCGAGGTCGAGCCCGGCGGTTCCGAGCCACAGCTCGTGGCTCCCGATGCGGGCCAGCTCCATCATCATCACGCGGATCGCCTGCGCCCGCGGCGGCACCTCGATCTCCATCAGCTTTTCGACGGAAGACACGAAGCCGACGTTGTTGATGGGGGGCGCCAGGTAGTCCATCCGGTCGCTGAAGGTGATCCCCTGGGTGTAGGTCTTGTCCTCAAAGGATTTCTCGAAGCCGGTGTGGAGGTAACCGACGTCGGTATCCGCGTCGCGCACGATCTCACCGTCCAGCTTCAGGCGGACCCGAAGGACCCCATGCGTGCTGGGATGCTGGGGACCCATGTTGAGCTCCATCCAGTCGGTCGGCGGCTCGTGCTCCGGCCCGAACGGCATCTGCTCCGGACCGGGACCGAACTGCTCCTCGGCGGCGATGCGCGTCTCAGCCACGGATCGCGTCGGGCTCCAGCCCTTCAAGTTTCTGGTCGCTGAAGATCACCGGCTCACCGAACGAGACGTAATCCTTCCGTAGCGGATGCCCTTCCCAGCTCTCCGGCATCAGCAGCCGGCGCAGGTCGGGATGGCCGTCGAACTTGATGCCGAGCAGATCCCAGGTCTCGCGCTCGTGCCAGTTGGCAGCCGGCCACACGGAGGTCAGGCTGGGCGCGTGCGGCTCCGGCATGCTGGCGGTGGTCTTGATCCGGATGCGGGTCTTGTTCTTAAGGGAGCGAACCTCCCAGACGACCGTGAAGCGGGGGTCGCGCGCCGGCCAGTCGACCGCCGTGGCGTAGAGCAAGTAGTCGAAGCCTTCTTCCTCCTTGAGGTAGCGGGCGACCTCCACGATCGCCGCCGGGTCCACGACGATGCTCAAGTCGCCGCGAAAATCGGAGCTCTCCTGCAGCGCCTGCTTGAAGCGCGCGCCGAGACGCTCCACGAGCGGCGCGCTCGCGCTCACCGTCATCTGGCCGGACTCCCCTCCCGACAAGACGGGGCCCGCGTCAGGCAGACCGCTTGACCAGCGGCTCGCCGCGGATCTTGCGCTGGAGCTTGACGACGGCATCGATCAGGGCTTCAGGTCGTGGTGGGCAACCGGGAATATAAATGTCCACCGGAACGATCTTGTCCACGCTCTGGACAATGGCGTAGTTGTTGAACATGCCGGCAGAGGAAGCGCAGGCCCCCATCGCGATCACCCACTTGGGCTCGGGCATCTGGTCGTAAATCTGGCGCAGCACCGGCGCCATCTTGATCGACACGCGCCCCGAGACGATCATCAGGTCGGCCTGGCGGGGCGAGGCCCGGAACAATTCCGAGCCGAACCGGGAAAGGTCGTGCCGGGGCCCAACCGTGCCCATCATCTCGATGGCGCAGCAGGCCAGCCCGAACAGAGCCGGCCAGATGGCGCTCGAGCGGCCCCAGTTGATCACCTTGTCGAGGGTGGTCGTGAGCACGTTGTCGCCCAGCGCATTGAGCGGCGTCGGGCCGGCCGCGCGGCCGGTCGGCGTCGGCACCGGGCGAAGCTTCAACTCCCCCATTCGAGCGCTCCCTTCCGCCAGACGTAGATCAGGGCGACCAGCAGAACGGCGGCAAAGACACCCATCTCAGCGATCCCGAACCAGCCCAGCCCCTTGACATTGACCGCCCAGGGATAGATGAAGATCGCCTCGACGTCAAAGATGATGAAGAGCATGGCGGTCAGATAGAAGCTGACCGCGAAGCGGCGCCGGGCGCCGGTCCGTGGCACGATCCCCGACTCGTAGGGCAAGTCTTTGGCCGCGGAGTGCAGGTGGCCGGCGAGCCAGGGCGGGAAATAAAGGGCGATGAGACCAAAGACAAAGACCGCGATGAGAAAAATGAGCAAGGGAAAATAGTCGCTCAGCACGGTACGCGGCTAAGTCTAACAAAGCGGTTTCTGAATACGGACCCGAGATCGCGCTCTGCCTCGTCGAATCAGGTCAGCGCCCTATGGGCGCAGGTCTTCCAGTTCCCAGAGCGCGCCTGGATGATGTGGCGGCGGGAAGCGGCCGTCGGGATTCTCTTCGAGAAACTGGCGCGAGTGCTTGCGGAAGCGGCAGACCGTGCACATGTACTGGCCCGGGACGGGAATTGGATCGCCCGGCTTGAACCGGTCGCCGATCCGGACCCGCTTGCCGGGCTCCGGCCGCGGCGCCGCTTCGCCCGGCGACCAGGCCCCACTCTCGACGCGAGGGCGAGGTGGCACGCCGCCGTTGGCGTCGGGTTTGACCTCGGGCTCGGATTGCGCCTTGGGGAAAAACGGAACCGCGGGCATGTCCGGGCGGCGCGGGTCGCGCGTCCAACCCAGGGCGTTGATCTCGTTGACGGAGCGCTTGAGGTAGACGGCCTGCTTGACCTCGCTGACGTCGACGACCTCCTCGAACGGAATGTAGAGGTCGGGCTGCCCATGGTCGACAACGCGCATGTAGGGCTCGGTGGAGACGAAGATGGCCTGCGCGGATTGGGGCGGCCCCTCGAAGATCTCGCGCACCGTCCCCAGGCGACCGTCGCGCGTCTCCACGGCGTAGCCGACCTTCACGACCCACTGGACTACAGGCACGAGGCGACTCCTACGACCATGGAATGGCGCGTATTCTAAGTCACGTGGGCGACGAGAGGTTCGGGCCCAACACCGTTGAGGTCGAGGCCTTCCTCGACCGGCTGCGCCGGCTGACCCCCGACGAGTGGGAACGGGTAACGACAGCGGCCCCCGGCGTGGGTGCCATCCCGGACCTGGAGATCAGGCAGTCGCCGGAATACTTCAAGGCCCTGGAATCGGCGACCCGCCTCGCCAAGAGTCAGGTTTTTCCTGGATCGGAGTCGGCGTTTTATGACGCCATGCGCACCGCCCAGCTGGTCGCTGATGC
>DATBYU010000141.1:0-4967 GCA_036513555.1 Candidatus Dormiibacterota bacterium | reverse complement strand
GCGTAGTACCGGCCGCTGACCGAGGCGATTCGTCCAGTTCCAATTGACCCGATGCGGTCGACCAGCTCGGCCATATAACCGGCGGCGCTCGTCGGTGGCTCGTCGCGACCGTCGGTAAACGCATGTAGAAAGACGTGGGGCACCGCCAGCGAGTGTGCCATCTCGAGCAGCGCGTACAGGTGTTGGGTCGAGCTGTGGACGCCACCCGGCGAGACCAGGCCCATCAGGTGCAATGCGTGACCCTCGGCCGCCGACCGCATCGCGGCGCTCAGCACCGGGTTCTGGAAGAAACTGCGGTCATCGATCGCGCGGTTGATCCGCGTGAGGTCTTGATACACGATGCGACCGGCGCCGATGTTCAAGTGGCCCACCTCGGAGTTGCCCTGCTGGCCGGGCGGCAGCCCGACCGGTTCGCCCGCGGCAGCCAGCGTAGTATGCGGCCATCGCTGCCAGAGCGCATCCCAGTTGGGCGTCTTCGCCGCCGCGATCGCGTTCCCGTTGGCGTCGGTGCGATATCCCCAACCGTCGATGATCACCAGCACGAGGGGGCGCGCCGGCGCGCCGGTCACGCTCGCGCCGACTTGACGACCTCAGCGGTTGCCCGGACGATGCCGGTAAAGTCGGCGGCCTTCAGGCTGGCGCCGCCGACCAGCGCCCCGTCGATCTCCGGCTGTTCCATCAGGCTCCGCGCGTTGGCCACGTTCACACTGCCCCCGTAAAGAATGCGGATGTCGGATGCCAGCGCGCCGAATTTCCCCGCGAGCAGGGTGCGGATCATGCCCATCGTCTCGTTGGCGTATTCGGGAGTGGCGGCGCGCCCGGTCCCAATCGCCCAAACCGGCTCGTACGCGATGGTCAGGTCGGTGGCGCGCGTCACGTCGATACCGTAGAGCGCGGCGCTGAGCTGACGCGTGATGACCTCCTCGGTCCGGCCAAGATCGTGCTCCTCGAGCGTCTCGCCCAGGGCCAGGATCACCTTCAGCTTGTGGCGGAAGGCCGCCTGCACCTTCCGGTTGAGCTGCTCGTCGGTTTCGTTGAAGAGCTGGCGCCGCTCGGAATGTCCGATCAGCAGGTAATGACACCACCCCGCCAGCATCTTGGGCGAAATCTCGCCGGTGAATGGCCCCTGGTCTTCCCACGACGCGTTCTGCGCGCCGACCACGAGCGGGCATCCGCGCAGCGCGTTTGCAATCTCCCACAGCATCACCGCCGGGGGCAGGATGACGAGGTCGACGACCTCTGCAAACGCCTCGAGATCATGGCGCAGGCGCAGCGCGTACTCCAGCCCCTCGGGAACCGTGAAGTGCATCTTCCAGTTGCCGGCGATCAGCGGCCTACGCATAGTTTTTCTCACGCAGCACCGCGATCCCCGGGAGAATCTTGCCTTCGAGGAACTCCAGAGTCGCCCCACCACCGGTGGACACGAAGGACATCCGGTCGGCGAGGTGCTGCTTCTGCAAGGCGGCCACCAGGTCGCCGCCGCCGATGATCGTTTCCGCGTCGCTGCCGGCCAGCCCTTCGGCCAGTGCATCGGTGCCCCGGTCGAAGGGCGGGACCTCGTAGACGCCGAGCGGTCCGTTCCAGACGATGGCGTGCGCGCCGTCACAGGTTTGCAGGAAACGCTCGACGGTCATGGGACCCACGTCGAGGACCTTCATGTCCGCGGGGACGGCATCGATGGCGACCGTTTCGACCTTCACGCCCGGGCTGGCCTCGGATGCGATCACCGCGTCGAGCGGGAGCACGAGCGTGCCGCTGCCCTGTCCCGCCAACGCGAGGAGCGAGCGGGCGACGTCGAGTTGGTCTTCCTCGACCAGGGAGCGGCCCATCTCCAGGCCCTTGGCTTTAAAGAACGTACAGGCCATGGCTCCGCCGATGCAGAGGCGATCGACCCGCTGCAGGAGGCTGCGCACAACGCCGATCTTGGTCGAGATCTTCGAGCCGCCGATGATGGCGACCAACGGTCGGGGCGGGTCAACCATGATCCGTCCGAGCGTCTTGATCTCACGCTCCATCAACAAGCCCGCGACCGCTGGCAGGTGTTGCGCGATCCCGGCGGTGGACGCGTGGGCGCGGTGCGCGGCGCCGAAGGCATCGTTGACATAAAGGTCGCCCAGGGCGGCGAGCTGCTTCGCGAAGACCGGGTCGTTTTTGGTCTCGCCCGGGTGAAAGCGCACGTTCTCGAGCATCACGATGTCGCCGTCCTGCATCGCCCGCACCGCCGCCTCCACTTCAGGACCGATGGAGTCATCGAGGTGGCGCACCGGTCGCCCCAACAGCTCACGCAATCGCTCCGCCAGCGGTGTCGTACGGTAGGCATCGTCCACCTGGCCATCCGGGCGGCCCAAATGCGTCATCAGGATCACCCGGGCGCGGCGCTCGACCAGATCCTCGATGGTCGGCATCGCCGCGCGGATGCGACTGTCATCGACGATCCGGCCTCCTTCCATCGGAACGTTGAAGTCGACACGCACGAGCACGCGTTTACCGGCGACGTCGACGTCTTGGATGGTGGCTTTGTGCAGTGCGCCGCCGATCGTTGCGTCCGTGGTCAGTTCAGCCGGTCGCCCATGAACACCGTGAGATCGACGACCCGGCACGAATAACCCCACTCGTTGTCGTACCAGGCAAAGACCTTCCCATGACGGTCACCGACCACCATGGTCAGCGGCGCATCCACGATCGACGAGTAGGGGTTCCCTTTGAAGTCGCTGGACACCAGCTCCTCCTCAGTGACCGCGAGGATGCCCTTGAGGTCGCTGGCGGCCGCCTCCCGCAACGCCTCGTTGATGGTCTCCGCCGAGACGGCATCACGGGTCATGACCGTCAGGTCGACGAGCGAGACATTCGGCGTCGGGACGCGCAGCGAGATGCCGTGGAACTTTCCCTTCAGCTCCGGCATGACCAGCGCCATCGCCTTGGCGGCACCCGTGGTGGTCGGGATCACCGAGAGGGCTGCGGCGCGCGCCCGCCGCAGGTCACTGTGGGGCGCGTCGAGCAGGCGCTGGTCGCTCGTGTAGGAATGCACGGTCGTCATCAGCCCGGCTTCGATGCCGAAGCTATCGTGGAGGACCTTCGCCACCGGTGCCAGGCAGTTCGTCGTGCATGAGGCGTTGCTGACGACGTGATGCTGCCGTGGGTCGTAGCGATCGCCGTTGACGCCAAGGACGACGGTGATGTCCTCGTTCTTGGCCGGAGCCGAGATGATCACTTTTTTCGCCCCACCCTTGTCGATGTGGACTTTCGCCTTGGTAGCGTCGGTGAAAAGTCCCGTCGATTCGATGACGATGTCGATCCCGAGGTCGCGCCATGGAAGGTTGCCCGGATCACGCTCCGCAAAGACCTTCACGCGCGAACCATCAACCTTTAAATGATCGCCGTCGGCGGCGACGGCGCCCTCGAAGTTTCCGAGGATGGAGTCGTGCTTGAGGAGGTGGGCCAGGGTGTTGGTATCGGTGATGTCGTTGACGGCGACGATCTCGAGGTCGGCTCGACCACGCGCGGCACGGTAAACATTGCGCCCGATGCGGCCAAACCCGTTGATGCCAACCTTTACCGGCATGACGTCCTCCTACTTGTCAATCTATTAGACCATTTCGATTCGCCTGTACCACCAGACGCCGCAGTCGATTCGCGACCGCGGACTTGCTGACCTGCGCCAGCTCGGCGAGCTCTTTCAGTCCGGCCCGAGGATGCGCCCAACGGAGCTCGGCGATCTCCCGCAGCGCCGGCGCAAGCGCATGCAGCCGAGCATCGCGCGCCTTCAGGCGGCGAACGGCTTCGCGTTGCTGCAGCGCAGCACGCAGCCGCTTGTCGAGGTTCGCGGTCTCGCCGTTGGCCCGCCGGTTCGCCTGGCTACGCATCTCGCGCAGGATCCGGTCGTTCTCGAGGCGCATCACGGCGCGATTGGCCCCCATCAGGCCGAGCAGACGGGAAATCGGCTCAGCGCCTTTCAGGTAGTAGACCGTCCGGCCCCGGCGGGTCGTTCGCTTGAGAGGGATCCCGGTGCGTGCCGCGGCGGCGGTTACCAGCACCCCACTGCCGTCGGGCAGCGCCACCTCCAGGTGGTAGGCATCGGCCGGGTTGCCCATCAGCCCGCGAGCCAGGAAGGCGCCACGCAGGATGGCGCGAGCGCAGCAGGTCTCATCGGAACCTCGTCCGGACGGCAGGGTCACGCGCAACCGGTAGCTGGGCCGCTTCTCGGTCGCGCCCTTGCGCACGGTTTCCACGCGGCCGCCGGCAACTTTGGCCAGGTGGACGACCTTTCGCGCCACCGCATTGCGGGGGATCCGCAACGTGACCGGCGTGCTGTCGCTCGTTCCGACCAGCGCCTCGGCGATCGCCGTGAGCTCGGCTTCCTGGCAGCAGGGACGCGCCGGCAGGACATTGGCGAGCTCGGCCTTGACCTCGTCCGTGAACGACGCCTTGACCGTCACAGCCACCTATTAAACTGGGTCGGTGCTGATCAAGATCGGGATCGATCCAGTATTGGTGACGATCGGGGGCCTCAAGGTCCACTGGTACGGGATCATGATCGCGCTCGGCCTCTATGCCGGCATCCAGGTCGCGCTCCGCGAAGCCGATCGGCGGGGGATCAACCGGGACCAGCTGATGAACCTCGCCCTGCTGGCCGCCGTGCTCGGTATCATCGGCGGCCGCCTTTACTACGTGGTCCAGAACAACCCATCCTTTTACCTGCATCACCCGGTGGAGATCATCGCCGTCTGGCAGGGCGGCATGGCCTTCTTCGGCGCCATGTTCGGCGGCGCGCTGGCGGTGGCGATCGCCGCCTGGCGCTGGCGCCTGCCATTCTGGAGCCTGCTCGATATCGGGGCGATCGGGATGACGATCGGCCAGGCGATCGGCCGCATCGGCAACATCATCAATGGCGACATCGTGGGCTACAAGACGAACGGCTGGGGATTCGAATACACCAACCCCAACACCTTCGGGCCGCTCAACGTCCC
>DATBYU010000140.1:0-58378 GCA_036513555.1 Candidatus Dormiibacterota bacterium | reverse complement strand
CTGCGCGTTCGCCGCTCGCTGCGAGCCTGCGTGAGGCTTTGCATCGCCTGGGCGAGCAACGCGGCCCGGTCGTCCTTGCCGTGCTCGCTGGCCGCCACGCCGGTATCCACCGCCAATCGCACGATGTCGCCATTGGGCGTGGCTGCATAGGGATGTTCCTCGAGCGCGGGTCGGAGGCGATCGGCCTGCCGCACGGCGACCGCCCGGTCGGCTTCAGGGATGACCAGGCAAAACTGGCCGTCGCGAATCCGGGCGACGGTGTTGACTCGCCGCGTCTTCGCCCGGATGACAGCGACGAATTCCCGAAGAATGCGGCCGAGACCGCCCTCGCCATATTTACCGCGAAGCACCTCGAAGGCCTCGATGTCGAAGGTCACGATGGCGAGATCGTGGTTGTAGCGTGAGGCCCGGCTGATCTCCTTGTCGAGAAGGTCGTCCAGGTAGCGGCTGCTGTAGGCGCCCGACTGGACGTCGAGGAGCGCGAGCTGCTCCGCCTGCATCAGCTTGCGGCCCATCACCAGGGCGTAGAGCCCCTCGGCGACGAAGCTCTCCAGCGCTGCCAGCGGTTCCTCGAGATCGTCGCGCGCACGGTCGAAGCCAACCACGATCGCGCCGAAGGTCGAGCCGCCTTTTTGATCAGGGATGGGTACGCCGACGACGCTCCCCACCTTGACGGTGTCGTCAGTGAGGTAGCGCGACCAGGCGCTCTTGGAAATGTCCGGCACGGTCACGGTGCGGTCGGCGTGCTTGACCCATTCCGCGATGCCTTCCACGAGACGGCGCTTCGCCGCCACCAGCTGATCGGGTGCCGGCTGGTCGAAGGCTGAAGCCAGATCGGATCCGCTCTCATCGATCATCAGCACCAGGGCGTAGTCGGCGCGCGTGAGGTAAAGCAGCGCCTCGACGACATGCTGAGTCAGCAGCTGCGCGTTCGACTCCGCGATCTCGGCCTGCAAGCGCCGCAACGCATGGCCGACGCGTTCCTTCGCCTGCATCTCGGCCAGCAAGTTCAACCCGACCGAAACCAGCTCCCCGGCGCCGAGGAGGTTCTCGGCGTCGTGTTCCTGGACGGCGTCGGCCGCCTGGATCAGGTCGTCGGGAAAGATCTTGAGACGGAAGGCCAGCTCGGCAAATTCTTCGACCGAGTTGGGACCGTCCTTGACGGCTGGGCCGACCACGGCGCCGATCTGCACCTCTTTCTCATTGCGAACCGGGGCAATGAAATGCCCGACGCCGGACTTGCAGACCCCGATGGTCTCCTCGCCGCGCTTGAGGAAATCTGGGTCGTTGTAGAGGGGGCAGGCTTTGCGTTCCTGCAGCAGGCGGCAGTAGCGCGGGTAGTCCTCAACCGCCGTCAGCGGATGCGCGTCGAGGTCGAACACCTGCAGCCGCAGCCCGGTCGTCGCCGCGAACCGGTCGACCATCCGGGCGAACTCCGGACTGCTGACCAGGGCGCCGAGCTCCCCTTCCTGCGGTTGTACCTCCATCAATGCTGTCCGGCCTTTGAAGGCATGGCTCAACCTTCAAGGCAACAACGTTGTAACAGCGGAAAACCTGTCGCGGAGCCGCCGCAAGCGCCTGAGTTCAGGCCGTATTCACGCGGAACCCCCGGCAAGACGCCCATTCTAGGCCCAGTTTTGGCGGTCCATGGGTAGACTTGGCACGGTGCTGTCCACCCGCCTCCTGACCAAGCGCTACGGCAGCCTCACGGCGGTGGAGGACCTGGACCTGGAGGTGGGTGCCGGCGAGCTGTTCGGCTTCCTCGGCCCAAACGGCGCCGGCAAGACGACCACCATCAAGATGCTGGTCGGATTACTGCGACCCACCAGCGGCAACGCCCGGGTGGCCGGCATCGACATCGCGGCCGAACCGGAGAAGGCCAAGGCGCTGATCGGCTACGTGCCCGACGCCGCCACCCTCTACGACAAGCTGAGCGCGAGAGAGTTCCTCGAATTCTCGGGCGATCTCTACCACGTCGAGCGGCGGCTCCGCGACCGCCGAATCGCGGCACTTCTAAAGCTGTTTGACCTCCAGGAGCGGGGCGACGACTTCCTGTCGGGTTATTCCCGCGGCATGCGGCAGAAGGTCTCGCTGGCCGCGGCGCTGCTCCACGACCCGCAGGTTCTCTTCCTCGATGAGCCGACCGTCGGCCTCGACCCGCAGAGCGCTCGCCAGATGAAAGACATCTTGCAGGACTTTTGCCGCGAGGGGAAGACGGTCTTCTTTTCCACCCACATCCTCGAAATCGCGGAACGGATGTGCACCCGGCTGGCCATCATCAACCACGGCCGGCTGGTGGCGATGGGGAGCCTGCAAGAGCTCCGGCACATGGTCGGGCAGGACGGCCAGTCCCTGGAACAGATCTTCCTCGACCTGACCGGCACCCGCGAGGACGACGTCAGCGCGGTGTTGCGTGGCCTCGAAAGCTAGACCCGGGATGGGCGCATTGGAAGGCCTCGCGCTTGGCCTGCTGCTCTGGCGCGTCCAGCTCCAGATGTTCCTCAACCAGACGATCCGCAGCCGCCAGGCCGGCCGGATCGCGGGGACGATCGCGGGCGCGGCCGTGATCCTCATCGCTTGGTCATGGGAGGCATTCATCACCTGGCTCGGCGTGCTGGCCTCACACCGGGTGGTGTTACGCATCGACCCCGTCCAGGTGCTGAGCCTGGCGTTCCTGGCCTATACCGGTGTCTTGGTCTTCAGCAGCCTGCTGTTCAGCCTCAATGCACTCCTGCTCAATCCGGACTTAGACGTGCTGCTCGCCGCGCCGCGCTCGGTGGAGAGCGTCCTCGCCAGCCGAATGGTGGTCCAGGTCCTTCGCCTGTCCCTGCTGAGCTTGCTGTTCACGGCGCCCGCCCTCGTCGTGCTTGCGATCGCCAATCACAACCCATTGATCCCGTTCGCCTTCGCGGCGCTCTACGTGCTCTACCCCGTGTTCGTGGTCGTGATCATCTCTCTGGTGAGCCTGCTGCTGATTCGCGTCATCCCGGTCGGACGAGGCCGGGAAGTCCTGACCTTATTCGGCATCGCGCTCGGCATCGGCATCAACCTCGCCAATTTTCTGCTCAATCCCGCATTCCGCGATTCCGGGTTCGCCCGCCGTCCGGGCTTGACGCCGCCGCTGCCCGACATCCCAGCGGCCAGCGCGTCGTGGCTCCCATCGGGCTGGGCCGGGCGCAGCGCGGCAGCCGTTCTCAGGGGCGACCTGGTGACCGCCGGCCAGTGGATGTTACTGCTGCTGGCGGTCTCGGCCGCGATCTTCACCGCCGGTAGCGTGCTGAACGGCCGCCTCTACATGGCCGGATGGATCCAGGCGGTCCGACCTCGGCGGCGGCACGCGACCCCGAGGGTCCGCCGGTTGGGGGGAGCGCTGCCACTGCTGAGCCCGGTTCTGGCCGCGATCGTGATCAAGGACTGGCGGATGCGTACCCGCGACCTGGCCCAGCTGGTCCGCTTCATCATGCCCGTCGTGTTCCTCTTCGTCATCTTCGGGCTGCGCTTTCCTCGCCTGCTAAGCGCGGTGCACAGCCTCGGCGATGGGCCGCCTGCCGCCATGATCGGTCTGATTCCGGCGTGGATCCTGCTCTTCTCGCTGAGCATCTCGCTGGGGCTTTCGGCGGTCAGCCTCGAGGGCAAGAGCATCTGGGTCTACGCGGCGTCGCCCAACAGTACCCTGCGCTTGTTGCAGGCGAAGTGCTGGTCTACGGCTCTGCCGACCGCGTTCGTGGTGGCGTTGGCCGCGCTCGTCGCGGAAATTCTCATCCAGCCGGGATGGCTGTGGGCGGTCGCCGCCGTGGTGCTCGCCATCGCCGAGGCGGCAGCAGTGACCACCGTGATGGTGGGGATCGGTGCCGTCTTTGCCCGTTTCGATTGGACCGATGCCCGGCGGATGATGCATCCAGTGGGCATCTTCGTCGGCATGGGGCTGTTCTCCGTCGTCAGCGGCGCCAGCGCCCTGCTGCTCGTGATTTCGATCGCCCTGGCCGCGGTAACGCGATTCCCGCTCTACACCACCTGGCTCGCCGCGATGACCATCTCGGTTGGGGGCGCGATCGCAGTCGCGGCGCTGAGCATCCTGTTTGGCAACCAGCGCCTGCGTGGCTTAGAGGTCGGCTGACTCTTCGGCGACCGAGACCGGCTCCGGCTCAGGTCTCGCCGGCACCCCAATGCGATGGTGGTGCCGGCACCGCGCCTGATAGGTTGCCGCGCCCCCAATCACGACCAGCGGCCCGTCCGCCGGCGCGGGTACGCCATCAAGCAGACGCTGCGTTCGACTCGCCTGATGCGATCCGCAGCCGGGATACTGGCACGACGCCTGCAGTTTGGTGAGCCGGTCGGCATAGGCGGCGAGCAGCGGCATGGGTCCGAAGGGACGCGCGAGGAAATCGAGGTCGAGACCGGCGACGATCACGTGCCGGCCGCGATTGGCCAGCTCCTCGGCCAGCGCCACGATTTCGTGCCCGAAGAACTGTGCCTCGTCGATGCCGATGACCCGGGTGTCGTCGCGCACCTGTTCCGCCAGCGCCGCCACGTCCGGAACCGCGATCGCCGGGAAGCGAACCTCCCGATGGGAGGCCACCGCCGCGATCGCATAGCGGTCGTCGAGGGCGGGCTTGAACGCCTGGATGGTGGACCCAGCGTAGCGCGCCTGGTCGAGCCGGCGAATCAACTCCTGGGTCTTGCCGCTGAACATGCAGCCGCTGATCAGGTCCAGGCTGCCGGACGGCTCGTCGAACCAGACTTCCTGGAAGGTCTGTGCCCGCGGCTCAACACCGTGGTGACGCCGGCAGACGGGAAGAAAGCGTTCCGGCGTGCCATTGACCGCAAAGAAGCGCTGGGTGCGGCTGGCCAGGTTGCGGCACCCCGGCTGGGCGCAGACGCCGTCATCGAGTTTGAAGGCAACGTCGGCGGCACACATCAACTCGGGCATCGGCCCGGCGGGCCGGCCCATGTAGTCGAGCTCCCAGCCGGCGACCACCACATCGACCCGGTGGATGGTGGCCAGGTCGTTCAGCACCTCCACCAGGCGGTCGTCGTACAGCTGCGCGTCGTCCACCGTGACCAGCTCGGTGGCCGGGTCGAGCTGATCCATCAGCTGATTGGCATCGGACGGGGCGGCCAGCCGCTGCATCCGACGCCCTTGCCGTTGGGCGCGCTCGGCCTCAGCCTCGAGCTTCTTGGTCTTGCCCGAATGCGTCGGGCCGCAGTAGACCGTCAAGCTGCCGAGGCGCTGATGCTCGCGATCCTCGCGATATCGCTCGTTGATCATGGCCTCAACTCCGCCGAAACTCGACCTTGGCCTGCTCGACCAGCGTGTGGTCGGCGAGGAGATCGGCTCCCGTCATCGCCAGCGCTTTCGCCGCGTCCACCATCGCCTGGTAGCCGCGGAGCGAGCCGGAGGCTTCCAGAAACGCTTGCGAGTGACCCGGAACCTCGGGCGACGCGATGCCGATGGTTGGATGCAGCGCGGGCACGACGTGGCTCACGTTGCCCATATCGGTGGACCCGGCACCTGCCCACGGCACCCCCTCGACCGGGTCCAATCCGAGCCGGCGCATATTCTCTTCGAAGAGCTTGGCCAGCACGCCATTGTTGCGAAGGTCGGCATACGGTTCCTCGTCGAAGGTGAGCCGCACCTCGCAGCCGGTCGCGAGCGCCGCGGCCTGGAAAATGTTCTTCACCTTTTGCACCAGCTCCTGCATGTAGGCCTCGTCCCGTGCCCGGACCAGGAATTCGCCGCTGGTCCGCTCCGGGATAATGTTGGGCGCGGTGCCGCCCTCCTTGAGAAAGCCGTGAAGCCTGGCCCCCTCCTTCACCTGCTGGCGCAGCAGGCTGATGCCGTTGTAGGCGAGCACAAAGGCATCGAGCGCGTTGATGCCTTTCTCAGGATCGCCCGAGGCATGCGCGGCTCGGCCGATGAACTCGAAGTGCATGTGCGTGACTGCCAGTGCCCAGTGGAGCACCTGCGTGCGCGTGTCGGGATGGAACATCATGGCCGCGTCGACTTCCTGGAAGATGCCGGCGCGGATCAGGCGGATTTTTCCGCCGCCACCTTCTTCGGCCGGGGTGCCGATGACGAGCACACGTCCGGGCAGACGGTCGAGAGCATCGGCCAGCGCGATGCCGGCGCCGGCGGAAGCAGTCGCGATCAGGTTGTGGCCACAGCCGTGGCCCAGACCGCGGAGCGCGTCGTACTCGGACAAGAAGGCAATCGTCGGGCCGGTCCCATTCCGCCGGCTGGCGACGAAGGCCGTCTCCGTGTTGGCGACGCCGAGTTCGACGCTGAACCCCTGTTTCTTGAGCAGCTCCGCCAGCCAGCCGACCGCCTTGTGCTCTTCGTAGGCGATCTCAGGATTGGCGTGAATGTCACGCCCGATCCGTTCGAGGTCCGGCCGGAGCGCGTCGATTCGGGTGCTGATTTCATCCTTCAGCTGGCTGATAGGCGCCTGGGCTACTGACACGCTGGCCAATAATTGTATGGCGATGGCAGAGCCTCTGAACCTCGAGCAGGCGTCGGATGACGAGCTTGCCCGCCGGGTGCGCGAGATCATGGCCGAGATGACGCCCCTGGAGGAGGCCTTGGGCCGGTTGCGAGCGCAGATCCAGCAGGTGGTCAGCGAGCAGAAGAAGCGCGAGCGCTCGCAGCACCTGAAGGCGCGGATGCAGGTCCGGACCACCGTGGCCCAGGGTCAGATGCCGACGCTGCAACAGGTGGCGGAGAGCTCCAACGACCTGGTTCCACCCGATGCGTCGTTGGCTCGCCTGCGCTTCTTCCGCGATAGCGGTACCGAGATCGGGCTCGGCTACGCGACCGGACGCGAACCGATGGTTTGGATGACGAACGGCTCCAGCACGGCCGCGGTCAAGACCGTAGGCGACATCCGCTCGCGATATCTCGAGGGCTGGGACTTCGGCACCGCCGCGCACCCAGGCGTGCGCATCCACATCCCGAACAGCCGAACGGAAAAGATCCTGGAAGCGGCCCAAGTCTTCATTCGGCTAAGTGCCTGAGACCAGGCAAGGCTACGCACGCAATACTGGTTGGCCGAGGATGCCGGCACGCGGCGGACCATCTGGTCGGTGCACGGAAACGACGGCCTCGTAGTCGAGCGGGCCGCCTTCCAGCAAGATGCTTTGCTCGGCGACCGTGAGCTTGAAGCGCAGATGTCTGCGATCGTCACTCAGCCCAAACTCCGTGGTACCGGTAGCGTCCGGGTAAACGTCGAAGCTAAGCGGGTCCCAAACCTGCTCATTCGCATACTGCAGCTCCGGGCCCATCGGAAGAACGGCGCCCGCACGCACGAACAACGGGAGTGTTTCCAGCTCCGCGTCGTAGGTGATCCACCGCGCACCATCGAATCGCTGATCGGTCCAGAAGTCGTACCATCCGCCGGCCGGCAGGTAGACATCGCGGCGGCCCCTTGGCTCGAACATCGGGGCAACCAGCAGATCCGGGCCGAGGAGATATTCGTCGTCGATATGCCAGGTCGTCCGGTCTGACGGATGATCGTAGACCAGCGGCCGCGCCAATGGCACGCCTTGTGGAGCGCGACGCGCGGCTGCGTATAAGTAAGGAAGGAGACGGTAGCGGAGTTGGGCGTAACGGCGGAAGATCGACAGCGCGGGCTCGCCAAACGCCCAGGGCTCGCGCGGCGCCCTGTGCCCGTGCGCCCGCGCGTGGGAGAACAGGAGACCCATCTGGGACCAGCGCACGTAGAGTTCCGGACTCGGAGGGTCGGTGACCGTCGGGATCCCAAAGAAGCCGCCCATGTCGAAGCTGGCGAAGGCCGCGCCCGAGAGGATCCAGCTCAGCGCGCCGCGCAGGCTGGCCGCCATGTCGTCAAAGGTGCAGCCTGGGTCGCCGCCCCAGTGCACGGGGTATCGCTGCGACCCGGCATAGCCCGAGCGGCCCCAGATGAGGCCGTAACCGTGCACCTCCTGGGTCGCCTCGAAGACCGCTCGCTGGTAGAGCAGGGGATACAAGTTGTGCAGCTGTTCGGCGGGCGTGCCGTCATGGGGCACGGCGTCGTCGGGCATGTCTTCGGCGAAGTCGGTCTTCATCACCGCGACCCCCATCTGCAGCAGCCGGCGGTTCTTCGCCTTGAACCACTCCACTGCCTCGGGGTTCGTGAAGTCGACCGCGGCGCTTGGTTTGGCAAATCCGTGGACGAGGGCTGGGCCACTGCCATCCTTCGTCTTCAGCAGGAATCCTTTGCGCTCGCCCTCGACTCGCATCTCGGAGTCGAGCGGTACGTACGGGCTTTCCCACAGGGACAACTTGAAGCCGAGCGCTGTGAGCTCGGCGATCATTCCTTTCGGATCAGGGAAGGCCGACTCGTCCCACTCGAGGTCGCCGTGGTG
The DNA here is from genome assembly GCA_036513555.1 of Candidatus Dormiibacterota bacterium. GTDB lineage: Bacteria > Chloroflexota > Dormibacteria > CF-121 > CF-121 > CF-13. Next base: position 50,017 of record DATBYU010000140.1, on the reverse strand, counting down.
GCCTTCGTGGTAGCGCATCCAGTAGGGATCGACGTGGATGACATCGCAAGGAACGCGTTCCTCTCGCATCCGGCGGGCAACTGTCATCACCTCCTCCCGATTGCGATAGCCCCAGCGGCTGATCCAGAACCCGAAGGACCAGTCGGGCGGAACCCCGGGCGCGCCGGTCAGCCGATGGTAGGCCTGCGCGATCGGGGCAATGCCATCGCCCACCATCAGGTAGACCCGCAGGTGATCGGCGCGAGCAGTGGCCTGCCAGGCGGCCATTGATGCCTGGCCCAGGTCGTAGTAGAGCGGCGCGGTCATGTCGAAGAAAGCGCCGTAGCCCTCAGAACTGACGAGGAGCGGCACGTTCTTGTAGGCGCGGTCACTGCGGACGCCGAACGCGTCGACGGTCCAGGACGCGAACGCCTGGCCGCGACGATTGAGGGCCCCAAAATGCTCGCCGAGTCCGAAGAGCGCCTCATCCGGTTTGAGCCGGGCGGTCAACCAGCGCAAGCCGCGCGCATGACCGGTCGGAAAGTGATGAAAGCCGCCGCGGATGTCGCGATCGTTCGGCTCATCGACGAAGCGCACCGTGCCAACCGTGTCTTTGAGTCGCACGCGAAACGGAGCGCGATCGATCTCGAGAGTCAGCGCCGACGTTGAGATGGACCACCCCTCGGCCCTGTCATTCATCTTCCACGGCGTGGCGGACGGCGCATCGTCGACCAGCAGCCGCGATGGCCTGCCCGCTCCAGCGCCGACATGGAGGCGCACGATGTCGGGCGCCACCGGTCGGATCTCGATTGGAACTCCCCGACCGCGGTCATCCTCGGCGGTCAGCTCGACTCGATTGTCGCGCGCGCGAGCGTTGCGGACACGGGCGATCGATCGGGGATCGCGAGCGAGAAAATCGCTGGCCGGGCGTGCCGGTTCGGCCGCTACCAGCCGCGCTGGATCCACTCGTCCAGGTGCGGCCGCTCCCGGCCGATGGTGGTGGGGTTGCCGTGGCCCGGGAGTACCCGGGTCTCGTCTGAGAGGGTGAAGAGCTTGCCGCGGATGCTCGCGATGATGGTCGGAAAGCTCGCGTAAGGATTTTTGGTATTGCCCGGCCCGCCGGGAAAGAGGGTATCGCCGGAAAATAGGAGTTCACCGCCGAGGAAGCAGATGCTGCCCGGCGTGTGGCCCGGCGTGTGAAGTGCGACGAGTTCGTACTCGCCAAAGCGAAACCGCTCGCCGTCTTGAACACGGTGATCGGCCTTGATCGGCATCATCGACTCGTCCGCCTCGTGACAGGTAAAGCGGGCATGGGTTTGCTCGCGAACCGATTTCAGGGCCTGGACATGGTCGGCGTGTCCATGCGTGGTCAGGATGTTGCTGACCCGCAGGCCTGCAAGCTCTTTGATGATGCGCGGCGCGTCATTGGCGGCGTCGATCAGAAGCGCCTCCTTGGTCTTCGGATCGCTCAGCACGTAGACGTTGTTGTCGTAGGGGCCCACCGAGAAAGTCGTGAGCTGGTACACGGGTTGAGTTTATCGAGCCCCCACTCTGCCCTCCCCCAGGGGGGAGGGAAAGAAAAGGCTTCATACAATTGAGTGCGATGGCCCAGGAACGCCGAATCGGCATGCACATGCGCACCGGCCGCGGCCTCGACAAGGCCGTGGAGATGATCAAAGCGCTGCAGCTGCAGGCCGTGCAGATCTTCACTGGCAACCCGAGCGCCTGGCGCTCGGCGTCGGTCGATCCCAAGGCCACCGCGGTCTTCAAAGCCGCACTCAAGGAGATGGACGTGCGTCCGGCGATGTCACACGCGATGTACCTGATCAATCTGGCCTCGCCGAATCCGAACTTTCAAAAGAAATCGCGCGAGGCGCTGAAGGCGGAACTGGAGCGCGCCGAGGCGTACGGCTGCCAGTTCGTCGTGACCCACGTTGGGAGCCACATGGGCGATGGCGCGCAGGCCGGTATCGATCGGGTGGTGGCCCAGCTGGACCAGGTGCTGGGCGCGGCTGGCGGCTCGGCCGCATGCTTGCTCGAAACCTCGGCCGGAGGCGGCGCCTACGTCGGCGCGAAGTTCGATGACCTGGCGCAGATCCTTTCCCGGTTGCCGCAGCACGCCGAGCGGCTGGGCGTCTGCTTCGATACCGCCCACGCTTACGCGTCCGGTTACGACGTGGCCGGGGCGGAAGGGATGCGCTCGACGCTGGAGCAGCTCACCGCCATCGTTCCGGCGGAGCGGATCCGCGCCTGTCATTGCAACGACACGACCGTCACCCTGGGCGGGAAGGCCGACCGGCACGTCAACATCGGCCAGGGCAACGTGGGGCTCGAAGGCTTCAAGGCCTTGCTCCATTTCGACCCGCTGGCCCACTGCGCGTTCATCCTGGAAACGCCGGGCGAGGAGATGCTCGAAGGGCGCGAGAACTTGAACGCTCTCAGGGCGCTTCGATGAGCGGGCCGATCGAAGCGGTCCTCCTCGACTACGGCCACACGTTGATCTATTTCGACGAGCGGCCGCACTCGACGCTGCTCGGCGCATACGAAAACGTCAACCGGCTCCTGGCGGACACCCTGGAGCGCGAGGTGCCAGCTGCGCAAGTCATGATCGAAAAGGTTTCGCAACGGGTCGACGAGGAGATCCAGCGCGACTACGCCGCCGGCCGGCCCGAGGAAGTCGAGATCGCTGCCATCTACGACGCCGCCCTGCGCGGCATCGGGCTGGAGCTGGAACCTGCGCTGATCGAGCGGGTCATGGAACTCGAACAGGAGGGCTGGCTGAACAGCGTGCACGTCGGCCCCGACGTGGTTTCTACGCTGGAGGAGCTTCGGCACCAGGGCATACGCCTCGGCCTGGTCTCCAACGCCGCCTACCTGCCCCGCCTGATGAAGGCGCAGCTGGACGCGCTTGGCCTGACGAAGTTCTTCCGCGGCGTGACGTTCTCCTCCGAGATCGGCGTCCGCAAGCCGCATCCCGCGATCTACCAGGACGCGCTCGCCAAGGTCGGCGTCGAGCCATCGAGAACGCTGTTCGTCGGCGACCGGGTTCGAGAGGACGTGCAGGGGCCGAAGTCGCTGGGCATGCGCGCAGTGCTGACCCGGGAATGGCGGCAGGAGGACGACCCAGGTGTGGCGGATTTCGTCATTCAGCGACTAGGTGAGCTACCGGCTATCGTCAACCTTCTGATTCCCGGGAATGCTGGGGCGGATACCTATAATGGAGTTACGTCGCGCGAGTAGCGTCGCGGATGGGTTCTGGAGGTAGGTGGGGCGGTGGACTTCCGCGATTATCTGAAGCGCAAGTGTCGCGAGCAGAACATTTCTCTGCACCGGCTCGCGGTTCGCTGCGACCTGAACCAGATTTACTTCTACCAGGCGGTTAACAAGAACAAGGAAAACCCGCCCCCGTGGGTACTCCGCCGGGCAGCTCCGCACCTGGGTGTCACCTATGTCGAGCTGTTGATCGCGGCCGGCCACCTGACCGAGGACGACCTGCGCGAATATACGAAGAACCCACCACCGCCGACTTCGAAAGAGGCGGAACGGTCTCGGGAGAAGGTCTCGGTCTAAGCCGAGGTCGTGCCGCCACCAGCCACGAAGCTCGAGAAGTGGTAGGTGACGGACCAGGTGAATTGGGTCGTGCTCATATCGATCTTCATCTGGTGCATGTAGCGGTCGCTGGCGGACACCCACACCTCGACCTGGATACCGGCGTTGGTCAGGGCGGCCTCGTCGGCGGCGGAGACGCCGCTGTTCGGATCCGATTTGAGCTGCTCGAGGTATTTGCCGGGGTCGACGGTCAGGGAGAAATGATGGACGTCGATGTTGTCCATGGTGATGTCGCCAAGATCATCGGAAGCGCGGAAGGCATGAGCGAACTCCAAGTTCGCGATCGGGTCCATGCCGGGTGCGATCTGGCCTTTCGAGTTGCCGGTGACGTCTTTCCAGGCCGGGCCCTGTGAGGGGACCTGGATATATTCGTGGCCGTTCTCGATCCGCTCATTGATGGCCACGATCACATAGCCACTCGCCGATGGGACCTCCATCTGGAGGCTGAGGTTCTCTTTGTGCGGGTAGACCAGGTCGCCGGACCCGGTGACTTTGACGCCGGCCAGGCCGTTGAGCACAAGGTTGCCGGCCAGCGTGAGGTGGACGCTTTTCAGGCTCTGCATCGCGTCGCCGCTCTTGCTGATGACGGGGCCGGCATCGAGTGGCGGAGGGGGTGCTGACTGCTGTCCGGGGAGCACCGAGTTGATGGCGCCACTCTTCCACACCAGGAGGCAGGAAACGATGGCGACTCCAATCGTGATGAGCCGGGCCATCGAGCACGCAACGAAACGTCCAATCCATCCTTGCAGGGAAAAAGCGGGCCCGCCGGAAGGAGGGGTTGGCGTTGGATCCGAAGAGGGGGACGGGAATCAGCTGCGCCGGCGGGCCTAGCCAGCTCGCGGATCATAGCAACGCCATCTCGTCGCGACACGGCATATACCCGCTTGTCACGCAGCTGTTACATGCTGGCAAGATAGTCGCGTGCAACGGGTGGTCATGCATGTCGACCTCGATGCCTTTTATGCCTCGGTCGAGCAGCTGCGCCGCCCGGAGCTGCGCGGCAAACCGGTGATCGTCGGGGGGGCTGGCACGCCGGGGGAGCGGGGTGTGGTGGCCGCGGCCTCATACGAGGCCCGTCCTTTCGGGGTGCGCTCGGCGATGCCACTGAGCCGGGCGCGGCGCCTCTGCCCCAACGGTATCTTCGTGCCCTGCGATTTTCACGCCTACCGTGACGCCTCGAAATCGGTCTTCGCCATCCTCGACCGCTACTCCCCGAGGATTGAGCCGATCGCGCTCGACGAGGCCTACCTGGACCTCACCGGCCAGGAGGCGCTCATGGGGCCGCCCGCCGTGGTCGCCGTCCGGCTCCGCGACGAGGTCAAGACGCGGTGCGGGCTCGACCTCAGCATTGGCGTGGCGAGCTGCAAGCTGGTCGCCAAGGTCGCCTCCGAGCTGCGCAAGCCGCGGGGCCTGGTCGTGGTCCGGCCCGGTGAGGAGGCTTCCTTCCTCGCCCCGCTTCCACTGTCCAGGCTTCCGGGATGCGGGCCCGCCACCGCGGTCAAGCTAGAGCGCGTCGGCGTCCGCACCATCGGCGACCTGGCCGCCCTGCCCGACCCGTTGCTCGGCGAGCTGTTTGGCCAGTACGGACGCGCCCTGGGCGGCCACGCTCGCGGCCTCGATGCGAGCCCCGTCATGCCCCCGGGCGATCCGAAGAGCATCTCCCGCGAGATCACCTTCGACCGGGACGTGAGCGATGCGGGCAAGGTGCGGGAAACGGCACTGGGGCTCCTGCAGGACGTTTCCCAAAGCCTTCGCGCGCACCGATTGTCGGCGCGGACGGTGGTGCTCAAGATCCGGTATCAACCCTTCGACACCCAGTCGCGGCAGGCCACCCTCCCCTACCCCACCGACCGCGACGACCAGCTGGCCGCGGCGTTGCGTCATTTGCTGGAGACGCAGGTCGCCCCCGGCCGGCCCGTACGACTGATCGGGGCCGGCGTCAGCAACCTCGAAGCGTGCACCACGCAGCTGAGCCTCCTGGAGAGCCGGTCGCCGCGGCTGGCCATGCTCGACGCGCAACTCGACGAGCTGCGCGGTCGTTTTGGCGATCACGTCATCAGCCGCGGCACGGCGGCGCCGTCACATCAGAAAGACGTCAGGCGCGATGACCTGGATGCGCTGCGCGGAGAGGACGGATGAAGGCAGTCCGGGTAAAGACCGCAAAGCTCACCCATGTCGGACCCAGCGGGGACGCCCGCATGGTGGACATCTCCGCCAAACCGGTCACGAGCCGCGAAGCACGAGCGCGCGGGTCGGTCAAAATGAGCTCCGCGGCGCTCGAGGCGATCCTGCGCGGCGATCTGCCGAAAGGCGAGGTGATCGGCACCGCGCGCATCGCTGGTATCCAAGGGGCTAAGCGGACGAGCGAGTTGATCCCCATGTGCCACCCATTAGCGCTCACCATGGTCGATGTCGTATGCCGGCCCGACAAGACGCTGCCTGGTATCCGCATCGAGTCCGTCGTCCGCTGCGAGGCGCGCACCGGCGCCGAGATGGAGGCGCTCACCGCGGTGGCGGTGGCGGCCCTGACCATCGTCGACATGGCGAAAAGCGTCGACCGCTGGATGACAATCGGGGGAATCGAGTTGGTGGCGAAACGCGGGGGGAAGAGCGGCGACCTGCGTCGCCCGGGTTAGCTCCCGGTCCTGATCGCCTTCATCGCCGCGTCGTAGGCCTTCTGCATCGGACCGAAGGTCTTGGTTTCATAGTCCGCCGGCAGGGTCTCCTCGGGGCTCGACATCGCCTTCAAAGCCACGTTCGTGGCGTCCGTGTATTTCTTGATGCCCGCCGGATCCTTGGCCTGGATCGCCTGGATCAAGCTCTCGGTATTGGTCAGGACGTCGTTGAAGCTCTTCACCTGTTTTGCGAACTGCGGCGCCAGCCCGGGAGCACCCGACAACGACATCGCCAGCTCGATTTGCTGCTGGGCATCGGGGTAGGGCGCTCCCGCCCCCACCAGGTCGTGTTTCGACAACGCGGCGCTCATCTTTGCGTAGTCGATCAGCGCATCGAGATACGGCTGGATCACCTTCGCCTCATTGACCGCGGCGGTCATCGCCTTGTCGGCTTGCTGAAGCCCGGCAAGCGCAGCCGAGAGGCGCTGCCGTTCGCTCGTGATCTGGGCACCCTTGGTCGGCGCGCCCCATTTGATCAACGAAAGGCGCTGGTCAACGCCCTTCAGCGCCGCCTCGTCGGCTTGCACCATGGTAAGCCCGTCATTGAACGAGATTGCCAGCTTTGCGAACTGGGTCTTGAGGGCGCTGGGGTCGCTCGAACTATTCGACGAGCTGATCAGCTGGGTAAACGCGGCATCCACCTTCGCCTGGTGCGAGGCGGCGGTCGTGAGTGATTGATTGGCCGCCGAAATCTGGCCGGCGGCGACGGCCGGCATGACGCCAAACAGGAGCACCAGTAGGACCACCAACCCGATGGCGCCGGCGACGATCTGCTGCTGGTAACGCAGGAGCCCCGGTGGCAGGGCCACGGGGAGCACGACGGTCTGGCCGAAGACCCGAAGGGTTGTGCCCGAGGCTCCCGGAGCCTGCGCAGGCCCATAACCGGGATACACCTGGCCGTAGCCGCCAGGCTGCTGCGGGTACCCGGGGGCCTGACCGTATCCCGGCGGGGCGTAGGAGGGGTACTGGCCCGGCTGACCGGGTTGGCCAGGATAGCCCTGCGGCGCTCCTGGATACTGCGGCTGCTGCGGATAGCCCTGTTGGGGATAATTCGGCTGCCCGTAGGGCTGGCCTTGCTGCCCGGGAGCGTAGCCAGGCGGCGCGTAGCTCGCCTGCGGCGGGGGGAGCTGGTTACGGCAGTTGGCGCAGGTCTGGGCGCCCGGCTGGTTCCAGGTTATGCCGCAGTACGGACAAGGGGCCGATTGGTAAGCCTGCATGGTGGCGCCGCCGCGCTACCCATGCAACTGGACGGCCCCGGGAACCTTTCGGCGCGAAAAGGCCCTTACCGGAGGAGTTGGCCCAGCTCCTCCGCGTTACGGACGGCGTAATCCGAGTAGCAATTGTTGAAGACGGCGTGCACCTCACTGGCGCTGCTCGCCATGTCGTGGAGCTTGGGCGCCCAGGCCTTCAGTTCGCTCGGCTGATAGAGGTAGCGAAACTTTTCCGCAGTGCTGATGCCCTTCTTCTCCCAGTTCTCTTGGTTGTGGCCATGAAAGCGCACCATGCCAAGCGGCGCCGTGCTCGCGACCACCGGCTGCACGCTGGAGGCGAAGCCTTGCGGCTCGTCTACCACCACGTAGGTGTAGTGGTGGTCCTTCAAAAACTCGAGGACGCGTTCGCGCCGCGACTCCTTCATCCACAGGGCCTGGCGAAACTCGATCGCAATCCCGAAGTCCGGCAACCATTCGCGCAGGTCTTCCATGAACCGATAGGCCGATGGCGATGGAAGGAACCACTTCGGAAACTGGAAGACAATCGCACCCAGCTTCCCTGCATCCTGGAGCGGTTGCAGCCCCTCGCGAAAGCGATCCCACACGCTTTCCTTCTCCTTCGGGCCGAGGTCCTTGAAGTAGAGATTGGTTTTCGAATCGGAGACTTTTTGGCGCAGGTCCTTCGGCAATCGCGCGGCCGGGGTCGGATGCTGGGTGAGCAGCGCGTAGGCCTTGGCATTGAAGGTGAAGTCCTTCGGTGTTCGCGCGACCCAGAGCTGCGCCGTCTTCTCGTTGGGGATCGCATAGAAGGTACTGTCGACCTCGACCACCGGGAACTTCGAGGCGTAGTAGCGGAGCCGTTCCTCCGCCGTCGTCGCGTCTGGTGGATACCAACCGCTCTTGATCAGGGTCGGTTCAGTCCAGGACGAGATCCCGACTTTGATCCGACCCATCAGCTGGGACGATGCGCCGCGGGAGCGTCGCCGACCTCGCCGCGCAGCGTTCGCAAGCCGTGCGGCAGCGCTTCCATCACCGCCTCCAGGCTGTCGACCACCCCACGGGGGCTGCCAGGAAGGGCCAGCACCAGCGTCCGTTCGATAACGCCGGCCAGCGAGCGCGACAGCATCGCGTGCGGTGTCTTGCGCAGACCCGCGGCTCGCATTGCTTCAGCGATGCCCGGAACCGGGTAATCGAATAGCGGCTCCACCGCCTGCGGCGTGACGTCGCGAGGACCTAGGCCCGTGCCCCCGGTCAAGACGATGAGGTCGGGATCGGTCACGCGCAGCCACTCGCGGATCTGGCGCTGGATGTCGGCCAGCTCATCGCTCACGACGGCTCGGCCGACGACCTCCGCGGGGATGCGAGCCAGCGCGTCGCTGATCTTTTCGCCACTCTCATCGACGCGTTGGCCACGGGCACCCTTGGTGCTCACCGTCAACACGCAGGCACGAAAACTCACTCAAGAAGTCTAGAGGCCCCCACCCTACCCTCCCCCGCAAGCGGGGGAGGGAAATAAGCGGGGGCTAGGCGGCCCGCGCCCGACCCCGGACGAGGGGCCGGAGCAGCGGCGTCAACCCGATCAGCCGATCTTTGCTCACCTGCTCTGTCCTGAGACCGCGTTGGATAGTCTCCAGCGTGTTGCGATTGCACTGGCACCCGCACGCGATCAAACTCCATGGCCCGCGAAGGCGATCCTGCCAACCGACCAGTCGTCGGCTATCCGAGCGGACATGCTCGATGAACAGGAATCGACCGCCGGGCTTGAGCACCCGCCGCACTTCGCGGATGACCGCATCTGGACCGGGCACCGTGCAGAGCACCGGGTACTCACGACCGTGTCGAAACTGGCATCCGGAAAAGGGAGGGACTCCGCCGGCGCTTCGATAACCTCCGCAGCCAGCCGCAATCGAGCCACCGCGGCCCGCAACTTCGCCGCCATGTGCGGGTCAGGCTCCGTCAGGACGAGCCTGGTGAGACCCCGATCATAGTGTCCGACGTTGAAGCCGGTACCGGCGCCGACCTCGAGGACGATGCCGGCGCATTGGCCGAGCAGATCTTTGCGCATCGCACGCAGGCCCTTGCGCTCTGCCCGCGCGAAAGCGGCATCATAGAGCGCCGCGAACACCGCGCCGTAGGCCGACCCCATCGGGCCCGAATCTCAACCCTCGGCGCGATAGGCGGCGTGCGCGGCGATGGTGCGGCAGAAGTCCGTGACGGCGGCGCCAACCTCCATCAGGTCGTGATAACCGAAGGGGACGCAGTGGTCGAAGGGCGGAAAGCGAACCACCGCCGACGCCGGGGGCAGATCGGCATCGTAGAGCGCCAGCACCGGACGTCCCCGGCCCAGAAGCCAGCCGGCTTCGAATCCGACGCCGGTGCTGCGGCCGGTCATCTCCATGCAACCGGCGTCCGCCTCGAGCAGCTCGCGGTGCATCATCTCGGCGATCAGTTCAGGCCGGTCGAAGCCGGGCCGATAATCGGGATCCGCGACCCGCTCGGCGAGGATGCCTGCCCCGTACTCCTTCAGGGCCCGGTGGGCGAGCTGGATCGCCTCGAGGCTGCGGGGACCCAATTCGCCGCTCACCGCCCGACCCAGGTAGACCTTCACGGCAGCACTTTGGGGGCGGGGTTTCGTTTGGGCCGCCAGAGCCCGACCATCAACATCACCATGCCGAGCACGGGGTCGAACGGCAGAACGATGCCGCCGAGTAACGCAGCGAGCCAACGCGGCCGAAAGCGCCGCATGGGCGGATTATCCGCCATCGCCGGCCGGTCTGCCTGTCTCGTTGGAGGTCACCGCCTCGCTGGGTTCGTCTTCGACGTCCAGGCCGCCGTCGTCGTCGTGGTGGAGCTCGTCCGTGCCGGGATCACCCTTCTTGCGCCGGGCGGGTCGTTCGGCCGACAACGAGCGCACGTCCAGACCCTGGCGAAGCAGGTGAATACTTTCCAGCAATGAGAGCCGCTCGACCAGCCAGCCGACCCGGTAATGCACGGCAAACCAGGTCTCATTCGCGGGCGGATGGCGATGACGCCGCCGCCAACGACCGACCGCCTCCTTGAAAGTTGGGGCAAAACCGCCTTCGCCACCTCCGCGACGCTCGGCCCCCCCATTCGTCGGCACGGACGGATTCTAGTTCGGATCCGCAGCGTACCTCTGCAGCGGCCGGCAATCGCGATAATGCCGGAGTGCGGCTGAGCGAGATCATGGCCCTGGCCAACGCCCTCGCCGGCTGTGCCGGCACCCCGCCCGACTCCGAGGTGTACCTGGACGGCGAGGTGCGCCGCGTCTATGTCGGGATCGACATCGACGTCGCCGAGCTCCTGCTGGCGAAAACGCTGGGGGTGGACGGCGTCATCGCCCACCACCCGGTCGGTTCACACGCGCGCCTTGGGATACCCGCCGTGATCGAACGGCACGCCGCCCAGATGGAGGCGGAGGGCATCCCAGCGGAGATCGCCCACAAGATGATGCTCGCCCGTCGCGAGCCGGTGGTACACGCGCTACACACGAGCAATTACGACCGCGTGGTCGATGCGGCCAAACAACTCCAGATGCCGCTGATGAACATCCACCTGGCCGCGGATATCGTCGGCCGTCAGTTCTTCATCGACTTCGTCGGGCGGGCCGTCGACGGCGGAGGGACCACGGTCGGCAGCCTCGTCGACGAGCTCAAATCGATCCCCGAGATGGAGGCCTCACTGGTCCAGCCCGAGCTCTGGCTCGGCAGGGCCGAAAACCCGGTCGGACGCTGGATCGTCCAGATGGCCGCCGGCACCAACGGTGGCGCGGCCATCTATCGCACGTATTATGAGCACGGCATCAATACCATCCTGGCGATGCACATCGATGACCGGGACCTGCGGGAACTCGAGGAGCTTCAGCTACCCAAGGCGAACCTGGTGATCACCGGCCACATGCCGAGCGACTCGATCGGGATGAACCGGGTGATCGCAGCCCTGGAACAGCGGGGACTCGAAGTTATCGCGGGCTCCGGAGTTATAAGGGTATAGACCACCATCCAGGAGGACCGCTTGGACGCATCACCTCGCGCATACGGCAATGAAGCGGAGCGCCGCTATCACCTCCGACGGCTCGACGACCTTTTGGAGGCGCTGGAGCGGCTGAACCTCGCCGAAGCCAAGACCTTACCGGTGGCGGTCAAGGAGCGTATCGAGAAAGAAGGGATCACCGTGGACCCGGACACCAACTTCAGCAAGCTGATCGAACTGGTCTGGGCTCAGCAGGAGAAGTACCTGATCGACCTCAAGGCGGATCGGCGCAAAGGCTCGCGGCGCGTCGCCGACGGCGTCGTCGCCTCGCACCGTGTGCTTGACGCCTTTATCCTCGGCCGGCTGAACCTCGCCGGCAAGCGCCGCCGCCGCATCAGCGGATAGCGCAAAAGAGCCCGCATCCTGCCCTCCCCCAGAGGGGGAGGGGGTAATTGCAGAAGTTAGGCGGCCTTGTAGCGGCCGAGCTCTTGTTCCAGCTGCTGGATACGGAACAGCAACTGGTTGATGTAGCGTTCGCGGCCCATCAAGCGGGTGTTCATCGACGAGGTCGCCTGCAGTTGCTCCTTGACGTGGTCCCAGCGCCGGACGTTCTGGATTGCAACGGCCGCTTGCTCGGCGAAGGCCTTCAGCTGCTCGAGGTCACCGGCGGGGATCGGATCGAGGTTGTCGCGATAGACATTCAGCACGCCACTCACCTCGTCTGAGGCCTCGAGCTCCGAGCGGCTCAACAGCGCGCCGTCGTCGGTCATATCCTGCTCTCGCAGCGAGCCGCACAGCACTGAGGCGATCATCTTGAGACCGGCCGCTTCGACCGTCTCGACCAGCTGGGGTGGCAGCATTTCACGCATCGGCGAGACCCAGGGCTTGCCGGAACGCATCACGTCGCCGGCCGCCGGGGCACCCCAGGCGATTCGTTGGCTGATGATGGTTTCGGCCATACCTTGCGAGCCCGCAACTTCGAGCTCCAGGGTCTTCTGGTTGCGCAGCGCCAGCAACGCCGCCTTGCCGCCCACGAGCTCCTTTGCGCTGGAGAGAACGAACTCGATGAGTTGCTTGCTGTCATTCGCGACGGAAAGCTCGCGCGCCTTGCGGACGAGCGTCGTCAGGCGGTCTTCCCGCTGCTTGAGGAGGTCGACCAGCCGAGCATTGATCAAGGCATTGGAGGCATCCGTGGCGACGCGCGCCAGGTTGCGCAGGTCGTGCTCGGTGAAAGGATCGCTGGCAGACCGCGCCAGCGTCAATACCCCCAGCCCCTCTTTGTCGGCGAGCAATGGTACCGCGATGAAGGATCTCGGTTGATGCTTCGGGTCAGAGGCTTTGAAACGCGCGTCGGACCGGCTGTCGCGGACGAGTACCGGTTCGCGATGGGAGAGCGCCCAACCCGCGATGCCTTCGCCCACTTTGAAGCGTGACATCTCACTGATTGCGATCGGGCTGTTGCGCGCCGCCTCGACCTTGAGCTCTTCCTGGAGATGATCGACGAGCGCGAGCGTCCCGCGCTCGAAACGCACCAGCTCGGAAGCGGCATCCAGCACGCCGTCGAGGACGCTGCGCCATTCCACCGAGGACGACAGCCGCTGGGCTGCCTTGATGGTCGCCTGGGAACTCTTCAACGCCTGCTCGGCCTCGGCGAGCTGGGCGCGCGCCACGTCCCAGCGTGCCGAGAGGGCCTCGAACTCTAGCTGGACGCGATGGTGCGCGGCTTGATTCTCGAGTGCGCGCTCGAGGTCTCCTCGAAGCCCGTCACTGGTGCGCTTGAGGGCCTCGATTTCAGTACGCAGCCCGGCGACACGCGCCTCGACGGCTTCCTGTTCCACCTTGAGGGCCGCGACCTCAGCGTCGCGCGCCGCAATCGTCGCGTGGGCGCCGGCCAGCTCGCCGGCGAGGCGGTCACGATCGGCGTCGGCGGTGGCTCGGCTCCGCGTGACGTCCGATAGGCGGACGGTCAGGTCTTGCCGCTCGCGATCGAGCGTCTCGTAGGCGGTCTGCAGGGTGGCGTGCTTGGCGACGACCTGCTCCAGCTCCTTCACGCGGCTGGCGTGCTGCTCCGCGAGGTTCCGTTGTTCGGCGACCTCAGCCTCGAGCGCGGCCGCCCGCCCCCGATGCCGGCCGAGTTCTTGCTCGGTCTGTTCGAGCACCTTCTGGTTGCGCTCCAGCACACGTCCCTGCTGCCGGTGCGCCTTGAGCAATTCGGCGAGATCCAGCCGCAGCCGCGTCTGGGTCGTAGCGGCCTCCTCCAGCTGAGCCGTAAGCGAGCGGCCCGAGGTGTCGGCGTCAACCGACCGCCGGGCAGGAGTTGATGGCGTCGGGGCGCTCGATGGAGTCACTCGCGGCTCCGATGTCTTGGCGGCCGGTGGCGGGGCTGGCGCCGCCGGTTTATCGGCGGGCTTCTGCCGTCGAGAAAAGGACCACTTTGGCATCCGTCACTCCGCCGTGGCGCGTAGCGCCGCGTCGCCGGCGGCCGCCGACTGCCCCTCGATCACTTGCAGGCCGGTCTTGCCGAAGACCTCGATCGGGAAATCCTCACCGTTGGCTTTCAGACGGGGCAGTAGCTTGGGCAGCACGCCGGTCCAGCGGAAGGCGCCGAGCACGTTGCCCTCTTCGTCGATGCCCGTCTGGTCGAAGACGCAGATGTCCTGCAACTGGATCACGTTTGCGGAAATCCCGGTGATCTCGGAGATGTGTGTGACGACCCGGCGACCGTCACGCAGACGGGCCTGCTGCACGAACAGCGTGATGCCGCCGACGATCTGTTCGCGGATCGCCTGAAAGGGCAGGTCAGACCCGCCCATGATGACCATGGTCTCGATCCGGTTGAGGGCGTCCTTCGGGCTGTTGGCATGGACCGTGGTCATGCTGCCGTCGTGGCCGGTGTTCATCGCCTGGAGCATGTCCAGGGTTTCGGCGGCGCGGCATTCGCCCACGACAATGCGATCGGGCCGCATCCGCAGGGCGTTGACGACCAGGTCGCGGATGGCGACCGCGCCGCGGCCTTCGACGTTGGCGCTGCGCGCCTCCAGGGTGACCAGGTTGCGCTGCCGAAGCTGCAGCTCAGCCGTGTCCTCGACGGTCACGACCCGTTCGGTGTCGGGGATGAAGTTTGAAAGCACGTTCAGGGTCGTCGTCTTGCCCGAACCGGTGCCGCCGCTGACGACCATCGAGATTCGCGAGCGCACGCAGGCGCGGATGAAGTCGGCCATTTCTTTGTTCATCGTGCCGAAGGTGACAAGATCGGACACTTTGTACGGGACGCGCGAGAACTTACGGATGGTGATGCTCGAGCCCTGCACAGCCAGCGGTGGGATCACGATGTTGACGCGCGAACCATCGGGGAGGCGGGCATCGACCATGGGCGACGATTCGTCGACCCGGCGACCGATGCGTGCCACGATCCGGTCGATGACACGGCGAAGCTGACGCTCGTCCTCGAAGACCAGCTCCGACTGCGTCAGGCGGCCGCGGCGCTCGGCGAAAATTGTCTTCGGTCCGTTGACCATGATTTCGCTGACCTCCGGGTCTTCCAGCAGGGTCTCCAGCGGGCCCAGGCCCAGGGTGTCGTGCATGATCAGCTCGGCAAGCTCTTCGCGGTCGAACTTGGTGAGCTTGAGGTTGGTCTCCTGGCAATACTCGTCGACCAGCTCGGCGATGCGGCGCTGCACCATGTCGGCGCTCGCCGTGTCCGAGTTGCCGCCGAGCGACGTGATCAGCCGCTCGTGGACGGCCTTCTTGATGCGATCAACGTTCGGAACGCGGGCCGCGATGTTCTGAGGCTTGACCGTCAGGCTGGACAAGCTCGGCGGCGTACCCGGATCCCCGCCCTGGGGCTTCTCGGGAAGTTTGCCTTTGTTGAGCTTGTCAACGAGCAGCATGCAGTCCTCCTGGATTTATCAACGCAGCGGCGCCACGTATCGGGGAGCGTAGCCTGCGCCGGCCCCCCGGCTTATCCGCCAGTCAGCCCAGCTTCGGGCCGAACGGCGGATACCCGGCGCAAGCGGCTCCGTAAGGGAAACGTGAGTTCGCGGCGATTCCGGCACAAATGCACCGCGTCCCCGGGCGGTTGCCCTAACTGGCTTTCCGCTCCGGGAAGCCGTCATCGAGTAGGCCGTGTTGGGTCGCCCAAACGGCCGCCTGGGCGCGCGAGCTCAGACCCAGCTTGCTCAGGATGTTCGAGATGTGATGCTTGACCGTCTTGTCCGAGAGGAACAGGTCGGCGGCGATCTGCTTGTTCGTCTTCCCCTGCGCGGCCAGCCGCAGCACTCGCTTTTCCTGGTCGGAGAGCGCGGCCCGAACGACTTCATCGGAGCTGGCGGCCATCTTCCGGATCCGCTCGAGTACCTTGCGGGTGACCTCCGGGTCGAGGAGTGAGCGACCCTCCGCCACCGAGATGACGGCGTCGATCAGCGCGCCCTTGTTGATCTCCTTGAGGAGATAGCCTGAGGCGCCGGCCATGATCGACTCGTAGACGGCATCCTCGTCGGCGAACGAGGTCAACATGATGACTTTGCTGCCCAGGTTGCGCCCGAGGATCTCGCGGCACGCGTCGATCCCACTGCCACCCGGCATCCGGACATCGAGCAGCACGACGTCGGGGCGCAGCAGCGCGGCCTGGTAGACGGCATCCTGCGGCGAGGCGGCCTCACCCACGACCCGGATACGCGGATCGGACTCCAGAATGGTGCGAAGCCCAAGCCGGATCATCTCGTGATCGTCGGCGATCAGCAGGCGAACAGCCCCGGTGCTCATCGGCGGTATGGAAACACCGCCTCCAGCCGGGTGCCGGCGCCTGGCGCGCTTTCCAGCGTCAGCGTGGCGCCGAGCTCGTGCACGCGTTCCTCGATGTTGGGAAGCCCTCGGCCCCGTTCGATCCCCGGTGCCGGCCGGGCGTCGACGTCGAAGCCCTTGCCGTCATCCTCGATCACCAGCGTGGCCGCGTCGTCGCCGAAGTTGAGCGACAGCGTGGCGTGGGTCGCTTCCGCATGCTTGAAGACGTTGGCGAGCGTTTCCTGAATGATCCGAAAGAGCGCGATGGAAATTTCAGGCGAGAGCTCCTCGCTGGGGGACGCACCCACCTCGACCTGGACCGGGATGCCGGTCGCCTCTTGAAAGTGCGTGCACAGATCGGCCACCCACTGCCCGATCTCCTTCTCTTTCATGATGATCGGGCGGAGCTGATAGATGAAGGTCCGCATCTCGGAGAGGACGTGATTCAACTGCTGGATAGACCCGCTCAAGACGGGCGGTACGGCATCGGGCTCGCTGAGCGCGAGGTCACGCGCGTGCTCGAGCTGGAGCCCGAGCGCGTAGACATACTGGACGAGCCCATCGTGCATATCGCGGGCAATCCGGTTGCGCTCGGAGACCACGGCCATCTCGTTCTGCTGATCCTGGACGCGCGCCTGCAGCCGGAGCCGTTCCATTCCCAGCGCCACCTGCCGCCCGATCTCATCCAGCAGTTCGAGCTCCGCCGGGTTCAACCGCTCGGCATCGGCAAAGCCCACCAGCAGCGCGGCCGTCATTTTTCCCTGCCACCGCACTGGGACCGCGGCGACCGCGTGCGCCTCGCTGTGCGACCAGAAGGCGTCGTCGAGCAACGACGGGCGAGTGGTTCGCAAGAGGACGAGGGGCCGCACTGACTCCGCCAGGCCGGCCATCAACGGCAGCACGCCGACGGGCTGGCTGCGAAGCGACTCGAGACCGAAGGCCGGCGGATCTGAGGCATCGAAGGCCGCCTCGATGATCTCGCCTTCCTCGTCCGGCAGGATGACGGCGGCGGCAGTAGCACGCATGGCGAAGGCCACTTGTTTAACGGCCCGCTGCAGCAATTCCGGCGTGGTGACGGCCTCGCTACCCGCCTGGGCGGTGGCGAGGAGCGCTTCTGCTCGGCGGCGGGAGGCACGCTCGGTTTCGAACAGGCGGGCATGGTCGATGGCGACCGCGGCCTGGGTGGCGATCGCCTCGACCAGTTTCTGATGCTCCGGTCCGAAGGGCTCCCGGGCGGCGCGAACCAGGACCAGAGCGCCCAGCAGGTTCTCCTGCGCCCGCAGCGGGGCGGCCAGTACCGTCTTGGAGCGGCGCTCGGCACCGGTCACCTTGTAGCGGGCGTCCTTGGACGAGTCCTGGATCAGGGCCGTAGCGCCGTGGCGCACGACCCAACCAACGACGCCCTCGCCCACCTTGAAGCTCTTGACCTCTTTGAGCGCCACCGGCACGCCGAGCGCGGCCTTGACATGGAGCTCGGTACGCGAATCGTCGAGCAGGAAAATGGTGGCCGCGTCGAAGGCGACCAGCGCGTTCATGCGCTCCAGGACGTCCTTCAAGGTCCGATCGAGATCCAGTGAACTGCTGAGCGCGGCGCTGACCTGCGTTAGCAGCCGATACGATGGCGCCGGCGTCGGACTGCCGCCCGAAATCACCTTGAGCCGGCTCGCGTCCAGCTTGCGCGCGCCCGCGGTCATGCGAGTGAGACGTATGGCCGCCCTCTTTCCAGCGGAGCGGCGTCACCAGATCGTCATCAATTCGACCCTTACGACTCCTTAAGAACCGCCCGATAGACTGACCACGTGAGGCGGCGGCGTGGCACGATCCTTCTTCTTGCTGTCCTGCTGGCCGCGTGCGATCCGGTCGCCCCCAAGTCGAGTGCGCCAAGCGCGGACTCGGCGCTCGCTCTCATGTTCCAGAACAAATATGCGGCGGCGACTGCCCAGCTGCAGGACTTGATCAAGGCGCATCCCCAGGACGCCAAAGACCACGCCGTCTATGCACTGGTCCTCAACTACCAGACCAAACAGACGGCTGCGCTCGACGAGGCCAAGAAAGCCCTGAGCATTGCACCCCATGACGGCTTCGTCCTCACCGTCCTGACCCGGGTCGAGGACTGGAACGACGATATCCAATCGGCGGCGCGCGACGGGGCCGCCGCCGTGAAAGCGGCACCTAACTCGACCCTGGCCCACGTCTTCTACGCCGAGGCCCTCGCGGATGTGGGCCAGTACGCCACCGCACAGACCCAGCTGTCGAAAGGCGCCGAGCTCGCCAAGAAGGGATCCGATTACGACAAGGCGGAAGTCGACCGCAACTGGGCCAACTACTACCGCGACAAGAAGGACTATCCGCAAGCGCTCGCGCATCTGAAGCTCGCGGCGGGCGCGCAGCCGAAGTGGGTGGAGCGGCTGCTCGAATTGGCACGGTTCTCGATTGCCCGGCAGGACCTGAGCGGTGCAACCCAGTTTCTCCAGCGAGCCGCGACCCTGTCACCGGATGACGCGGGACTCCGCGAGCAACTGGGCGAGGTGGCGCTCTTTGCCCAGGACTACGACGTCGCCAAGAGCGCCTACCAGGCTGCCCTTCAGCTCCAGCCACGGAGCGCCCTCGACCTCAGGCTGCTGGGCGACATCGCCATTGCCAGGGACAAGGATCCGACTACCGCCATCAGGGACGAGCGCGCCGCGATCGCGGCGCAACCGACCGACCAGGAGGCTGGCGCATTCCTGGTCTCGGTGCTTCGCTACCTGAACAAGGACGAGACCGCCGCCGCAACGGCGGCCAAGGGCACGGTGGCCCCCAGCGGCGTGGGCGCGGCACCCGCCGCCACGTACGTCGATCTCGACAAGGCCGCGGCCGATCGAGAGGCGCTCGCGCTGGCGACGGTCAACCGCTATCGGCGTCTGGCTGGGTTGGCTCCGGTGACCAGCTCGCCGATCATCCACCAGTCGGCGCTGGCCCACGCTTTCTACACCTTCTTCAACGGAGCGCTCGCCAGCATCCGCGACCTCGGCATCCATAAGGAGGAGGCGAGCGGCCAGGGCTACGTCGGCGACAACGTGCTGACGCGGGCGCAGCATTTCGGCTATCCGCAGCGGTCGATGGCAGAGGTCATCACCCATCGCGCCGACCCGGCGGCCGCGGTCACCGACTGGATCGATTCCGTCTATCACCGCTTCCCCCTGCTGCGCGCCGACCTGATCGAGCTCGGCTACGGCGACGCCTACCTCGGCCCGCTGACGGTGCAGGTGATGGACATGTCGTACCGGGAGACGGCAACCGGGCGGATCATCCTTTATCCGGCGGACAACCAGGTCAGCGTGCCGACCGCTTTCAACGGCAACGAAATCCCGGATCCCGCACCCAACGCCAGCTATCCGATCGGCTATCCCGTCTCCGCCACCTTCGACCGCAACGCGAGGGTCACGATCACGGCCTTCCACTTACGAGATCCGTCGGGCACCGATTTGCCGGGCATCTCATTGCAGCCGGGAGCCGAGACCGAGAATTCCTTCGCCTTCCTGGCCAACACCCCGTTGCTCGCGGGCACCACCTACACGGCCGAACTGACTTACACGCTCAATGGGGTCGCCGGCCGAAAGGTCTGGCATTTCTCGACGGCGGCTGGGGCGAACCCAACCCCCCAGCCGCAGACTGCTGCCGCGCCCGTTATCACCGCTGGCCGCTGACGCGGCCGCGCCCACGATCACCGCTGGCCGCTGAGGTCGCCACCCCCTCGAGCGTGCTCGGCGGGCCGGTCAACTGAATTCAAATCGGTTCTTGCTCAGCCGGCGTGAACGCCTCTGCGGCTTGTGCCCAGTACCCTCACCCACAGGCTCGACAACAACCTGGCGATCGCGGCCCGTCTGCGGCGCGCCCGAGGGCGTGCCTCCCCGCAGCCAGCGGCGCTTATGGTCGGAGTCTCACCGCAAGCTGATGAAGAAGGGCTGACTCCAGGCCCGGGCGCCGTCGTCGCGGATCGCCTCGACGCGGACATAGCCTTCGCCACCGCTGACCTGGTAGGTGCCAGTGTTGGCACTGACCGTTTTCAGCAGCTGACCGCCGCGACCGATGAAGCGCAGGCTCGAGCCGGGCGCTGCTTCAGCCGTGATGGTCCGCCCGGTGACGTTTAGTCGAGTGAACTCGGCGCCGGTAGAGGCGATGAAGGCGCCCTGCCGAAGCGAGCTCAGCAGTGAGACGCCGTCTTGCGCTGGCGCGAGTACGTCGATCCAGGCCCGGCCGAGCGCAGGATCGTGCAATCCGGTCGCGTCATCACCGGCGAAGGCGTAGACGCGGTTCCCGGCCGCTAGCAACCCGTCCCACATGGCAGTCGCATCTCCCCGACCCGGATCGCTCCCTGCGACGCTCGCGTCATAGACCTCGAGACCGAACAGGCCTCGGACGGCCAGCACCGTCGCAAGCGTTTGCGGCCTGGCCGCAAAGCCAGGCGCCGCCAGCACTGGCAAGCCGCCGTCGTGCGCGATCCAATCGATGGCGCCCTGAAGGTTATTGGCAGGCTGCCAGTGATCCATACCGACCGCGAGCACCTGGGCAAAGGGATAGGTCGCATCGACAGTGGGGATCCCGGTGTGGGCGCGAGTGCCGTACTCCGACACCCAGGTATAGGTGTTCATGTCGCTGATCCCGAGGAAGGCGTAGCCGTGCGCCGCATACCACGCGCCGATGGCGGACGGCAGGTCCGTGCCCACCCCGCGCAGGGAGGCGACGTGGAGGTTGCCCTTGAACCATGTGCCGCCCCCCACATACGGGTCGGCCACGATGAGCCGTTTCGCGGTGGCCGTCGACGGCTTCCCGGTCGACACTCCGAGCTGGTGGCCGAGGACGGCCGAGCCGGCGACCGCCAGGATGACGAGGGCGATCAGCGCGGGATGGAAACGCTGACCCCAAGCGCGCCCAGTTCCTGTCGGATCCGCCTGGCGAGGGTCGCTGCGCCAGGGGTGTCGCCATGCACGCACAGGGTTTCAAACGATACGGCAACCCGGCTGCCGTCGCTGGCGCGGACTTCACCGTCAGTGACCAAGGTGCGGACCTGTCGGGCCACCTCCTCCAGATCGGTGAGCACCGCGGCCGGCTCGGTCCTGGGCAGCAATGTGCCATCGGCCCGATATCGCCGGTCGGCGAAGGCTTCCGCGGTAAAGGGATGGCTCACCGCCAGGGCCGCCTGCTGCATCGCCGATCCCGCACGACCGACCAGCCGGAGGGCCGGATTGAATGCGCGGACGGCGGCAACGATCGCGGCCGCGAGCGATCCATCCTTCTCGGCCTGGTTGTAGAGGGCCCCGTGCGGTTTCACGTGGTGCAGGGTGGTTCCTTCGATGCCGGCGATCGCCTCGAGCGCGCCAAGTTGATTTGTCAGGAGCTCCTGTATTTCGGCCGCGGTCCACCGTTGCGGCCGCCGCCCGAAACCCTCGCGGTCGTTGAAGCCTGGGTGAGCGCCGACCGCGACGCCGTTCCGCAGCGCCATCGCCACCGTTGTTCGCATGGTCTGCGGGTCACCCGCATGAAGGCCGCAGGCAACATTCGCCGAGGTCACCAGCCGCAGGAGCGCCTCGTCGGTTTCCGAGTTTCCCTCACCGACGTCGGCGTTCAGGTCGAGTTGCCGCATCCGACGATCGTAAGGCGATTCGTAAGGTTCGGATCAGTTGGACGTTAGCCTCGTTTTATTTAGTGTGAGGAGACCTCTCGGTGCCTCGAGACGCCGGCAGAGCGGCCAGAGCATGGTCGAATACGCCGTCATCCTGGTGTTGTGCGCTTGCGTGGTCGTCGTCACGCTGATCGTGATGGGCAACACCCTTCAAAACACGTACTGGAACGTGCTTGCGAGCTTTGACACCACCGGGCGCGCCCCACAGGTGATCTCCTGCGAGCAGGCTCACTACAACTGCCAGCATTGACGCTCCGCGGCCGCTAGTCGCTGGACAGCTCGAATGAGGCGGCCTGGTCCCCTGATGAGACTTTCCCCGCCTCGAAGATGCTCCATCGCAGCACGAGCGATCCGGCGATGGTGCACACGGCCGCAGCCGTCGACACCGATTGCAGCCTGGTGCCATGCCCGCGACGCGTCACGCCATGAAGGACGAGCGGGAGCAGCCCTCCTGCGCAGACCGCGCCCAGCCAGAATGGCAGAGCGAACCGACCGGTCGTCAGCGGACGAGCCGCTTTTCCAGACTGCATGAGGTAGGCAGTGAGAATCGCCATCTCTCCAAGCGACGCCGCCGATTCGACCGTCGCGAGGCGGTGTAGCGTGGCATCGGGCGCGCCGCGGCGAGCGGCCTGGAGCGTAACCGCGGCCGATCCGCTCGACAACGCCGAAGCCATGAACAGGCCGCCCAGGAGCTTGCTCTTCGCCCACAACGGAATGTTGGTCGCGCCCAACAGAACGCCGCTGTAGCCCGCGAGCGTCAGACCCAGGAGGCTGCCGGCCAGCTCAACAAGTCGTCGCGGCGCGAGCCGGGCCAGCGCTCGCAATGGACCGTGAAGCAGGCCCGTATCGGCGGCGTGGGAGGCGGCCCTGGCGAAGGCAAGCGGCGTGAAGCCGGTCAAAGTCCAGGCGCCGAGGTTCATCGGCGATAGCGGCTTGAAGATGCGCAGCATGTGATGAAAGCGGTCCGGACGGCCGAGGTCGGCAATCAACAGGGGCGCGCACGGAACGAGTGCAGCCGCCGCTACGTAGTAGCCGTCGGCGGCAATGCGACGATCGTCCGTCGACCCAAGGGTTTGTGCCAACGAGGCCGTAACGAAGGCGCCGGCGGCCATCCCACCGAGCCAGAAGTACGCGGGCACCTCCCAGGTCCACACCGGACGACGCACGACCGGGTAGTCGTAGTAGCCCTCGGTCATCGGCGGCCGCTGCGAAACACGAGGGCCGCGACCATCGCAAAGCCGATCCCGACGGCGGCGCTCCACCCATAGCGTTCCGCCATCGTCGTGCGGGGCAATCGCGGGACCTCGGGCAGGTTGTAAGCCTGCGGCTTATCGAGCAGCAGGAAGAAGGCATGCAGCGGGCCGACCTCCAACGCCTCCTTCCCTTCCGGCATTCCGTAAAGGCGCGCCGTCGACTCGCCTCGTGCCTTCAGCTCGCCGAGACGCTCCCGCGCACGCCGCCGGAGCTCCTCGACGTCGCCGAACTGGATCGACGCGGTCGGACACGACTTCGCACAGGCGGGGGTCATGTCATCCTTCAGCCGGTCGTAGCAGAGCGTGCATTTATGGGCTGTCCCCACCTCGAACGTGCTCTCCTTGGGCACGCGGTCGATGACGCCGAAGGGGCAGGCCGGCACGCAGAAGCCACAGCCGTTGCAGATGTCCTGCTGGACGTAGACGGTGTCGAATTCGGTGCGCACGAGTGCGCCCGTCGGGCACGCCTCCAAGCAGGCCGCGTTGGCGCAATGCTTACAGACGTCCGACATCATCAGCCAGCGCTGCTCCTGCCGGTTGCCGTTGGCCTTCGCCTGCTCGATGAACTGGACGTGCCGCCAGGTGGTCGCACCCAGGTGACCGGTGTTGTCGTAGCTGTTGCCGGTGATGACGAATCCGTCGGCGGGCAACTGGTTCCACTGCTTGCAGGCGACTTCGCACGCCTTGCAGCCGATGCAAAGGCTGGTATCGGTGAAGAAGCCTTTCGCTTTCTTCGGCGGCAGCGGCTCCTCGAGATTCATGAAGCGCTTGTAGCCGTCGATCATCGCAATCGCCCCTTTCGAAGGTCGCAGGTCAGGGCCTTGTCTTCCTGGATGTAGACGTTCGGTTCCTCGGAGAGCGCCACCAGGTCGTTCGCCATGGCGCCCGTGACCAGCCCTTTGTAGCCCCAGTGATAGGGCAGGCCAACCTCATGAATCACTTTTCCGTTGTGACGGAAGGGGCGAATTCGTCGGGTGACGAGTGCCTTGCACTCGATCTGGTTGCGCGGCGTGGAGACCACGACCCAATCGAGATTTTCGATGCCCTTCTCGGTCGCCAGCTCGGGACTGATCTCGGCGAACATCTCGGGCATCAGCTCGCTGAGCCAGCTGTTCCAGCGCGACATCGCGCCGGAGGTGTACTGCTCGGTCACGCGGTAGGTCGTGACGACGTAGGGGTACTGCGGGTCGCCAGGTGGACTGATGGGGTTGTCCTGGCGACGGAAACGCTTGGCGACCGGGCTGTCCTGGCGCGGGTATAGGAGATTGCGGACTGGCGTTTCCAGCGGCTCGTAGTGCGTCGGCAGTGGGCCGTCCTTGAGCCCGGTGGGCGCAAAGAGCCAGCCGCGACCGTCGGCTTTTAGGGTGAACGGATCGGAGCCGGAGTGCCGCTCGATCCCGCTCGCCTGCTCCTTCGCCGGTGTATCAGGAGCCTTTTTCAGCGGGAAATCGGCAACGTCGAGCCCGGTCCAGCTCCCGGCGCCAGCGTCCCACCAGACGTACTTCTTTCGCTCGGACCAGGGCTTCCCGGCCGGGTCCGCGGAGGCGCGGTTATAGAGGATGCGCCGGTTGCCCGGCCAGGCGAAGCCCCACTCCGGATCCACGTAGTTATCCGGGCTGCGATTCCGCCGACGCGCCATGTTCTGACCCGGCGCCGGAAACACACCGGAGTAGATCCAGACGCCACAGGCCGTGGAGCCATCATCCTTCAGGCGTTCGTAATCGAGGACCTGCTTGTGGTCGGCGACGGTGTAGCCGTTGACTTCCATCAGGACCTTCTCCGCCGAAGGCTCGTCCTTGATCCGATATTCGGGATCGGGGTGGTCCGGGAGATAGTTCCAGGTCAGATTGCGCAATCCCTGGTCGCGCGGTTCTGTCGAGTCGCGGTAGAGATCTTTCAGCCGCCGGCCCAGGTGATACAGAAACCAGAGGTCGGATCGGGTGTCGTTGGGCGGATCGACCGCCTTGTCGTGGTATTGCAGAAGCCGCTGGGTGTTGGTGAAGGTCCCTTCTTTCTCGCCAGGGCCTGCCGTCGGGAAGAGGAAGACCTCCGTCTTGATATCGGCCGGCTTCCATCCTTCGGGAGCCGCGTACCAGAAAGCTGCGGTCTCGGTCTCGTAGAGGTCGAGCGCGACCATCCAGTCAAGCTGGGTGAGTGCTTTGCGCTGCAGGCCGGCGTGGGGACTCCCGTTCGCCGGATTCTGGCCGAAGACGACAAAGCCTTTGACCTTGCCGTCCGCCATCGCGGCGGAGGTGGAGACATGGGAATGGTCGCCCGTCAACTTGGGAATCCATTGATAGCCGTATTCATTCGCGTTGGTGGCCGCGTCCCCGTACCACGCTTTCAGCAATGACACCATGAATTTCGGCAGGTTCGACCAATAGCCGCCTCTGTTGCCTGACTCGCGCATGTAATGCTCGAGCGTGTCATCGCCCTTGACCACCGCCGGGTGCGGGAGATAGCCGGGCAGCAGGTCGAAGAGCGTGGGCACGTCCGTCGATCCCTGGATCGATGCGTGGCCGCGCAGCGCCATGATGCCGCCGCCAGGGCGACCGATGTTGCCCAGCAGCAACTGCAGGATGGCGGCGGCGCGAATGATCTGCGCACCGTAGCTTTGCTGGGTCCAGCCGACCGCATAGGCGATGGCGCTCGTCCGCTCGCGCCCGGAATTCGCGGCGAGCACCTCGGCCACCTGGAGAAAGAGCTCTTTCGGCGAGCCACAAACCCGCTCCACCATCTCGGCGGTATACCGCGCGTAGTGGCGCTTGAGGATCTGGAAGACACAGCGAGGGTGCTGCAGGGTTTCGTCGCGCGTGGGCTGGTGCTCGGTCGGGCTGCCGCCGGCGTAGGTCCAGCTGGCGTTGTCGTAGCTGCCTGATTGCGAATCATATCCAGAGAACAGGCCGCCGTTGTCTTCGGCATCGACGAAGTCCTCGCTGACGATCGTTGAGGCGTTGGTATAGGCGAGGACATATTCCTTGAACCATTTGTCGTGCGTCAGCACGTAATTGATGAGGCCCCCGAGAAACGCGATGTCGCTGCCGGATCGGATCGGCACGTAGAGGTTGGCGGACGCTGAGGTGCGCGTGAATCGGGGATCGACGTGGATGATCGTGGCTCCCTTTTCACGGGCCTTCATCGGCCAGCGAAAGCCGACCGGGTGGTTCTCGGCCATGTTGCTGCCCATGATCAGGATGGCATCGGCGTTGGCCAGGTCTTGCTGGAAGGTGGTCGCCCCACCTCGTCCGAAGCTTGTCCCCAGACCGGGGACGGTGGAGCTATGTCATATCCGGGCCTGGTTTTCGATCGACACGACGCCCAGGCCACCGCTGAAAAGCTTCTTGATCAGGTAGTTCTCTTCGATGTCCATCGTCGCCCCGCCCAGGGTCGCAATCGCCGTCGTCTGGTTGACCAGCGTGCCATTGGGCGTGCGCTCGACGAAGGTGGCGTCGCGCGTCTCTTTGATGAGAGTGGCGACGCGGTCCATCGCCCAGTCGAGTGGCCGGTCTTCCCAGTGGTCAGAGTGGGGCGCCCGGTATCGCACCGTGGTGACCCGATTGGGATTGACGACATATTGATAGGTTGCCGCGCCCTTCGGGCACAGCGTGCCTTCGTTGATGGGCGAGGCGGGATTTCCCTCGATGTCGATGATGCGCTTGTCCTTGACGTAGATCAGCTGACTGCAGCCGACCGCGCAGTAGGGGCAGACGGAGGCGACCGCCTTGTCTGCACGGCGAATGCGGGGTTCCTTTTCGATCGATTCGCGCGAGACCGGCTGGGCCAAGATCGCCTCCTACCGGGGTTCGCTATTTAGCCAGTATATGGACGCCCATCCAACCGGCGCCAAGCGTAACCTGACGCCGTAGCTTAGGGCGATGAAACGCGTGCTCGTTTTCGTGGTCTCCCTGATGCTGCTGGTCGGCGGGATCGCCGGCTGCGGCTCCTCCAACGGCTCCGGCTCGGGCGGCGCCTCGAGCACTTCGCGGCCTGGCTACTAGCGCCAACTAGCGGTCGCCGGAGCGGGTGGCGAACCGGCGTTGAACCTTCTAAGGGGCCTCTCAGGCCGGATTCAAATCACGGCCCTAGCCTTACCAATGAAGATGGACGACGCCACACCGAATTCGCCACTCGCAACGAGATCAACGCCGATCTGGCGGCGGCCGGTTTCGCGTCGGGTCGTGCTGGCAACCGGCGCCGCCGGTGCTGGGGCCGCTGCGCTGGCCGTTCTCTGGAAGGGCACCGACCTGTCACAGATCCTCAACCGGGTGCGTGATCTCACGCATGACTACCAGGGAGCCATGAGCAGCCCGCGGGTTCGCGCCGCCCACCTCCTCCGTCGGGCCGGCTTCGGCGGCACGGCGTCGGAGATCGATCGGCTCGCCGCGATGACCAGCACGATGATGACTCAATCGGTGCTGGACTACCAGCAGATCTCGAATGCAAGCCTCGACGGCCAGCTTCCCACGCTCGACCTCACCTCGGCTAAGGGTCCGACCGCAGGCGCGGTGCAGGCCTGGTGGTTGCAACGCATGGTGCAGACGGCCCGGCCCCTCGAAGAGAAGATGACCCTCTTCTGGCACGGCCTGCTGACCAGCGGGCTCGACAAATCCGGTGCTGGCCAGATGTACGTGCAGAATGTGCTGTTTCGGAAGATGGCGCTCGCCAACTTCGACGATTTGCTCAAGGCGGTGTCGAAAGACCCGGCGATGATGGTCTACCTCGACACGGAGAACAACCGCAAGGGCAAGCCCAACGAGAACTATGCCCGAGAGCTGATGGAGCTCTTCACCACCGGCATCGGCCACTACACCGAGGACGACGTCCGCGAATCGGCCCGCGCCTTTACCGGCTGGACGCTCAAAGGTGGCACGCAGCTCCGCTACACGATGCAGTCGGTCTTCAACGCTCGCTACTTCGACAGCGGGCAAAAGACCTTCATGGGCAAGACCGGGAACTTCACCGGCGACGACATCGTCGAGATGCTGGTGCCGCTCCGGGCTACCGCCGAGCGGCTCTCTACCCGTTTGTTCAGCTTCTTCGCCTACCCGAACCCCGAGCCGGAGATCGTCCATCACCTCGCTGACACCTTCCAAAAATCCCACTACAACGTGGGCGCGGTTGTCCGCGAAGTTTTCAGCATGGACGCCTTCTACTCAGCGAAGGCTTATCGCGCGCTGGTCAAGAGCCCGGCCGAACTGACGGCCCAGACCCTGCGCACGACCGGCGCCGATGCCAAGGGGTTCCTCGCGGCCGCCAATGCGATGGCGCCGATGGGTCAGGTGCTCTTTTATCCGCCGAATGTGGCCGGCTGGCCGGGCGGCACCTCGTGGATCAACAGCTCGACGCTGCTCAACCGGATCAACTTCGCGAACGCGGCGGCGCGCCGCGCGGCGGCGGCGTCGCCGGCGCAAACCGTCGATAAGGTCACGGCCACCGTGCTCGACGGGAACGTCACGAGCACCACGCGGGATGGCCTGCACGCCTTTGCGACCGCGCATCCGGACGACCACGCCGGCCTGCTATTCATGGCGATGGCGACGCCGGAGTTTCAACTGAACTGATGGAGATGAGCACCCATGTTTAGCCGCCGCGATTTCATCAAGCAGGGCCTGCTGCCGGTGTTTGCCGGATCAGCGGTGCCGAGCATCTTCGCCAACGGCGTGGCGGCCGCCGCCGCGGACTCGCCCCAGGCGACCCCCAACGGCCGGATCCTCGTGCTGGTCCAGCTGGCCGGTGGAAACGACGGTCTCAACACGCTGATTCCGTTCCAGGACGGCGCCTATCACGACGCGCGGCCGACGCTCCGGCAGGACACCGGCGTGCTGACACTCAACAACCAGCTCGGCTTGCATCCGAACCTCAAGGGGCTGAAGGCCAGCTGGGACGCGGGGCAGCTGGCGATCGTCCAGGGCGTCGGGTATCCGCACCCCAACCTGTCGCACTTCGCCTCGATGTCGATCTGGGAGACCGCCAGTGTCCAGGGCGGTATCGGCGACGGCTGGCTGGGACGCTACCTCAATTACCTCGACCAGGTGGGTGAGAGCCCGAACCACGCTCTCGAAGGCGTGAGCGCCGGCTCCCTGGTGCCACCGGAATTGCGCTCGAAGACGCCCGTGACGGCACTCCAGTCGCTGCAAACGTTCCGCCTGCAGCCGGTCAACGAGCACGGGACCCAGGTAGACGTCGAGAACCCGGTGATGAAGTTCTACGGCGCCTTCAAGACGGCAGGTCCCGCACCGTTCGGCGCCCTGCTCGACACCACGCTCCAAGAGGCGCTGCAGGCGTCGCACGCGTTGCGCACGACCGATGCGACCTACCAGGCGAAAGCCACCTATCCGGCCAGGAGCCCGATCGCGAGCTCGCTCAAGCTGGTGGCGGAGACGATCGTCTCGGGACTGGGCGTGCGCGTGGCGCACGTCACCCTGGGCGGTTTCGACAACCACTCAAAAGAGAAGCCGGTCCACGACAAGCTGCTGCTCGATCTCGACCAGGCGCTGGCCGCCTTCATGCAGGACCTGGCGGGTCATGGGTTCGGCGACAAGGTGCTGGTCATGACCTGGTCGGAATTCGGCCGGCGGGTCAAAGAGAATGGCAGCGCCGGGACCGACCATGGCACCGCCGCCCCGATGTTCCTGCTGGGCGCGCCCGTGAAGGGCGGCCTGTACGGCCAGCAGCCGAGCCTCAGCGCGCTCGACAACGGCAATCTCAAGTTCACTACCGACTTCCGTTCGGTCTATGCGTCCGTTCTGCAGGGATACCTGAATGCGCCCGCGTCTGAGCTGTTGGGCGGTAACTACGAGATCCTGCCGCTGTTGAAGGCCTAGAGCCCGCTGTAGCATCACGCGGTGCAGTTGGCGCCGTCGGCGATTGTGCGACTCGACCTCGGACATCTCTATTTGCCCAGATTGAAATTCACAATCCCGGTCCACGGCTTCCTCGTGAAGCACCCTTCGGGCGCCGGCATCATCGACACCGGCTACGGCAACAACACGGAGCTCATCAAAGACTACCGAGCGGTGAATGCGCCAGTTGCGGCGGCGCTCCGCCCCCACGATGTCGACCCCTCCGACATTCGCTGGATCGTCAACTCCCACTTGCACTTCGACCATTGCGGCCAGAACGCCGTTTTCCCTCACGCGCCGCTTTACGTGCAGCGAGCGGAATACGAGCGCCGCGAGGACCCGGACTACACCGTCGTCGAGTGGCTGAACTACGCGGGCGCCCGCTGGGAGCTGCTCGACGGCGAGCGGGAGATCGTGCCCGGCGTCCGGACCGTCACCACGCCGGGGCATACCCCCGGCCACCAGAGCATCCAGGTCGACACCACCGAGGGTCCGGCCCTGATGACCGGCGATGCTTGCTGGACGGTCGAGATGTTCGAAGGTGAGGCTCCCCGCGAAGGGATGATGGAGGACGTCCCGACGTTTGACCGATCGCTCGAGAAGATCCGACGGCTCGAGCCCGCCGCCATCCACTTCTGCCACGACAACCGGACCTGGCACCAGACCACCGCCTGAACCGTCGACGCGCGATTTTGTGCGCGCCGCAATAAATTTACGGCCGCGCATTGTGCAGTGGGGCTCAGACAGCGCATACAAACCGAGCTGGGAATCTTCGTGCGCTTGCGACATTATCGAAGGCCACCTCGCAGCGCTACGCTTCCCAACCTGAAGGGCGCGGTTACTTACGCGCGTGAAAACGCACTCAGGAGGGAAGTTTTGACAAACCGGAGATTGGCGAAATGAAGATCGACAGCGGCGATACCGCCTGGGTCCTCGCGTCGGCCGCTCTCGTCATGCTGATGACGCCAGCACTCGGATTCTTCTACGGCGGGCTCGTCCGTCGTAAGAACGTGCTGTCGACCATCATGCACAGCTTTTTCATCCTGTGCCTCATCAGTGTCCAATGGGTCCTTTGGGGCTATAGCCTTGCGTTCGGACCCGACAAGTTCCACCTGATCGGCGGGCTCGAGTGGATCGGCCTCAACAACGTGGGCTTCACGCCTAACGCCGATTACGCGCCCACCATCCCACACCAGGCTTATATGGTTTTTCAAATGATGTTCGCCGTGATCACGCCGGCGCTGATCAGCGGCGCCTTCGCGGAACGCCAGCGATTCAAGGCCTTCGTACTCTTCTCGTTGCTCTGGGCGACATTCGTCTATGACCCGATCGCGCATTGGGTCTGGGGGGCCGGCGGATGGCTGCACAACCTTGGCGCGCTCGACTTCGCCGGCGGGACAGTCGTGCACATCAGCTCGGGCGTCTCGGCCCTCGTGGCGGCGCTCGTCCTCGGGCGGCGGCTGGGCTTTGGCAAGGAGAAGGTCGAGCCACACGACGCCACCATGACGATCCTCGGCGCCTGCCTGTTGTGGTTCGGCTGGTTCGGCTTCAACGCGGGAAGCGCCGTCACGGCGGGCAGCCTGGCAACCAGCGCCTTCGTTGTGACCAATACCGCGACCGCCATGGCCGCCTTGACGTGGATGACGGTCAGCTGGTGGCACAAGCGGCAGCCAAGCGTCCTGGGCGCCGCGGCCGGGGCGGTGGCCGGGCTGGTGGCGATCACGCCCGCCTCCGGGTATGTCAACGTGATGGGCGCGATCGTGATCGGATTCGGCGCCGGTGTGGTCTGCTACGCGGCTATTCAGTTGCGCGAGCGGATCCACGTCGACGATGCCCTCGACGTCTGGGCGGTTCACGGTATCGGCGGCACCTGGGGCGCGCTTGCCACTGGGCTCTTTGCCACCGTCGCCATCAACTCGAGTGCTGCGAACGGTCTCTTCTACGGCAACCCGAAGCAGGTCCTGATTCAGCTGGCGGCGATCGGCGCCGCGTGGGGCTGGGCTGCCGTCGGCACCTTCGTCATCCTCAAAGTCGTCAACCTGTTCGTCCCGCTTCGCGTTCAGGAAGAGGAAGAACTCCTCGGCCTCGACATCTCGCAACACGGCGAACCCGCGTACGCCCTTTAGGAAGAAGGAGAAAGACAATGGATGCGACAACCGTCATCGCGGTGATCTCGTGCGCGATCGTCCTATGCGGCTGGCTGGTGCTGCCGGGCTCAAATACGACGGTCAAGCCGGTCGTCGTCAGCGAGGAGCGGAAGCCCGTCTCGGTTTCGGCTTAACAGAACGCACGACCGATAGCTTCGAGGCGGTCTCAGTGCTGAGCGTCAGCCTGCGGGCCGCCCGAAGCTGTATCGTGCGGCCGACCTCGTCGACCTCCTCGACCGTGATCCGCGTTCCGGGGTGGAGGCCTCGGTCGTGAAGGTACTGCAGCAGCGGCGGGGCTTCCCGCTGCGCCACCTCTGAGATCCGGGTGATCGTCCCGGTGTCGCCAGGCCGAAGCGCCGACAGGCGAAGTTCGTTCGCCCGCATCGTCGAATGCCCGGGGATCGGGTTACCGTGCGGGCAGGTCTTCGGTCGTCCAAGGCTTCGGTAGAGCGTCTCCTCCACCACCTCCGACACCGCGTGTTCCAGGCGCTCGGCCTCGGCATCGGCCGTTACCCAGTCGAGCCCGAGCACATCGGTCAGCCACCGCTCCATGATGCGGTGCCGCCGCACGATGGCCGCCGCCGCGTCGTCGCCCCGCGCCGTCAACTCGATCTCCTTGTGCGCGTTGAGGCGCACCATCCCGTCGCGGGTCATCCGTCGCAGCGCCACCGTCACCGTGGGCCGGCTCACCGACAGCCAGTCCGCCAGTCGGGCGCTGCGCACCGGTTCGCCCTCCGCGCGGATGTAAAAAATGGCCTCGAGGTAGTGGGCGATGACCTCCGAGGGCGGACGGGTTGTAGTGTTAGCGTGAACTAATCGCGAGCTTGGCATCTACTAACATTATCGCGTG
This sequence comes from Candidatus Dormiibacterota bacterium, assembly GCA_036513555.1. Classification (GTDB taxonomy): domain Bacteria; phylum Chloroflexota; class Dormibacteria; order CF-121; family CF-121; genus CF-13. The sequence goes on along the minus strand of DATBYU010000140.1, from coordinate 17,014 downwards.
AGTCACTCCGCGGCCGCAGCGCTGGGCGCGATAGCCGGCGCCACCATCTTCATCGGTCTCCCGGTCGGGCGGATTCGAGGCATCTCCAAGACGGTCCAGGGCATGCTGAACGCCGTCGCCACCGGCGTGCTGCTCTTCCTGCTCTGGGACATCCTCAGCCACGCCGCCACCCCGATCGAGACCAGCCTGGCCGCCGTGCGGCACGGCGATCGCGGCTTCGCGGGGCTGGCCCTGATCTTTGCCGCCGGCGTCGGGATCGGCCTGCTCGGCCTGGTGTACTTCAACGCGCGGCTGTTCGGACGGACCAAGCATGCGCCGCCTCCGGCCCCCAGGACGCTCGCCATGATGATCGCCACCGGGCTGGGCCTGCACAACCTCTCGGAGGGGCTCGCGATCGGCCAGTCCGCCGCCACCGGGGCGGTCGCCTTCGCCGTCGTGCTCGTCATCGGCTTCGCGCTCCACAACGTCACCGAGGGCTTCGGGATCGCCGCGCCGCTGGCCACCGACAGCTCGATGCCGTCCTGGGGCTTTCTCTTCGTCGCCGGCTTGATCGGCGGTGCCCCGACCTTTCTCGGGACAGTGATCGGCTACCTCTTCACCTCCACCTATATCTATGTGCTGTTCCTGGCCCTGGCGGCCGGCGCTCTGTTCTACGTCGTCAACGAAATGTTCCATATCGGCCGTCGCTTGAACTCTCCGGCAGCGATGGCGTGGGGATTGCTCCTCGGGTTCTTACTCGCCTATGGCACGGACCTCTTCCTGACCTACGTCGCCGCGTAGATAAACTAGTCGGGCCGTGAGCGTCGTCTTCGAACACGCGACCCTCCTCGACTGCGCCGGCCGCGATCCCCAACCCAACGCGCGCGTGGTCGTCGAGCAGGGACGCATCCAGCGGATCGGTCCAGCGGCCGGGCCCGCCGGTCCCCGGGATGCCCAGGTCATCGACTGCCAGGGCCGCACCTTGATGCCCGGGCTGCTCGACGCGCATGTCCACCTGGCCAGTCTCGACCTCGATCCGGTTGAGGAGGTGGCCCTCGCCCCGGCGGTGATCGCGCTTCGGATCGCTCGCCAGATCGAAGACACGCTGCAGGCCGGCTTCACGACGGTGCGCGACGCCGGTGGCCTCGATTGGGGGTTCAAGGAAGCCATCCGCCTCGGACTGATCCGCGGACCGCGACTCTTCATCAGCGGACCATTTCTCTCGCAAACCGGTGGCCACGGTGATAACCAGCGGCCTCGCACGGCCCGCGAGCTCTTCCGCGCGGTGCACGGCCTGACCAGCGAGACCATCCTGGCCGACGGCCCCGACGAGGTCCGGCGGGCGGCCCGGGAGGCGCTGCGACGCGGCGCCGACCAGATCAAGGTGATGGCGAGCGGCGGCGCCGCTTCGCCGACCGATGAGCTCAATCACGTGCAATTCTCGGTCGACGAGCTAGCTGCTGCCGTCGATGTCGCGGGCGCGGTCGGAACCTACGTGCTCGCCCACGCCTACGGTCCGCGAGCCATCCAGAACTGCCTGCAGGCCGGCGTCCGATCCATCGAGCATGGGAATTTCCTGGATGAGGAAACAGCCGACCAGATGCTGAAGAAATCGGACACGTTTCTGGTCCCGACCGTGATCACCTACGAGCTCATGTCGCGGCTCGAGCCCGGCGATGGGTGGACCCACGACATGGCGCGCAAGATCCGCCAGGGACTGACCGGCGCCTACGACGCGCTCGGGCTCGCCTACGAAAAGGGGTTGCAGATCGGATCCGGCTCTGATGTGCTGGCGGACATGCAGGGCGAGAAAGGGAAGGAGATTGCCTGCCAGGCGCGAGTCATGGGAGCGATGAATGCGATCATCGCGGCCACCCGGACCAACGCGGCGTTGATGCGCATCGAAAAGGATGTCGGCACGATCGAAGCGGGCAAGCGCGCCGACTTGATCGTGCTCGACGCCGACCCGCTCGCGGACCCGGGGATCTTTGCTGATCCCGCGCACGTCCGGATGGTGCTGCTCGGGGGAGACGTCGTCAAAGACCTCGACGGAGCGGCCCCATGAGCCGAGCGACACCGTCCGCGTTCTTTAATAACCTGCGCCAGCCGATGCCGCTCGGGCGCAAGCTACGGCGGATCATCGCGAACCGGTTTCAGTTCCCACCCACACCCTGCTGCGGCCACCCCGGCGAACCTGGCTGTTGAGAGCCCACCGCAGGCCCGGGTCCGGGCCCTGATCGCGAGGTTGACACCCACTCTCCCTCGCGGTAAGATGATACCGACGCTATCATGTAGCACGGTATCCGTTATGGGAGGTATTTATGGCTAGCTTGATCTGGACCGTCGTCGTCGTGCTCTTCGTCTTGTGGCTCCTCGGCTTCGCCCTCAGCGTCGGCGGTGGGCTCATTCATCTGCTGCTGCTGCTGGCGATTATCGGGATCGTTTACAACCTGCTGGTGGGCCGCCGAGCGGTCTAACGCCGCCCACCATCCGACGAGGGCGCGTCCCCCGCGCCCTCTTTTTCTCGCCCCGGAGCCGCCATGAGATAATTGCGGCGCCGTGGGTGAGACGACGGGGGGCGTCTTGCGACGTGGATCGGACCGCATCGTCGGTGGCGTTTGCTCGGGCCTCGCGGCGTATTTCGAGGTCGACCCCCTCCTCGTCCGAGTCGTCTTCGTCATCCTCGCCCTGGTGCCACCTGGCATCGGTATCCTCCTCTATCTGGTGCTCTGGTTCTTGATGGAGCCGCCGCAAGACACGACCGCGGCGGCCACCAGGAGTGTTGGCGAACGTCTGCGCGCGATGGGCGACGATCTGAGGCAGGATTTCCGAAGGGGCTTCTCGCGCTCGCAGGCAAGTGGAACGCCACCGCCGAGCGGAGATCCCGCGAGTGGTTCGCCGCCAGCCAGTGGCCCCCCACCCGCCGAGCCCCCCCACCACCATGGAAGGTGGGGTCCTCCGTACGGCAACCGGCCGCCTGGGCTGTGGGCCGGCATCATCCTGATCGTGCTTGGCGCCTACTTCCTGCTGACCAACCTGGGCGTATTCAATAACGTCCCCTGGGATCTCTTCTGGCCCGCTGTGCTGATCGCGCTCGGACTTCTGCTGCTGGTTCGGCGTCGATAGGCTGCGATGTACCGGAACCGGGGCTTCTTCCTTCCGCTGGTTCTGATCGCGATTGGAATCATCGTCCTACTGGCCAATATCGGCGTGCTGTCGCCGCAAGCCCTGGAGCGCCTGGGCGACCTGTGGCCGCTGCTGCTCGTCATCCTTGGACTGCGCCTGATTCTCAATCAGACCATGCCGCGTCAGCAGGCCACCCTGATTGGTCTCGGGGCGACCGCCGTCATCGTGGCCGCCGGGGTGGCCTATGCTGCGCTCGCGCCTGCGGCGTCCTTCGGGACCCAGCGATTCGATTCATTGCAACCCCTGGGTGGCCTGACCGCCGCGAGGCTCGACGTCAGCTACGGAGCCGCCACCATCGACGTGCAGACCGGAGCTCTCACTGACTCGCTGTACCAGGCTCACGTCGACTATCCGAGCGGTGAGAATCCCCCGACCATCAGCCTCGACCGCGAGACCGGCACTCTGCAGATCCACGAGAGTTCGACTTTTTCGCCATTCCATTTCTTGGGCGGGAGTCGCCGCCACCTGCGGATCACGCTCACGGATCAGATCCCGTGGTCGATTCAGATCGGGGGCGGCGCAGCCAACCTGAGCCTGGACCTCCGCCACGGCCAGCTCAGCAAGCTCGACATCTCCGGCGGCGCCAACCGGCTCGACGCACAGCTGCCCAACCCGAAAGGGACCGTGGTGATCAGCGTGTCGGGCGGAGCCAACAACGTCACCATGGTCGCGCCGGCCCACGCGCCCTGGCGGGTGGCGGTCAGTGGTGGCGTCAGCGCCGTCACGATCAATGGCTCATCGTCCGGGAACCTCGGCGGCGACTTCCAGCAACAGAGCCCCGACTACGGCTCGGCGACCGACCGCTTCGATATCGGGATCAGCGGCGGCGCCTCGCACGTCAACTTTCGGACCGGCTGAGGACGGCACCGTGGCGGACAACGTGGTGCTCGTTCGCCACGGCGAAACCGAGTGGAGTCGCGACGGTCGCCATACCGGCCGGACGGATATCCCGCTCACCGAGGAAGGACGCCGGCTGGCGGCGGCGCTCAGCGCACCCCTTCGCGCCTGGCAGTTTGCCCTGGTCCTCAGCAGCCCGCTGCAACGGGCGCTGGAGACCTGCCGCATGGCGGGTTACGGAGCGACGGCGCAGGTGCGGCCGGAGTTGATGGAGTGGGATTACGGCCGGTACGAGGGTCGGACCTCGCGACAGATCGCGGCGGAGAATCCCGGCTGGTCGCTCTGGCGCGACGGTGGGCCCGACGGCGAGACCCCCGAGGACGTCGGTCGCCGGGTGGATCGCGTCATCGCCGAGGTGCGCCAGGTCGCCGGCGACGTCCTGGTGTTCGCGCACGGGCACGTCCTGCGCGTACTCGCCGCCCGCTGGCTGGGTGAGCCTCCTTCAGGAGGCCGGCACTATGCGCTGCAAACGGCGGCGCTCAGCGTGCTCGGCTACGAGCACGAGGACCCCGTGATCAGCCGTTGGAACCTGCCCCCGCCCGTCTAAACGAGACTCGGAGCCACTTGACGTGGACCGGGCGTGATCTGCTACGGTGACGGGCAGGAAGCCCCGTTCGCGCAGGGGAAGGAGGGAAGCGAGGTGGGACTGTTTTCCATGCAACTGCACCCGGAGCACGGCCCGGCACGTGCCGCGCGTCGGGTCGAAACCGTATCGGTTCGCCTGCGACTGGCGGCTCGGGCGGCCGTTCGCAACACGCGTAGCGAAGTAGGCGCCGCGTTGCGCGAGGCAAAGCTGGCCGCGATCGCCGCCACCAACGACGCCCGGGTCGTCGGCATCCTGCTGGTCCTCGCCGCGTTGGCGCTGGGACTGGAGATGGCGGCGAGCTTCCACTTGTTATAGGCGTTATCGATCGAACCAATCGCCAGAAACGATTGGACCCGATGGCCGGTTAGTTGATACAGTCGCTTCCATGATCAGCATGGAAGCACGCACCATTCAGCCTCGTGAGCGAGACGACTACCAGCCCTGCCGGGCCGAGATCGCGGAGTGCGGCTGCCCGGACGACTGCGAACGCGATCACGGGAACGAATAGCCCGAGCCTGATGTCGAAGGTGGCCGTTCCCCAGACCAACCAGCTGGTCGCGAGCCCATTACTGCCGGATGGGTTCAAGCTTCCCGCCTCGCGATTCGTGCACCCGAGCACCCGGATGCGAGGGCTGCTCGATACCGAGCCCTTCCTCTTCGGCCCCGGCGTGTACGACCCGATGGGCGCCCAGCTGGTGATGTATTACGGCTTCAAGGCTGTCTACTTCAGCGGCTACTCCTTCGCGATCGGCCACCTGGGCACCACCGACATGGACCTCTATTCCAACGTCGAGATCGCCGACGCCGCGCGCCGAACCGTCAGCGCCCTGCGCAAGTTCCAGCTGACGATGGCGGTCGGTGATCCCGAGAAGGGCGTGCCGCCCCGACACCTCGACATCCCACCAGTGATCGTCGACATGGACGGCGGCTACGGCAACATCTTCAACGTCCAGCGCACCACCGAGCTTTACGTCACCGCCGGCGTCGCCGCGGCGCACATCGAAGACCAGGTGCTCCCCAAGCGCTGCGGCCACATCGGCGGCAAGGCGCTGATCCCCGTCAATGAAATGGTTGGCAAACTGCGGATGGCGCGGGCCGTGGCTGACGACCTCGGCAATCGAGACTTCGTCATCATCGCCCGCACCGACGGCCTGAGCGCCGTCGACGCCCCCGAGCCCTTGCGGCACATGGAGCTCGCCGTCGACCGTGGCCTTCGCTACCTGGACAGCGGCATTCCCGACCTGCTCTGGTGCGAGTTCCCGACCTCCGATCGTGGCGCCGTCGAGACCTTCACCGAGCAAATCAAGAAACGCTTCCCCGACGCGCGCTTTGCCTTCAACTGGTCATCGTCGTTCAAATGGTTCAAGGAGTCGAACCCGATGACCTTCGCCGAGCTGGGAGAGATGGGCGTCAAGTTCATCTTCATCACGCTCGGCGCCCAGCACGCCGCAGGCCACGGGCTCAGCGTGCTGCTGCAGGCGATGTCCGCAGACCAGCAGAACGGCTACATCGCACTGCAACGCAAGGAGTTCCAGTCGGGCCAGGACTTTCCAACCAGGAGCCACCACCAGTTCTCCGGGGTTCCCTATCACCACCTGGTCGGCAAGGCCTACGACGCGGCGCGTTTGGGCCAGGAGTTCGTCGAGGAACTGCCGGAAGACCGCGTCGTCTAAATGGCGGCGGGATCGGACTCCCGCAGCAGATTGACGAACGCGGCGACGGTGCCTGATGGCCGCCCCTGGTCACGGCGACGGATTGCAACGATTTTTTGCGACATCGCCGGTGCGTCCTTGACCGCCACCTGGGTGAGGGTCTTTGCTGCCAGCTCGCCCGCGACGGCCGTGCGAGGGAGCAGGGCAATGCCGAGCCGACGTTCCACCATCTTCTTGGCGGACTCGATATTGTCGAGCTCCATCACTTCCCGCGGTGTGACCCCGAGGCTGAGGAAGAAGGACTGCGTCAGTTCGTAATAGCTCGAGGTCCGGTCGAAAAAGATCAGCCGCTCGGAGGCGACATCGGCGATCCCGACGTTGGACCGCTTGGCAAATGGGTGCCCCGGCGCTACCACCAGGACCAATGCCTCTTCGTATAGGGGGATCGATTCGATATCGGGGTGTCGCATCGTCCGCACCATGGCGAGCTGGACCTCTTCGCGGAGCAGCATCTGCAAGACGTCCTCCGAATGTCCGGTCCGAACGGCCACCTCGATCCGTGGATAGGCGGCCGCGAACCGTTGCAGCAGGGCCGGCAGCACGTAGGTGCTGACGGCGGGAGCGGCTCCCAGCACCAGCCGGCCGGCTGAAGCGGAGCGGGCGTCGGTCAGGGCCTGCCGACCATCGCGAACGGCGCGCATGGCGCGCTCGGCGTAGGGAAGGAACGCCCGTCCCGCGTCGGTGAGGCGCATGCCGCGGCGGGTCCGTGCAAAGAGCGGTTCGCCCAATTCGCGCTCGAGGGCGTGAAGCCGGGCGGTCAGCGTCGGCTGGGTGACGAACATCGCCTCCGCGGCCCGACTGACGTTGCCTCGGCGGGCGACTTCGAGGAACCCCTCGACCTGGGCCAGTAGCACCCTTTAGCTATAGGGCTTTTTTATCGCCACGTCAATCCGGGCCACCCCTCCTGATAAAACTCGGTTCAGGCGCCTGCATGACGGGTGTCATAGCGAATTCCTGACCAGTGCGACTGGTTTGAAAGACGGCAGGGCGCTACCGTCGTGACATGAAATCGCGCGCCGTTGGGCATCAACCTGCCACATCTTTCAGACAGACTCGATCGGCAGTATCGATTCAATAGCCGGCCACAGAAGAGGAGGGCCTCATGGAAATCATTCGAAATCTGACTCGGCGCAAGCTGCGCAACATCCTCACGATCAGCGGGATCGTGATCGGCGTGCTCGCCCTTGTCACGATGGGCGCCATGGCGGAGAAATTCAATGCCTTGCTATCCGGCGGCGCGACCTATTTCGGCTCGAATGTCCAGGTCGCAGACAGTTCCAGCGGCGCGGTCGGCGGCTTCGGCGGCGGCCTGCTCACACTCGATCGGGTTGCGGCCTTGGAAAAGGTCGATGGTGTCGCGGCGGCATTCCCCGATGTGAGCGTCAGCGCCAAGCCGGGCAGCGCGAACGCCGTCTCCTTCGGGATCCCCGACTACATCTCGAACCTGGATCCGCGCTCTAATGACTACAGTGCCTTCAAGATCCACATCGCGCAGGGTCGCGATCTCAACACGAACACCAACGGCGAGGTGGTATTGGGCTCTGACTTCGCCACCGAGTTCAAGAAGAACGTCGGCAACACGATCGACCTTCCGATCCGGGCCAAGGACGCGCCGCCGGACTTCGTCAACCACACCTTCACGGTGGTTGGGATCCTGGCGAAAACGCAGACCGCTCCCGACACTGGCGCGTACGTCAGTCTCGCCGATAGCCAAATGCTTCTGAAGGAGACGCTGCCGGCCAGCATCCGGGACAGCATCGATACGACCAAGCTCGTCAATGGGGCCACCGTCTACGGCAAGCCCGGTGTGGACCTCGACAAGCTCGCGGACAAGATCAACGCGGAGGTCCCGGGCGTCAAGGCAACCAAGCCGAGCGTCCTGGTCGCCAGCTTCAACTCGGGCGGCGCCATCTTCACCGCCATCACCACCGGCGCGGCGCTGATCGCGCTCGTCGTCGGAGGCCTATCAGTGATCAACACCATGCTGATGGCGGTTACCGAGCGCGTCCGTGAGATCGGCTTGAAGAAAGCCGTCGGCGCGAAGGTTGGACACATCCTCCGCGAGTACATCCTCGAGGCGGTGCTGATCGGCGCGATCGGCGGCAGCATCGGGATACTCCTGGGTTGGGGGTTGACGAGCCTGATCAACGCGGCCACTGCGTCGTCGAACCTCACCCTGTTCCTGCTCAGCTGGCGGCTTGTGATCGTGGCGATCGTGTTCTCAGTCGGGCTCGGCGCCGCCGCCGGCATCATTCCTGCCCTTCGCGCCTCCCGGATGGATCCGGTGCGGGCGCTGCGGGCGGCGTAGGAGGCAACCACATGGGAACCATCGAACTTCGCGAGCTGACCAAGCACTACAAGCAAGCTTCAACGACGGTCAAGGCGGTCGACGGGATCAGTCTGACTATCGAATCCGGGGAGTTCATCTCCATCGTCGGCCGGTCGGGCAGCGGCAAAACGACGACGCTGGATTTGCTTGGTCTGCTGCTCCGACCCACCAGCGGCCAGGTCATCCTCGACGGCGTCGATACCGGCAAGCTCCGCGATGGAGCCCGGGCCGACCTTCGCGGCAAGAAACTGGGGTTCATCTTCCAGGAGTTCAACCTGCTGCCAAGCCTGAACGCCATCCAGAATGTGATGCTGCCGCTGCGGTACCACAAGAACGGCAAGGACGGCAAGGCACGAGCGGCGGCGCTGCTGGAGGAGGTCGGGCTCAAGGACCGCATGCATCACCGGCCCGATCAGCTGTCAGGCGGCGAACAGCAGCGGGTCGCAATCGCCCGAGCGCTGATCAGCCGGCCGGAAATCGTTCTCGGCGATGAGCCCACCGGCGAGCTGGATAGTGAGACAAGCCAACAGCTCGTCGCCCTGATGCGACGGATGAACCGGGAGCTCGGGTCGACCTTTATCCTCGTCACCCACGATATGGACATCGCCGCCCAGACCGATCGGGTCGTCCGGCTCAAGGATGGCAAGGTGCTGTCTGACGTGAAAGCGAACGCGGAGCAGCGGTTCCTGGGGACGGTCGACCTGCAGGGAGTAACCGCATAGTCTAGGACCAGATGGGACTGAACGCGCGCGTGATCAAGCTGGGCCGCCTCTTTATGGTGGCCTGGCTTGGTTTTTATGTCTACCCGATCGACGTCATTCTCACCAGGCCTTTCGCCTTCGCCGACAAGGCAGTCGCCCTGGGAACGCTGCTGGCTAGCGGGCTGGTATGGGCATGGTTCTGGACGCGCGTCGTCGGCGGACCCGATCAGCGATTCGCCTGGCTTGCGGTGAGTCTGTCGGCGGTGTTCTTCGGATGGTTCACCTTGATGACGCCGCCACAGTACGGAACGCTGATGATCTGCGTCGCGGTCATGGCAGGCGCGGCCTTCTCCTGGCGGGTCGCCGTTCCTCTGGTGGTGGCGGTCGCCATCGGTGGCGGCCTGCTCGACATTCAGCGGGGACTGCCCGGCCTGGAGCCAATCGGCGCCGTGCTGAACGATGGGGTCGTGGGTTTCGCGGCGGTGGCGGGGCGCCTGCTGATCGAGGCCAACAAGCAGCTCTCGCTCGCCCGCGAGCAGATCGCCCGGCTAGCGGTGGGCGAAGAGCGGCTCCGATTCGCGCGCGACCTGCACGATCTGCTCGGCCATAGCCTGTCCGTGATCGCCCTGAAGAGCGAGCTAGCCGGGAGGCTGATCAAAACCACGCCAGGGCTGGCAGCGCATGAAGTCAGCGACATCGAGAACGTCGCCCGCGACGCCCTGCGCGAGGTGCGGGATGCGGTGGCCGGTTACCGGCAGCCGACCCTCAATGCCGAACTTGCCGGCGCCCGGGAGGCCCTGACTGCAGCGGGGATCGAATTCCAAGTCGATCAGGACCATGCTGCGTTACCGCCTACGGTAGAGGCGGTCCTTGCCTGGGCGCTCCGCGAGGGCGTGACCAACGTCATGCGCCACAGCCAGGCGCGGCGGTGTGCCGTCCGAATCATCAAGAAGGATGGCCAGGCAACCGTTGAGGTCGTGGACGACGGCCGCGGCGGGATGCCGGAGGCAGGCAATGGACTGCACGGACTCGGGGAGCGCGTGCGCCAGCGTGGCGGAACGCTCACCGCGGAGCCGCTGCCACACGAGGGATTTCGGCTCAGGGTGACGCTGCCTCTGCCTGAAGTGCTCCAACCTGTCGACACCGTGAGCGCGTGATCCGCGTCCTGATCGCTGAGGATCAAGCCATGGTCCGGGGTGCGCTCAAGGCTTTGCTAGCGATGGAGAATGACATCGAGATCGTGGCCGAGACCGATCGGGCTGACGAGGTCCTCACCCTTGCGTTGCAAACGAGCCCCGACGTGGCCCTGCTCGACATCGAGATGCCCGGCGGCGACGGCATCACGGCCGCCGGCCAACTGCGCAACGAACTCCCTTCGTGCCGGACGCTGATCCTGACCACCTTCGGGCGCCCTGGGTTCCTGCGGCGCGCCATGGAAGGCGGAGCATCGGGATTCATGCTGAAGGACGCGCCGGCCCATGAGCTGGCACTGGCGATCCGAAGGACAATGGCGGGTGAACGCGTCATCGATCCCGGATTGGCCGCCGCTGCGCTGAGCTCAGGGATCAGCCCGCTGTCTGAGCGCGAGCGCGAGGTGCTGGTTGCGGGACAAAACGGCGCGAGTATCGCGGAGATCGCCAAAACGCTCTTCCTTTCGGAAGGGACCGTGCGCAATTACCTATCGTCGGCGATCCAGAAGCTCGAAGTCAGCAATCGGGCCGAGGCGGCGCGGGTCGCCGAAGACCTGGGATGGCTTTGACTATTCGAGGCTAGGCCGCCTGCACTTGTCGCGGTGCGGGATCGGTCAGGCGCGCGTAGATGCCCGCCAGGTGTGCCCACACGAAGCTCATATACGTCAGCGAGACCACCACGCCGATCACGATCGCGATCAGGCCCAGGACGCCGACCACCAGCAGGATCAGCGTCAGCGCGGCCACCACCACTGTCAAGCTCGGATTCACACGCAGGCGATGCACGATGGCGCGAACGCTGAGCGCCGCGCGGAATCCACCCTGCAGATACTGCGCCCATACGGGCATTTGGATCACCAGCACCATCACCTGCCACACGTTGCCCACCGCGGAAAGGACGTCCCCGACTGGCCCCAGCCGCAACTCGATGCTCGGGTCAACGAGGATCGCGCCGATAGCTGAAATGACGATCCCCGGGAGCGACCACAGAACGAACAGGATGGTCACCGCGAACCCATCCTTGATCTTTCGCCAGCGGTGATCCCATCGCGGAACCTCGGGCTGCCCGTCGCGAACGCGGCGCGAGAGTTCGACCAGGTAACCGAGGAGCAGCAGGCCGGGGACGACCAGCCAGGAGAAGGCGAAGCAGGCGACGCCAACCAGGATGCGCCGGCCCCAGCGCGGCGAGCGAAAGACGAATGTGAACGGTTCCCGTAGATCGAGGTCGACCGCTTCGCTGGCCGGGGGCTGGCGTGAGAGAGCCTGCGCGATCCAGAGCGCACTGGCGACCGCGACCAGTTTGTCGGGCACGTCGACCGCCAGCTCCCCGATGAAGGCCGCCACCGCGTGGGGCAGGCGCGTGGACAGGGAGGCGTAGATCGAGTCCCCGAACCCCACACCGCTCTGACCACTGTTGACCAGGAAGTTGATGGGTGTCGAGAGGAGCGCCGACACACCCACGCAGACCACCCAGAGCAGGATCCAGCCGCTGGCACGCCGCTGCCAGTTCAGGTACCGGCTCAGGCCGGCGGTGAATCCGACGGCAAAGGAAACGATGGCATAGGAGGCAGCAATGGGATCGAAGGTGTTCGACGCGAGCAGGTTGGAGAGCACGCCGAGGCTGCCGCCGACCCACGGCCCGGCCAACACGCCACCGAGGATGGTGCCCGTTGAATCAAGGAACAGCGGCAGCTTCAGGCCGACCGCCAGCGCGTGGCCGGCGAAATTGATGCCGAGGCACAGCGGCAACACCATGATCCCGAGTGAGTCGAGGCGCAGTTGCCACGGCCCGGTCCAGCCGCCCGACTCGAGCGACAGCAGCGTGCGGCGTAGGCCGATGCGGATCAGCAACACGAGCGCGATAGCGGCGGCCACCGCCAGCACCGCGAGCAGGACCTGGTGCTGGCTGGCGTGGATCAGAGCCAGGATGGGACGCCCGAAGGCGGCGCCAAGCCCGACAAACCCGCCAACGTAGACCACCGCCGATGGCACCAGACCGCCAACGAAGGTGGAGCGAGGTACGCCGGTGACTCCGGCCATCTGGGTCGTGTAAACCCGCAGGCCCGGAAGCAGGCGGGCCGTGAAGACGGTCCGCCAGCCACCTCGTCGCAACAGTTGCGCCGCTCGCTCCAGCGGCTTCTCGGCGTGCAGCGGCCGCGCGACCTTCATCAGGCGGTCCCAGCCGAGGAGGGCGGTGATCTCGCGACCTAGCGTCGCCCCGACGATGATGGCAACCAGCGTCAGGCCGACCATCAGCACCGGGTTGACCCGACCGCCGGCGACCGCGATGCCAGCGATCGCGAGCACGATATCGCCCGGCGCGAAGGGCAGCGGGACTCCGAGCTCCTCGACGAACAGCAAGCCGCAGATCGCCAGGATCAGGGCCATCCCGCCAAGGTTCTCGATCGAGGTCATGAGCTACAAGCTAGTGCATACTCCGAGGTAACGATCGAGAGAGGAGGGCGCAAATGATCGTCGTCACTACCGAAGAGGTCACCGGACATCGGATCGTGGAGATGAAGGGGCAGGTATTCGGACTGGTCGTGCGCAGCCGAGGGCTGGGCGGGAATATCATGGCCGGCCTTCGCTCGCTCGGCGGCGGCGAGATCACAGAGTACACGGAACTCCTCGAAGACGCCCGCCGCCACGCCGTCGATCGCATGGTAGCGAACGCCACGGCGATGGGTGCGAACGCCGTGATCCGGATGCAATATGATTCGTCCGAGATCGGGACGACGATGTCCGAGATCGTCGCCTACGGCACCGCGGCCGTGGTGGAGCCGATCAAGACCTGATCCGATGCTGCGCAAGGCGATCCTCGCGTACGGCGTGCTGGCGGTTATTGGCGCCATCCTGCTCGCGCTTGCAGGGATCATTCCCGGGCTTGTCGTGTACCTGTTCGTGAACGGGGCGGTCGTGATTGCAGCTCTTCTCTTCGAACGGGGACGCTACCGTCCAGTCGTCAGTCCAGACGGCCCCTGGCAAGAAACTGCCGAGCGCTTCGTCGATCCGACGACGGGCCAGCTGATGAAGGTCAGGTACAATCCCCAAACTGGAGCGCGGGACTACGTCCCCGTAACTCCCCAGCCCGACCCGCCCCGCACAGGGTGAGGGAAACCAGATAAATGCGAACGGTCATTCTCTTTGTGCTGACAATCCTGGTGCTGGTCGCCGGCACCATTGCCGTCGTTGCCTCTCCCCGGTTCACCCTCGCGGCCACGCGTCCGACGCCATCCCCGTTGTTTGTTATCGAGAATCCGCCGCCGACCCCGAGTCCTACTCCCACGCCGACGACGACCCCCACGCCGCTCGCCACGGCCAGTGGCGTCGTGACCTTCAATGTTCCGGTGTACAAGCAGTTGCGGAACCTGGACTGCGAGACGGCTGCGCTCCAGATGGCGCTTGCGGCGCTCGGCCATAACTACACGCAGAACGAGTTGATTGCGATGCAGCCCCCGCCTGACACGCGCTCGCCGGTGATGGGCACCGTCAGCGGGCACAAGGCCGTCTTGCAATGGGGAAACCCGTATAAGAATTTCGTCGGCAACATCGACGGCGCTGACCTGATCCCAACCGGCTACGGGATTTATTACCCGCCACTGCTGTCATTGGTGCAGACCCACGGCGTGCCGAACGCCGAGGGCGGTGAAGGCGCGGCCAGCGGATGGACGGCGGCAAAGATCTACGCGGAGCTAGCCGCCGGTCATCCGGTCATGGCCTGGACCGAGACCGGCTGGGGTCATCCGTACGTCGGATACTGGACGACTTTCGACGAGAAGATCAAGATTCGCTACTCACTTATCGAGCACGTCGTTACCCTCAGCGGCGTGTCACCGACGCAGGTCCGCGTCAACGATCCCTGGCACAGCGGCTCGCAGTACTGGTTCAGCAAGGCTGAGTTCGAGGCCTCCTGGGCCGACTTCAACAACATGGCGATTGTCCTCAAGTAAAGGCTCGGTCTCCGCAATCCCCTGCACCTCAGCCTGGGTCCGCACCGGCAGACCGACCAGCTTGATGAAGCCGACCGCTGCCTGGTGATCGAACTGGTCGCCCGCTGAATAGGTCGCGAGCTTCGGCCGGTACAACGAGTTCGGCGACGACCGCCCGACCACCTGCGCGGTCCCTTTGTGCAGCCTGACGCGGACACGGCCGGAGACGGCCTGCTGGGTACTCAGGACATAGGCGTCGAGGTCTCGGCGGTGACTCGTGAACCATTTGCCCTGGTAGACGAGTCGCGCGTACTCCTGCGCGACCGAGCTCTTGAAGCGCGCCGTCTCGCCATCAAGCACCAGGTCCTCGAGGGCTCGGTGCGCGGCGAGTAGGATGACCGCCGCCGGCGCTTCGTAGACCTCGCGTGACTTGATCCCCACGAAGCGGTCCTCGATCATGTCGATCCGGCCGACGCCGTGAAGGCCACCGATCCGATTCAGCTCGGCGACGAGGGCGATGCCCCCACCCTGCCCTCCCCCGGAGGGGGAGGGGAATACGTCCCCGGCGAGCGCGGTTGGGACGCCCTTCTCGAAGTCCAGCTCGAGCAGCGACGGGCTGGCGGGGGCGTTGTCCACCGACGAGGTCCATCGAAATGCGTCCTCGGGGGGTGTGAGGAGTGCATCTTCCAGGACCCCGGCCTCGATGGAGCGCCCCCAAAGATTCTCATCCACACTGTACGGCGACTCGGGCTTGACATCAATCGGCAATTGGTGAGCGCGGGCGTAGGCGATCTCCTGCTCGCGGGTCATCGACATGCCGTCCCGAAGTGGGGCCAGCACCTTGAGCTTCGGCGCCAGGGCCCCAACGGCCACGTCGAAGCGAACCTGGTCGTTGCCCTTCCCGGTCGAGCCGTGGGCAACCCAGCTGGCGCCCTCGCGCGCGGCCACCTCGACCAACAATTGCGCGATCAGCGGCCGGCCGAGAGCCGTCGCCAGCGGATATTGACCCTGATAGAGTGCCCCGGCCCGCAACGCCGGCCAGCAGAAGCGCTCGATGAACGGGCGGCGGGCGTCCAGCACGTAGGCTCGCGACGCTCCAGCGGTTAGCGCCCGCTGGCGGATTGCCGCCAGGTCTGGCTGGCTGCCGAGGTCAATCGTGAGCGCGATCACGTCAAAGCCACGTTCCTCGATCAGCCACTTCACCGCGACCGTGGTGTCGAGCCCACCGGAGTACGCGAGCACAATCTTTTCTGCCATCAGTCCTCCGGTTGCACGTAGGCGCCGAGTTGAGCAAGTCGCTGGCCAAGCCCTTCGTAGGCGCGCGGATGGAGTGCAAGCGCGGCGAAAATCGTGTCGTCGCCGGCAATCGTGCCGATCAGCTCGGGCCAGGCGACCGCGTCGATGGCCGAGGCGAGCGAATTCGCCGAGCCAGGGGTGGTGGTCAGGATGGCGATCCCCTGACCTCGCCGTACCGTGAGCGGCAGGTCACGAAGCAGGCGCTGGAGCCGATCCTCTCGACCCGCGGGCGAGGCCGCCCCAAGCCCGTCGTTCGGCTTGACGTAGTGGCTATCGGGTCCGCCGATCCGGACGAGGCCGAGCTCGGCAATATCGCGGGATACGGTTGCCTGGGTGGTGTGGATGCCGACACGGCCGAGACGTTGGACCAGTTCCTCCTGGGTTGCGATCTGGTGCTTTGCGATCAGCGAGAGGATCGCCTCCTGCCGCTTACGCTTTGACACGGGCCAGCGCCTCCTTGACCTGGGCCGGCGCCGTCCCGCCAAGGACGTCGCGCGATTTGAGCGCGCCCTCCAAGGTCAGAACGTTAAAGACATCGGCGCTGAACAATGGCGAAAACTGCTGCAGCTCCTTAAGGGAGAAATCCTCGAGGCCCTGGTGAGTGGCGATGCCCTTCGCGACCATCTGGCCGACCACCCGGTGGGCGTCGCGAAAAGGCATTCCCTTGCGCGAAAGGTAATCCGCGGCTTCCGTCGCCAGGGTGTAGCCCGACAGCGCGGCCGTGCGCATCCGGTCGCGATCGAATTGCAGACCCAGCGCCAACCGCGTGGCGACCTCCAGGCAAACAATGGTGGTATCGACGCCATCAAAGAGCGCTTCCTTGTCTTCCTGAAGATCGCGGTTATAGGCAAGCGGCAAGCCCTTCAGCACCATCAATAGGTTCATCAAGTCACCAGCGACTCGCCCGCTCTTCGCCCGCACCAGCTCGGCGGCACACGGGTTCTTCTTATTCGGCATCATCGAGCTGCCGCTGGCCAGGGCATCAGGCAGTGAGGCAAAGGAGAACTCGACGGTGGTCCAGAGCACGATCTCTCCGCACAACCGGGAGAGGTGGATCATCGCAATGCTGCAGGCCGCCAGCAGCTCGAGTGCGAAGTCCCGGTCGGCTACCGCATCGAGCGAATTCGCGGCCGCTGCCTTGAAACCGAGGTCCCGCGCCAGCGCCGTGCGATCGATGGGGAATCCACTGCCGGCCAGCGCCCCCGCCCC
>DATBYU010000139.1:0-4767 GCA_036513555.1 Candidatus Dormiibacterota bacterium | reverse complement strand
CCAGGTGCCGAGGGGGACGCGAGCGAAGCGCGTTTCGATCCAGACCTGGACCGGATGGCCCGCCGCCAGCTCGCCATAGATCTGGCTCGGCGCGTAGCCCTCACCGCCAACGGCGTTGGGGAGGCCGTATCGGTGCGCCAGCTCCAGAATGACTGGCCAGTAGACGCCGAAACCGGTGGGCGCCCAGTCGCTGCCGTTGACGTAGCCGACGAAATTCGTGTAGGGATTGCCCCAACGGAGCACCGTGTGATTGGCGCCCATCACGGGTAGCCGGGTGTCGGCATTCTCCTGGGCGAACAGCGTCGCCTGGCTGACGAAGATCCCGTAGTAGGCGAGGCCCTGCTGTAGAGCGGCCGTCTCGCAGTCGAGCACCATGCTCTGCTGGTAGACCGGCACCGGGATCGTGACCGTCGCCGGTGTGGGTGCTGGCGTCGGCGTCGCTGTCGCGGTTGGTGTCGCAGTGCCCCCACCCTGCCCGGCTCCAGAGGGGGAAGGGGAGGGAGATATAGATGTCGGAGAGACCGCGGGGGATGGGGAGCGGAGCATCGCCGATGCGGCGGTGCCAGTGAGCACCGCGCCTGCGAGCGCGACGCCGCCGGCGGTTAGAAATTGTCGTCTCGTCGCAACTGCGGATCGCATGTGAACCATCGTCGGCGCATCGACCTTTCGAAACGATGACGCTCACCGTCACCGAATCGCAAGGTTTGCAGGCCGACCATGAATCCATACCAATCAATCAGTAGAGGTGAATCACAATGGTCGCTCATCAATATTTCGATAGCCAGTTTCAACCGACAGCCCCGCCTGCGCCACCGGCGTCGCCCCCATCGCCCCCACCCAAACGGTTTCGTCGCGGGCTGCTCGTCGCGGTCGCCGCCCTCACGGTTGCCGGTGGAGCCGGGTCAGGCGCGGTCGCCGCCCTCCTGGTGCACCCGACATCTGTCGCTGCCGCGACGGCGACCACGCCGACGAGCGTGGTGACCACGTCAGTGTCGTCGGCGACCGCGGAGTCCGTCTACGCGCAGGTGTCGCCGGGGGTCGTAACGATTACGTCGGTCATGGGCAATGGACAGGCGATCGGCTCGGGGATCGTTCTCGATACCAAGGGCGACATCCTGACCAACGCGCACGTCATCGCCGGCGCCCAGCAAATGCAGGTCACGTTGAGCAGCGGTCAAACCGTGCCGGCCACCCTGGTGGGGTCGAACTCGGGCGCTGACCTGGCCGTCATTCGGATCTCCGTTCCGGCCTCGAGCCTGCATCCCGTGACCCTGGGCAACTCTGGTGGCGTCCAGGTCGGAGACACCGTCTACGCGATCGGTTCGCCATTCGGCTTGTCCGGGACGCTCACCGAAGGGATCGTCTCGAACCTGAGCCAGGGCGGGGCTGTCTCGACGGGCGCGAGTCTCACGGGCCTGATCCAGACGGACGCCGCCATCAATCCTGGCAACTCGGGTGGTCCGCTGGTCAATACCGCGGGACAGGTGATCGGCATCAATAATTCGATCGAGAGTCCGGTTAATGGAAACGTCGGCGTTGGCTTCGCCATTCCGATCAACCAGGTCACGCAGCTTCTGCCAGCGCTGGAAGGCGGGTCGACCGTATGAAAGCGCAGCTTCTCGTAGTCCGCGATGGGTTGGAAAATGCCGCACCGTCAATCGCCCGCGTGTTACGCGATGCGGGCATGAACGTTCGCACCGTCTCGGCCGCCGCGCTGGCCGAGGCGGCGCCGGCCGAGGTCGTGCTGCTGGCGATCCCCGCTCGCGAACCGGTGGCGACGTGCTGGGCGTTGCACCGGCTGGGCTACCGCTGGGTCGTCGCGGTCAGCGCGTCGCCCAGCAGTCAGGAATGCATCACCATGCTGAACGCCGGCGCCGACTATTACCTCGACGCCTGGCTACCAGCCGCCGAGTTGCTAGCGCGGGTGCGAGTGGTGTTTCGCTTTTCGGCCTGGCTCGATGAGTCTTACGACCACGGCACTCTCGGCCACCAACCGATCCCAAACACGGCCGGGAGCCGGATGCACCAGTAGGCGATCAGGAAAGTGCCGGCGGCGAGCAGGGCGATCCCATTGAAGCGAGCGAGTCGATCGGGCCGGGCGGCCAGCCAGCGCAGGAGCCGCCCGCGCGCCACGACCGACACGGCGAGGAAGATGAGCGCGAGCAGGGCGATATTGCCCAGCGCCTGGAGCACGAACACCAGGGCGCCAAGCCCTGGGTTGTGGGACGCCGCCGCGTATTGGAAGATTTTCACGAACAGCGGAAACGGCCGTCCGATCAGAAAGGCACCGATCAGTCCGCCGATGAGAAGCAAGCGGGAGATTTCCCTCCCCCGCCCGCGGGGGAGGGTCAGGGTGGGGGCGCCGAGAGAGGCCAACCCCATCATTAGCAGCACGAGCCCGAGGATGCCGAAGACCACCATCGATTGGATCAGGCGGATCGGGAACGTGCCGAGCAGGGCATGCGAGAGCTGCGGGATGCTCGGACCGAGAAGCGCTCCGATCGCTCCATAGAGACCAGCGACGGTGACAGTGCCGAGCGCCAGCCAGCCAAGTGATTGCAAGGCGGACTTCATCGATGGTTGCCGGCCCGCGGAGAGCGGAGCGATCGCCGACAGGCCCGCCACATTGCAGGCGGTGAAGGTGCCGGTCAAGCCGGAGACAAAAGCAAAACCAATCGCCATCAGCACGCTGCCGATCGGTGTCGCCGTGACGCTGTAACCGAGGATGGTCGTGGCGCCATTCTCGCCAATGGTTTGATCGACGAAACTGGGCGACCAGACAACGGCGAGCGCGAGGCCGAGTCCGACGCTGCCCACCAGCCAGAGGACTCTCCGGTTGGCGATGCGGCTGGGGTCGTGCGTTTCTACTGAAATGGAATCGGTTGGGGAAGTGACTGCCGCACGCACGGTGCCGCCATCGTGGACGGCTAGACCTTGCAATTCGATGACACCTTATATAAGGATGTCCTCACGAATTCGTCATGAATCTGAAAGGCGACGGTGTCCATGCTCGACCCGGTGGCGATCGGCCACGCATTGCCGCCAGGGAGGTGATCAAGCGATGGACAACCTCGGTTGGATTCGCAGCCCGATAGCCAAGATGGTGGTGGCGGCGGGCGTAGGCATCGTCGGCGGATTCGGAACGATCGCAGTGCATGCAGCGACGTCACCATCGCCGACCGTGTCGCCGGACGTCGGCCCATCGACTAGTGCGTCGCCGTCGACCAGCACGTCGCCGTCAACCGGCGCATCACCGACCACGCCGAGCCCCGGCTCAGGCAACATGAACTGCCCGAATATGTAGACGACCGACCGTTAGACGCGGCGGAGGCGGCGGGACTTAAGGTCTCAATCGAGGCAGTGAGCCCGCCGCCACCTGCTTGCACTCGATGGCTCGGTAGGCACTACCGCAGACGTGGTAGCGGCACTGGACGCTAAGTGAACAAGCGAAGGACAGCAAAGTGTGACAGAATCCAGGTAAGTGACACGGCCAGCCTGGGTGCACCGCCTCACGGACGCTGAGTTGCGGACCCGCTTGAAGGGCGCCGAGCTCCAGCTGCTCCGACTGATAGAGCGCGACCTACCCAACAAAGGCATTGCGAGCTACCTGGGTGTCAGCGACGGCGAAGTCACCACCCGAATGGCGAGCTTGTATAAGACGCTGGGACTAGCGCCTTCGGATCGTCCCACGTGGCTGGAGCGGCAGACGGCACAAACCCGGCCCTAAGCCGGCGTCGCCTCGCTTCAGGACGTGCGGCCGAAGTCGACATTCTTGGTCTCGACCGTCCCGGCCGTCCGCCCCGGTGCCGTCTCGTAGGTCCAATACAGGTTCGTATGCGCGATGACCTTGTCCGGCGGTGGCGCCCCCCATTCCGTCTGGTCCTCTGTCGTATGGGCGTCGCTGACTAGGGTGGCGTCGTACCCCCTGACGAACGCGCCGTGCAGCGTCGAGCGGACGCACGCATCGGTCTGTGCGCCGACAACGACGAGTCGCCCGACTCCAAGGCCCGCCAGCACCGTCTCGAGGGAGGTGTCCTCGAAGGAGTCGCCGTAGTTCTTCTCGACGAGCGGCTCGGCATCGCCCGGCGTCAGTTCGGGGACGATCCGCCAGTTGTCGCTCCCCCTCGCAAGCTGTTCGTCGGAGTGCTGGACCCAGACAACAGGGACTCGTTCCCGCCGGGCCTTCTCGACAAGGCTGCCGACGTTCGCGACGACCAGATCGCGCGCGTGCGCCCCCGCGACGACGCCGTTCTGCACGTCGATGACGAGGAGAGCGGTGTTCGGCCGGTTCTCGAGTGTGCTCATGGTCTCATCTTTTTTCGACGACCGCCTTCAGACCTTCGAGGACTGGGCCCCAGTTGTTCTCAGCCATCTTGTCGGCCTCTTCCTGGCTCGCGTTGTTGTCCTGCTTGAGTGTCAGGAGGGTCTTGCCGTTCTGCTCGGCGAGGATGTACGTGACGGTGTGGTAGTTCTCGGGCTTGTCTTCACTGCCGCCCATCGGACTCCAGTGGGTATTCTTCAGCAGCTTCTTCGGCTGGACTTCCAGAACTTTCCCCTTGTCCTCATAGGGCTTGCCCTTCCACTCGCCCGACCAGGTAATGGGGCTGCCCACCTTCCAATCGGTCTTCATGTTGGTTCCGTGCAGGTATTTTTTGACCAGCTCGGGCTTGGTGAGCCCGTCCCAGACCGCGTCGACCGAAGCATTGATCGTGATGCGCTTCTCGGCTACGAATGACTCTTTCATAGGCTCCTCACAGCATACCCATC
>DATBYU010000138.1:0-19711 GCA_036513555.1 Candidatus Dormiibacterota bacterium | reverse complement strand
AGCGCGGTGATGAAGGCGAGCCGGTCGACAAACCATGGCGCGTAACCGGTGGCGGCGATCACTTCGTCGTTCGTCGCGCCGTCGCGCAGCGCCTGGATGGCGGCCATCAGGCGCCGGTCGTTCGGCTGGTGCAGCAGGTCGGGACGACCCCGTAGCTGCGAGGCATCGGGTAGCCGCTGCTCGAGGGCACGGAGCGCTTTGTTGAGGGCTGCCTCGAAGGTGCGCTCGATCGCCATCACCTCGCCGGTCGACTTCATCTGCGTCCCCAGGGTGCGGTCGGCGGCGGGGAACTTGTCAAACGGCCAGCGCGGAATCTTGACCACGCAGTAGTCGAGGGCGGGCTCGAAGGCTGCGCTCGTCTGCCCGGTAACGGCGTTGGCGATCTCGTGCAGTCCCCGCCCCGACGCGATCTTTGCGGCCACCCGCGCGATCGGATATCCGGTCGCTTTCGACGCCAGCGCCGAGGAGCGGCTCACCCGAGGATTGACCTCGATGACGTAGTACTGATCGGACGCCGGGTCCAGCGCGAACTGGACGTTGCAGCCACCCTCGATGCGCAGCGCACGGATGATGCGCAGCGCCGCGGAGCGCAGCATCTGGTACTGCCGGTCGGACAGTGTCTGGCTGGGCGCGACCACGATGCTGTCACCGGTATGGACGCCCATGGGGTCGATGTTCTCCATGTTGCAAACGGCGATACAGGTATCGTTTGCGTCCCGCATCACCTCGTACTCGATCTCCTTCCAGCCGGCGAGCGAGCGCTCGACCAGCACCTGTCGGATCGGGCTGGCCGCGAGCCCGTCGCGAACCACGGCCTCGAGCTCGAGCGGGCTTCCCGCCATCCCGCCACCGGTGCCGCCGAGGGTGTACGCCGGTCGGACCACCAACGGAAACCCTATTGAGGCCGCCAGGTCCCGGGCAGCATCGATCGTGGTCACCGTGGCGCTGTCCGGCACGGGCTCTCCGATGCGCACCAGGACGGCTTTGAAAGCTTCGCGATCCTCCGCCTCCCTGATCGAGGCGAGCGGCGTCCCGAGGACACGAACCTGGCAGCGTTCGAGCACACCGGCATCGGCCAGGGCCACGGCCAGGTTGAGGCCGGTCTGTCCACCGAGAGTCGGCAGCAATCCATCCGGTCGCTCACGCTCGATAATCGCCGTAATGGCTTCGACGGTCAGTGGTTCGATGTAGACGCGGTCGGCGATGCCCTCGTCGGTCATGATGGTCGCGGGGTTGGAGTTCACCAGGATGGTGCGTACACCTTCTTCGCGAAGCGCCTTGCAGGCCTGGGTTCCCGCGTAATCGAACTCGGCCGCCTGGCCGATCACGATCGGCCCGGACCCGATGACCAGGACGCTGGTGGGACGGCGCACCGGTTCGCTCACCGTGATCGGCGCCGGTTGGATCCCTTTCACCAGGTCGAGGAACTCATCGAAGATCACCTGGTTGTCCTGGGGACCGGCCCCGCCTTCAGGATGGAACTGCACCGAGCGGACCGGCAGATGATCGTGGACAAGGCCCTCGACCGAGCCATCGTGCAGGTTGCGATGACTGACCCGGAAGCCGCTCTTCGCGGGGAGGCTGTCCGCATCGACCTCGAACTCGTGATTCTGCGAGGTCATGGTCACCTTACCGGTGCGCAGGTCGAGCACCGGATGGTTCCCGCCATGGTGACCGAACCGCAGTCGCGAGGTGCGGGCGCCGGCTGCCTGGCCGATCAGTTGATGCCCCAGGCAGATGCCCAGCACTGGCAGGCGCCGGATCAGCTGCCGGGTCATGGCGACCGCCGTCTGCAGTTGCGCTGGGTCACCGGGGCCGTTCGACAGCACCACCGCGTCGGGCCTCCGTCCGAGGATCGTGTCGACGTCGCTATCGTGCGAGAGGACCTCGACCTCCACACCGCGCGAACGCAGCGATCGCAGAATATTGCGTTTGACACCGTAGTCGACGACGACGACCTTGAGCCCGCTCCATTGGCGCACGCCCCGGGAAAGGAGGGCCGGATCGAGCGTTTCGACGAGGTCACTGAATCCTTCTGAGACCTGGCGCACGAGGTCTTGCTCCTCAAGCCGCGTCACGCGCTGGACGCGCTCGCGCAGCGCCGGCAGCTCATGGCCCGGCCCAATGATCGCCCGCTGCGCGCCCGTTCCTCGCAGGTGGCGCGCGAGCCGCCGCGTGTCGCAGCCGGTCAAGATCGGCACGCCGTAGCCGTCGAGCCATTCCGCCAGCGATTGGTGGCTGCGCCAGTGCTGTTGAAAGGTGCTGAGCTGGCGCGTGATCAAGGCGCGGACCCAGGGGCGGCCTGACTCCTGGAAGTCCGGCGTCGCGCCGTAGTTGCCAATCAGCGGATAAGTCATGACGACCATCTGGCCAGCGTACGAAGGGTCGGAGAGCACCTCCTGGTAGCCGGTCATGCAGGTGTTGATCACGACTTCGCCGGTCGCCTGGGTCGCGTGCCCACCGCGCTCGCCAAACACGGTGAAGCCGTCCTCGAGGACGAGGACCATCGGTTCAGGCATGCTGCATCACGCGCTCCGTCACCACCTGGCCGCGATAGACGGTCATGATGACCCGTCCGCGCAATCGCCGACCCTGGAAGGGCGTGTTCTTGCCGCGACTCCTGAAGGACGACGCATCGACCGTCCACGCTTCGTTGGGATCGATCAGGATCCACTCGTCTTCCAATGATTGCCCGACGATCTCTCGAGGCCGGGAGACGCAGGCGCGGTAGACGACGCGCCCATTCAGCCCGAGCCCGAGGACGACGGCAACGGCTGTCTCGAAGCCGTGGAAGCCGTTCGCACCCGCTTGCTTCGCCGTCCACTCGTGCGGGGCGTGGTCGGTGGCGACCACGTCGATGACGCCATCCATCAGCGCCCGGCAGACGGCCGCTCGATCATCAGGGGTTCTCAGCGGCGGATTGACATTGCCCTGCGGACCCATGGCCCAGACATCCTCCTCGGTCAGCGCCAGGTGGTGCGGCGTGACCTCGGCGGTTACCGGCAGCCGTTGCGACTTTGCGCCACGAATCAACTCGACGGCACCGCTGGTGCTCACGTGCTGGATATGGAGGCGCGCACCAGGGACGTCGCGTAGGGCATCAAGCGCCTGCGCCACGGCGGCAGTCTCGGCGTCCGGACCGTTCCCCATGTCTTCGACCTGCGCGTGGATCAGCACCGGCAATCCAGCCGCAGCGGCCGCCTCGAGGGCACCGCGGAGCACCACGCCGGTCATCGCGTGCCGGCCATCGTCGGAAAGCGCGACCGCCCCCGCCGCCTTGAGCGCGGCCGCGTCGGTAAGCTCCTTGCCTTCTAGGGCGACCGTCACGGCGCCTACGAAACTGATGCGAATCGGGAGCGCCTCGCTCCGCGCTACCAGGCTCCGCAGCCGTTCCGGGCGGTCCGTCACCGGGTCGCTGTTCGCCATCGCCAGGACGTGGGTGAATCCACCCACCGCGGCGCTGGTTGCCCCTGAGAGCAGCGTTTCCTTCTGCGGAAAGCCGGGATCGCGCAGGTGCGCATGCAGATCCATCCAGCCGGGCGAGAGCACGAGTCCGGTCGCGTCGCGATCGGTGGCACCCTCCGCGTTGACCTCCACCGTTTGCGGCATCGAGAGCCCACCTGGTCCCAGCACGCGAACGTGATGCAGGCGCATCAGCCGTCCGACCGCTCGAGAATGCGAACCGAATCTTCCCCATCGGTCTCGCTCAGGTGGACCTCGACCCACTCCTGCCGCGACGTGGGCACGTTCTTGCCGATGTAATCGGGGCGGATCGGGAGCTCGCGGTGGCCGCGGTCCACCAGCACGGCGAGCTGGATCTGGGTCGGGCGACCAGCTTCGATCACCGCGTCGATGGCCGCCCGCACCGTGCGTCCGTTGAAGAGGACGTCATCGACCAGCAGCACCGGGCGGCCGTCCACGGCCGCCGCCGGCAAGCCCCCACCTCGCCCTCCCCCGCCAGCGGGCATGAGCGTAAATGCTTTCGGCAAGTCATCGCGATAGGGGCGTACGTCGAGCGCCATCACCGGTATGTGCACGCCTTCCAACTCTTCAAGAGTGGCCGCCAGCCGTTCGGCGAGCGGCAGGCCGCGCGTGACGATGCCCAGCAGGCTCAGCTGCGCCAGGTTCGGCTGGCGCTCGATGATCTCGTGAGCGATCCGACGCCAGGCGCGACGCACGCCCTCGGCATCGAGGATCACTGCCTTGGCGGGTGGGGTCTGCAACATCACCGCTCCATCGCCCAGTCGAGCACCGCCATCCGGGTCCACAGGCCGTTGCGAGCCTGGCGAAAATAGGCGGCTCGGGGGTCGGCATCGACCTGAGGGTCGATCTCCCCCACCCGGGGCAAGGGATGCATCACGATCGCATGTTCCGGCAAGTGATGCATCAGGTCGACCGTGACGACGTAGACGCCGCGATAGCGCTCATATTCCTCGGAGGATTCGAAGCGCTCGGCCTGGATCCGCGTCTGGTACAAGACGTCGAGCCCCGCAATCGCGGCCTCGAAATCGTCTGTCTCGACGATGCGCTGGTGTTTCAGCTGATCGATGACGTCTGCGCCCATACGCAGCTCGTCCGGCGAGATCATGACCAGCTCGTTGTCCGGAAAGCGCGACAGCAGGAGCGCGAGCGAGCGGGCGGTGCGGCCGAAGCGCAGATCGCCGGCCAGCCCGACACGCAGATGATCCAGCCGGCCGAGCTCCTTCTTGATGGTGTAGAGATCGAGCAGTGCCTGGGTGGGGTGGTGCCCTGCGCCATCTCCGGCGCTGATCACCGGCACGTGTGCGGCGCGAGCCGCACGGTCGACCGCTCCGACCTCTGGGTGGCGGAGCACGATCGCGTCGGCGTAGCCGCTGACTATCTTGATCGTGTCTTCGAGCGATTCGCCCTTGGCCGCCGACGACGCTCGAGCGGCGTTCTCGGCGCTGAGCACCTGGCCCCCCAGCCGGTACATGGCGGATTCGAAAGAGAATCGGGTCCGCGTGCTGGGCTCGTAAAACAGCGTCGCGAGCAGCCGGCCGCGGAGCGGAGCGCGTTCCGCATCAGCCCGCTCGAAGGCCTCGCCGCGTTCAAGCAGCTGCTCGATGAGGGAACGGTCGAGATCGTTCGGGCCGGTGAAGTGTCGAAGGGGGACCTGCGTCCGCGCAGGCGGAGCGGCCAGGGTGTCGCGCATCCGATTCTCCTTTCGGCCTCGCTGGGCCGGGTTAAAGGACGACGGTCCCGGTAAGTTTACGGACCACCGGACGGCCTGTCAAACAGGTCGGTTTATCCGGAGCTATCAACAACACTGATCGAATGCATCGGAGAAATGAATTGGACAAATACCACGTCCCTTGATAGTGTGCCTATAAAGCCATGGAAGTGATCGTGTACACGCGGCCCGACTGCGAGAGCAGCCGCCGGATCAAGGAAATCCTGGCTGACCGCGGCGTCGCGTTCCAGGAGCATGTGTGCGCCGATGGCAAGCTCGACGGCAAGGACCTCCGCACGCTCGACATCGAGGTCAAGCAGGTCCCGCTCACGGTGATCGACGGGGTGCCGATCGCCGGGCTGCAGCAGGCTCAGATCGAGCAAGCGATCGGCTGGATCGGGTTCTAAAACTCCCTCCCTAACGCTTCCCCAAAAGGGAAGGACATATTTGCCGGAGCCGTTAGGATCAGAGCATGCCTGATCTCGGCAAGCTCCTGATCATCGTGGGTGGCTTCACCGTCATTGTTGGACTCTTTCTAGCCCTCGGCCTACGAATCCCCTTTTTGGGCAAACTCCCTGGTGACATCTCGGTCGACCGCGGCAATGTCCACTTCTACTTCCCGATCGTCACCTGCTTGGTGCTGAGCCTGGTGCTGACGTTGCTCTTGAACGCCTTCTTCCGCCGCTGACCTAGCTCGTTCGGGTTTTTCGAATTTCCTCATAGAGGTCGCGAAGCGGCTCGGTGATCGGTTCAGGGATGCGAATTTCAAGCGTGGCATAGAGGTCCCCGGGGACGCCGTCGCGCAGCGCGGGGAGTCCCTTTCCCTTCAGCCGGAACACCTTGCCGGCCTGGCTCCCGGGCGGGATGCGGAGTTGGAGCTGGGCGCCGGTCAGCGTCTCCACCTTGACCTCGTCTCCCAAGGCCGCCTGGTCGTCGAGCACCGCAAGCGGCGTGTAGAGGTCGCGACCCTTGGCCGCAAACCGTGGATGGGGCTGCAGATGGACGCGCAGGTAGAGGTCACCGGCTTCCGCGCCTCGCTGGCCCTCGCCCTTGACCCGAATGCGTGAGCCCTCGGTGACGCCGGCGGGAATCTTGACCTGAATCTGGCGTCGGGTCGCGCGCACCCCGGCGCCCCCGCACGTCGGGCAGGTCACGCTTTCCATGACGGTGCGGTTGCCGACCTTGCGCCGCTCGGCGACAAAGCCCGAGCCCCCACAGGTGGGACAGGTTTCCGGGACCTCGGTCTGAATCGTCCGTTCGCCACCGCGCGCGGCTTCCTCCAACGTGATCTCAAAGGGATGCTCGATGTCTTCGCCTCGCTCACGCGTCGCGGTCCGGCCCCGAGTACCTTCGAACCCGAAGCCCGAGAAACCGCCCGCCTCGCCGGCGAAATAGGTGTTGAAGAAGTCGCTGAAATCGCCGAAGCCCGCCGCGCCGCCCGCCGGTTGGCCGCCGGCCTGCGTTTGGTACTGGCGCGCAAACTCTTGCTCGCGCTCGATCCGCTCCCAATCAGCGCCCATCTGGTCGTACTTGGATCGCTTCTTGGGATCGCTCAACACCTCGTAGGCTTCGTTGATCACCTTGAACCGATCGGTGGCCTTTGGGTCCTTGTTGACGTCGGGGTGGTACTGGCGAGCCAGGCGCCGATACGCGGACTTGATCTCCTTCTCGGATGCCGTCCGCGAGACCCCGAGGGTCTGGTAGTAATCCTTGTACTCAGGGGTAGCCATATCTGCGTTTCCCGGGTGATGCCCATTCTGGGCATCGCTCAAACTCTGCGCCACCGCTGAACGGTAGGTGGAACTGCCGATGCGTGGCTTCAGTCTCGCGCATAGACTCGCGCGATGGCCGACTACCGCGTTGGCGTTGCCGTTTCAGCGAAAGTGGAGCGCCGCGTGGCGTGGGTCGAAGCCAACCGTGCTGACCTTCAGCCAACCCGCGTAGGCGGCGTCGGGGATGAGCTGGTGCGATTGGTCCTGCGCTTCGAGGCCCGGAGCGAGGCGGATGCGGTCGAGCAGGCCATGGCGGTCTTCGACAGGGCAGCGCGCATGACGGCGGATGGTAGTGCGGGCAGCAACCTGGGTGTGGTTGGCGCCAAGGTCTGGAAGGCCAGCCACCCAGCTCCCGACGATTATCGCTGACGATTCCCGCGCGGGCTCTCGATCAGGAGCCGCTGTGGACGGCCGTGTACTCGCGGCAGTGCTGGACGAACTTGTCGACCAGGAGAGGATTCTGCCCGAAGTGAAGATGGACGTAACTGGCCAGCAGGTTGGGCGCCACGAAACCCTCGTAGCCGATGACGTCGCCCTCGGCGTTCTGCATCTGGTAGGCCGGTTTGAGGCCGCCATTGTGCCCGGTGATGCGACTCCAGTGGAACTCGTGCCCGCGGTAGAACTGGCCACGCGGTGACAGGATGTTCTCCTCCAGGGTGAGCAACTGCCGGTAGCCGAAGCGATGAATCTCGCCGTCCATCTCGACGTCCACCGGGATCACCCCTGCCATCTCGTAGGTCGTCCCCGACTCGGAGCGGAGCGAACGCCCCAGGTACATCAAGCCGCCGCACTCGGCGTAGATCGGTGTCCCATTCGCGTAGGCACGCTGGATCGACTCGGCCATCGAGCGGTTCTTCGCCAATGGCTCGACGAAGATCTCGGGAAAGCCACCGCCGAGGTAGATACCGGCGGCGTCTTGCGGCAGATGCGCGTCCTCCAGCGGACTGAACGGCACGATCTCGGCGCCGTGCTCCTCGAGCAGCTCCAGGTTCTCCGGATAATAGAAGTTGAACGCATCGTCATAGGCAACGGCGAGCCGCACCCGCGGACCGGTATCCGGCTTGCCGAGAAAGACCTTCTTGGGGACCAACGGCACCAGCTCCGCCTTGTTCGCGATGCGTAGCAATAGATCGAGGTCGACGTCGCGCGTAATCGTCTCCGACAGCACGTCGATCATCCGGCGCCACTCCTTGTTCTCAGTCACCGGCAACAACCCGAGTTGCCGCTGGGGAATGTCGAGCGCCGGCATGGTTCGCAGCGCGCCGAGGACCGGCAGCTTGGCTGTGTCCCAGATGGCATCTTCCACGCTTCGCCGGTGGCCCTCGGAGCCGACATTATTCAGCAGGACGCCGGCGATCTTCGGGGACTCGGCGTAGTTCTTGAAGCCGAGCGCAACGGCGGCCGCGCTTTCCCCCATGCTGCCGACATCGATGACCAGCACCACCGGAGCCTTGATACTGCGCGCAACGGCGGCGGTGCTGCCGTCGCTCGTTCCACCACGACCGTCGAACAACCCCATCATCCCTTCGATCAATGCCAGGTCGGCACCGAGGGCACCCTGGGCGAGAACCTGGCGTAGCGCGCCATCGCCCAGCATCCAGGAGTCCAGGTTGCGACAAGGTCGGCCGCTGACGTGCGCGAGATAGGCGGGATCGATGTAGTCGGGACCAACCTTGAACGACTGAACCGTTAGCCCGCGTCCTTTGAAGGCGGCGATCAGCCCAGCCGTGAGGATGGTCTTGCCAACGTTGCTCGCCGTGCCCGCAATGACCAGCCTTGGAGTACGTACCTCGTCCAGCATCCTTGCCTCGCTATTGAGTGCTCAACAAGGTGCCTCTTCCCCAAAGCACCTGCCTGACGGCTACCGTAGCACAGGAGTCGCGCTCGCGTAAAGACAGGCGTTGGGTATTTACACGCCGGCGAGGGTAAGCGCCGGCTGCACCGCGGGCCGGAGATCCTTGAGGTGCAACCGGACTCGATCGAGCCCGTCCCAGCGCTCGCACTGCAGGGCGTAGACGATATCGATTTGCCGGCCGATCGGAAGATGTGGCGCAGCCGCCGCCTTGTCGAACGCGATCGCCTCCGCCGTCGCCGTGCGGTCACGCAGCTGCAGGCGCAGGTGACGGCGATCGGCGCCGAAGGTCTCGACCCGTACCACCTCGACCTCGCGGCTGAGCAGCAACGGCTCCCGATTCCCGACGCCGAATGGCGCCAGCATTTGAATCTCCTGGTGAAGGCTTGGCTTGAGATCCGCGAATGCCGCCGATGCCTCGATTGTGATCGGTCGGGAGAAGGCGTCGCCATTGAGGCGTGTCGCCGCGTACTGCTCGAGGCTGTGCTTCAGTTCACCAAAGCGACTCGCGAGCACCGTGAGCCCCGCGGCCATCGCGTGCCCGCCGAATCGATGCAGCAGCGGGGCGGAGTGCTGCAGACAGTCAACCAGGTGAAAGCCTTCGATACTCCGCGCCGATCCCCGCCACTCGTCGGCTTCGGTGTTGAAGACGAACGTTGGGCGATAAAACTCTTCGACCAGCCTGCTGGCCGCCAGCCCGAGGACGCCGAGCGGCCAATGGGTCGCACCCATCACGATCACGGCCGCCGCATTATCCAGCTCGACAACCTGGGCCCGCGCCTCGCGAACGATGTCCGCGGTCAGCTGCTGGCGCTGGGCATTCTGGTCCTGAAGCCGCTGCGCGATCGGATCGGCGAGCTCTTTGGTCTCGGCCATCAACAGCTGGAGGGCCAGCATCGCATCCTCCATCCGGCCGGCGGCATTGATGCGCGGACCCAGCTGAAAGGCGAGGTGTTCCGCGGTGACCGGGGCCGTGATGCCGGCGACGGCGAGCAACGCCGCGCAGCCGGGACTTGGGTTCTCACTGAGCCGACGGAGGCCGGCGCGCACGATGGCGCGGTTCTCCGCATGCAAGGGCACCACGTCTGCGACTGTGCCCAGCGCCACGGCGTCAAGGGACGCGGCTGCGTCTAGCCTTCCCGGGTAGGCCCGTTGCTCGAGCGCGACCAGGAGCTTGTACGCCACCCCACAGGCAGCAAGTCCGTCAAATGGATAGGCGCAATCCGGCTGCTTGGGATTGATGAGCGCATCGACCGCGGGCCGCTGCGCGCCCATCTCATGGTGATCGGTCACGATGAGGCGCATCCCGCTTGGCCGCCCGGCAGCCGCTTCCACAGAGTTCGTCCCGCAGTCGCAGGTGATGACGAGCCTCGCGCCGCGCGCGTGTAGGTCGTTGAGCGCCTCGAGATTCAGGCCGTAGCCTTCCGTAAAGCGGTTGGGGATATAGGTGATGACGTCGGCGCCGACCGAACGCAGACCGCGGGCCAGCGTCACGCAGGCGGTGACGCCATCCGCGTCGTAGTCGCCATAGACCGCGATACGCTGGCCGCCCGTGATCGCCTCAGCGATCAGATCGCAGGCAAGCGCCATGTCCTTTAGAAGAAAGGGGTCGGGCGCCCTATCAAGGTCGGTCTGCAGCCACGGGTCCAGTTGCGCCTTCCGCACGACTCCACGCCCGTGGAGGATCTGACGGAACACCGGGGAGAAGGCCTCCAGTCCTGGTTGAGCCCGAAGTGGCTCGGGGAGAATCCAGTTCCGGCGTTCCTTCTTCAAAGCCGCCCGCATTATGGCACCGCGTTGCGACAGCTGCGTGTCGGACTTTTATCTCTGTCACCCTGCATTTGCAGGAGGCACCCGGGGCACCCGCCCGTAACACTGGAGACGTGCAAGCAGCAAGCGGAAACAGCATGACAACCGAAACGACGACCGTTCGACCGATGTATAGCCTGCGAGCGGAGCAGGCGGTCTGGCTCATTACTGGAATTGTCACCGCGCTCCTGATCATTCGCTTCGCGTTCAAGCTCCTGGCGGCTTCGACCCAGGCCAGCTTCGTGACCTTCATCTACGACCTGACGCAGATATTCGTGGCGCCCTTCCATGGGATCTTCAACACGGCCGCCAACGGCCGCAACGTCTTCGAGCCCGAGTCCGTAGTCGCCATCGTCATCTACTTGCTGATCGGCTGGGGACTTGCCAGCCTGGTCCGTGTCGTGACCCGCGGCAGCGCGTCCGGAAGCTAAGCGTCTTCGCGGTAGGGCCGCGCTGATATCGTTCAACCACGCCCGTGGCAGTGCTCGCCCAAGCTCCCACGACGACGCCTCGTACCGAGCTGGATGCGGTCCTCGAGCAGCTCCGTGCCGGCGCGTCTAGCTTCGCCCGACTCGGGATCACTGGACGAATCGCCCTTGCCGAATCCATGCGAGCCGGCCACGCTCGGATCGCTGCGCGCGGCGTTCGCGCGGCGTGTGAAGCAAAGGGGCTTGAGGTCCGAACCGCCACCGAGGGCGAGGAGTGGATCGCCCACCCGTTCATCACCCTGCTTCATCTCCGGCTCTGGATTGCTGCTCTTCGATCGATCGAGCGGAGCGGCACCACCCCAATTGGCCGCGTGCGCCGGACCATCGACGATCGACCGCTGGTCAAGGTCTTCCCATCCAACCTGGTGGACGCGACCCTGTTCCCTCGCGTCCACGGCGAGGTGCATCTCCAGGCGGGCACCAGCGTGGATGATCGGGCGCGCTTCTACCGGCAGCCCGACCATGAGGGCAGGGTCGTCCTGGTGCTGGGCGGCGGAAATGTCAACTCGATTCCGCCGCTTGACGTCGCGACCAAGATGCTCAATGAAGGCAAGGTCTGTCTGCTGAAGATGAACCCGGTGAATGCTTACCTTGGGCCGCTCATCGAGGAGGCGTTTGCCGAAGCCGTTCGCCAGAAGTTCCTCGCGATCGTGTACGGCGGGGCAGAGGAAGGCTC
Source organism: Candidatus Dormiibacterota bacterium (assembly GCA_036513555.1). Taxonomy (GTDB): domain Bacteria; phylum Chloroflexota; class Dormibacteria; order CF-121; family CF-121; genus CF-13. The sequence continues at coordinate 7,923 of DATBYU010000138.1, read as the reverse complement.
GTACCTGGCGTCTCACCCGGGTGTGGACGAGGTCATCATCACCGGGTCGGACAGGACCCACGACCTGCTGGTCTGGGGACCGCCTGGGCCGGAGCGCGAAGCGCGGCGGGCCGACAACCATCCGCTGCTCAACAAGCCGATCACCTCGGAGCTTGGCAATATCTCCCCCGTGATCGTTGTGCCTGGTCCATACAGCGATCGGCAGCTGGCCTGGCAGGCGCAGAACATCGGCGGCGGAGTGACCAACAACGCCTCGTTCAACTGCAACGCCAACAAGATGTTGATCACGGCGCGCGGGTGGGATGGACGGCAAAGGCTGTTGGATGCGTTGGAGCGGGTGTTTGAGCACACGCCAGTGCGAGCCGCATACTATCCCGGCGCGCAGGAGCGGTACCGTCGCCTCACGGATGGACGGCGGAGTCTGCGAACGATCGGAATGGCCACACCAGGCACGCTTCCCTGGACTCTATTGACCGACCTCGACTCCGCCGACCCGAACGAGGAAGCATTCCGGATGGAACCGTTTTGCTCCATCCTGTCTGAGACCACGGTGGGCAGCACCGATACGCTCGAGTTCTTCGACCGCGCCGTTCACTTTGCCAACGAGCAGTTATGGGGAACCCTGAGCGCCACCATCGTCATTCACCCCAGCACGCTGCGCGAGCCCGGCGTTGCGAAGGCGCTGGAGCGGGCCATCGTCCAGCTCCGATACGGTACGGTCGGGATCAACATCTGGGGCGCCTACGGCTTCGCCCTCGGGACACCCTGGGGCGGTCATCCGACGTCGACGGCTTCGGACATCCAGAGTGGCCACGGGTTCGTCCACAACGTCGCCATGCTCGAGGGCGTGGAGAAAACGGTGGTTCGCCATCCGCTGACGGTTTTTCCCAAGCCGCCGCATTTTCCGAGCCATCGTACGGCCGATCGCGTCGGTCGCCGGCTGGTCGCCCGGGAAGAAACCGGCGGCGGGCTCGAGCTGCTCCAGGTGGTGGCTGCCGCCGTCCGCGGGTAGGCCCGCTAACCCTTTCGGCTGCGCTCTTTACGCGGCCGGCTCCTCCTCAACGATGACCGGTGGTACGCGCTCCTTGGTGTAGTTCAGGATGAAGATCACCGCGATCAGGAGGGCAGTGCCAATGAACTGCGGCAGGTAGAGAGGCTGGTTGAAGCCGTACGGGGGCGGTGCGGAGGCGATGAAGGTCGCCGCCACCGGATAGGCCATCTCTGCGATGGTCGCCAGGGTCGCCGGCGTACTGCGCAGCGCGCGGTAATAGAGGAGAAGCGCGAGGAAACCGGGAATCAACGCTATCCCCAGGAAGGGGAGCACGTCTGACGATTGGTAATGCGCGAAGGCTGATCCCCCATATTGGAGCAGGACGATGAGTAGAAGGACGGGCAGCGCGAGTGTGAATCGCAGTGCGGTCGTTGTTGTGAAGCTCAGCTTGCCCAGGACGAAACGGCCGAGGACGGTGCCACTGGCCCACAACGCCGCTGCGCCCAGCGCGTAGAGGCCGGCCTCCAGCCGACCATGTTGCAGATCGGAAAACGGAGCGGTGAGATTTTGCGCGAAGACCACCATGTAGACGCCGACGATGGCCAGCGCCGCGGTGGGCCAGAACCAGGGACGCCGCCGTTCCCCAAGGATCAGCCACGCCAGCACGATCGCGATCACCGGCTGTGTTTGCTGGAGCACGAAGGTCTCCGCGTAGTGGCCGTACGAGAACGACTGCGTAAATAAGATTGTGGCGACCGCCTGGGGCCCGACAGCAATCAGGACGATGGCGATCCAACCACGCCTGTCCAGCCGACGCAATTCGGGAATGCCGCGAAGGAGGAAGGCGAGGAGGAAGAGGCTAACCAGCGCATCCTCGATGACCACAATCTGCGCCGGCTTCAAATGGCCGATCAGCTGCGCCCGGAAGTATGTATCGGAGGCCCACATCGTCGCCGCAACGGCGATCAGCACCACCGAGAAGCGGTCGACAAGACCGACCCGTCGGGCCTGCGCTGCCGGTTGGGACCTGATCGTCGGGACGGCCATCGTCATTACTCCTTTGGCCGCCGGGGCAGCAACCGGGCGCATAGCGGATGCGCGCCGAGGGTCCTCTTTCATCCCGACTGTACGGTCGGCCCCGGAGTGGGCTTACGCCTTCACCGGGTCATGCGCCGTAGGGCGCTCGCGGGCTTTACCGCCGATCAGGGAGTTACACCCCTGCCCCGAAGACCGTCTACAACAATAGCAGCCGGTCGCCAGCCGAGTGACCTGTAGGATCGGGTCAATGGAGCGCATTGGAATGGACCAACCCGCGAGCGGTGACGATGACGAGAGTCCCGGAAGCCCAGGCAGCCCGGACTCACCCGATTCCCCCGACAGTCCCGAGAGCCCGACCAGCCCCCAAAGCCCGGGACGCCCGGGCGACCGACCAACGTCAGCGCTCAGTGCTTGAAGTGGCGCTCCCCGGTGAACACCATAGCGACGCCGGCGGCATCCGCTGCCGCGATGGCCTCACTATCCTTCACTGACCCGCCGGGTTGCACGATCGCACGCACGCCCGCCCGCGCTGCCACCTCGACGCCGTCCGGGTAGGGGAAGAAGCCATCGCTGGCGAGCACCGATCCCGCTGCGCGCGGGCCAGCGCGGTGCACGGCAAGCTCGACCGCCTCGACGCGGTTCATCTGGCCGGCGCCAACGCCGACGGTTGCTCCCTGGTGCGCCAGCACGATGGCATTCGACCGCACGTGCTTGGCCACCGTCCAGGCGAACTGAAGATCTTTCATAGTCGCGTCATCGGGAGTCGTCGCCGTCACCACCCGAGCGTCGCCCAGCGTGTCACCGGTGTGATCGGCCGTCTGGATCAGGAACCCGCCGGTGATCGGGCGAATGTCCAGGGCGAGCTGCGATGACCCCGGCCCCGGCTGCAGCACGCGCAGTTTCGGCTTCGCCTTGAAGATCTCGAGCGCCGCCTCATCGAACGACGGCGCGACCACGACCTCGAGGAAGATCTCAACCAGGTTCGTGGCAACGGCCGCATTGACCGGCCGATTCAAGGCGACGATGCCACCGAAGGCCGACCGGCGGTCGCTGGCCAGCGCCCGATCGAAGGCATCTACCGGATCGTTCCCGACCGCGACCCCACAGGGGTTGGCGTGCTTGATGATGGCGACCGCGATGGTCGAGAAATCGCCCACCAGCGACCAGGCCGCCTGGGCATCGAGGAGGTTGTTGTAGGAGAGCTCGAGTCCCTGCCACTGCTTTGCACCGGCAATCCCGCCACCGTCGACCGTCCGATAAAGCGCCGCCGACTGGTGCGGATTCTCGCCGTAGCGCAGGTCGCGGACTTTGCGGCCCCCCAAGGTGAAGTCCTCGGGCAGCGTTTTCTGCACGTGAGGCTCCCGAAGATGCTCGCCAATGGCCGCATCGTAGGCGGCGGTATGAGCGAACGCCACTGCGGCCAGGTGGCGTCGCAACGATGCCGGGATGCCTGCCGGATCCTTGAGCGCCTGGAGGACGACGGGGTAGTCGCTGGGTCGCACCACCGGCAGCACATGATCGTGATTCTTGGCCGCAGCTCGCAGCAATGTCACCCCCCCGATGTCGATCGATTCGATGGCTTCGGCCTGGCCGGCGCCGGCCGAGACGGTCTCCACGAACGGGTAGAGGTTGACGACGACCAGGTCGATCAGCTTCAGCTCCCGATCGGCAAGTTCCTGCAGGTGCCGTGGCTCATCGCGGCGCGCCAGGATGCCGGCGTGGACGTTCGGATGCAGGGTCTTGACCCGTCCATCGAGCATCTCCGGGAACCCGGTGAGTTCCTGCAGGGCGTGCACCGGAATGCCGGAATCACGCAGGGCACGCTCGGTGCCGCCGGTGGCGTACATCGTGGCACCGAGGTCGTTGAGCCCGCGAGCGAAATCGACCAGGCCGGTTTTATCGGAGACGCTGAGAAGCGCGTTCACGGCGCCAGCGGCAGAGGTTGGCCGGCCAGGCGCTTGACGACCACCGGCAGCAACGCATGCTCCTCGGCCTGGATCCGTTCGCGCAGACTCTCGACCGTGTCGTCGGGATGGACCTCGACGCGCCGCTGGGCGAGGATCGGACCCTGGTCCACATCGTCGGTCACGAGGTGCACGGTGCAGCCGGTTTCCTTGACGCCGCTTTGCAGGGCCATGGCCACCGCGTCCATGGTCCCCGCGAAATCGGGAAGCAGGGAGGGATGGATATTGATGATCCGACCTTCGAATTGGCGGGTGAAGGCACGCTCCAGGATGGCGTCGTATCCGGCGCAGACCACCAATTCCACGTCGTGCGTTCGAAGCGTCTTGGCCATGGCGAGGTCACGCGCCTTTCGGTCGGCGAAGTTGGCGAGCCGAAACACCTCGCGCGATACGCCCGCCTTCTTTGCCAGCTCGAGTGCCGCGCAGTCCCGGTTGGCGCAGACCATCACAACCCGCGCCGGATACATGGGATCCTTCCCCGCTTCGATCAGGGCCTGGAGGTTGCTGCCCCGGCCGGAGACCAGGACGCCAACCCGAAGCCGGCTCACTCTAGGATCTGGACACGTCGCCGCTCGGACGCCACGATATCGCCGACCACGAAGATCTCTCCCGGGAGCAGGCGCAGCGCGGTCGCGGCACTGGCCTCGTCGACCACGACGATCATCCCGATTCCCATATTGAAAGTTCGCCACATCTCCTCGTCGGGAGTAAAGGGCGCGAGGTAGGAGAAGATGGCGGGCTCTGGCCACGTGCCACGCTGAATCCGGGCCCCAAGGCCAACCGGGAGGATACGCGGGAGATTGCCGACCACACCGCCGCCGGTGATGTGGGCCAATCCCTTGATCTCGACCGCTTCCCGAAGCCGTCGCACCGGCTCGAGATAAGCGCGGTGTGGCGCCAGCAACGCGTCGAGGACGGTGTGACCGTTGCCGGGGATCGTCTGGCCCAGCGCCTGGCGCGGGATCACCCGGCGGGCCAGGCTGTAGCCGTTGGTGTGGAGGCCGGTCGAGGGTAGCGCCAGCAACGCATCGCCTTCACGGATCGACGTGCCGTCGATGATCGCGCCGCGCTCGCAGACACCGACCATGAAACCGGCAATGTCGTAGGTGGTTGGCTGATAGACACCCGGCATCTCCGCGGTTTCGCCGCCGAGCAGCGCGCAGTTCACCTGCCGGCACGCATCCGCCATGCCGGAGACGAGCTCGGCGACAACCGGGGGATCGAGGACACCGGTCGCGACGTAGTCGAGGAAGAACAGCGGCTCAGCGCCCGCCGTCAGGACATCGTTCACGCAGTGGTTGACCAGGTCGGCACCAATCTGGGCGTGACGACCCGCACCGCTCGCCAGTAGGACCTTGGTGCCGACACCGTCAGTACTCGCCACCAGCACCGGCTCGCGGTAGCGAGTCGTGTCCAGCGCAAAGAGCCCGCTGAACGGACCGACCCCGGCCAGCACCTGCGGGCCCTGGGTGGCCGCCGCCAGCGGCCGGATCAACTCCACGGCGCGATTGCCGGCGTCGATGTCGACACCCGAATCGCGGTACGTCGTCAACGGGCGACCGTCTCCAGCGCCAGCTTGTCCATCTCGAGCTGTACCGGCACCGGCACCGGGTAATCACCGTCGAAGCAGGCCATGCAGAAGCCGCTGACGTTTTTTACCGCGCGGAAGAGCCCGGCCTTGCTCAGGTATTTCAACGAGTCGGCCCCGATCAGGTGCTCGACCTCATCCACGCTCCGACCGGAGGCGATCAGCTCCGAGCGGCTGGCAATGTCGATGCCCATGAAACAGGGCCACTGGATCGGCGGGCTGCTCACGCGAAAATGCACTTCCTTCGTCCCCGCCCGGCGCAATTCCTCCACGATCTTCCGGCTGGTGGTGCCGCGCACGATCGAGTCGTCGACCAACACCACGCGCTTCCCCTGCAGGATCTCCTTCAAGGGATTGAACTTCAGCTTGATGCCGACGTTGCGCAGCCGCTCGTTGGGCTGGATAAAGGTGCGGGTGATGTAGCGGCTCTTGATCAAGCCTTCGCTGTAGGGAATGCCGCTCGCCTCCGCGAAACCAACCGCGGCCGGCGTGCCCGAGTCGGGAAGTGAGATGACGATGTCGGCGTCAGCGGGCGCCTCCCGGGCCAGTTCGCGGCCCATGTTGCGACGCGCCTCGTACAGCGACTGCCCCTGCAGGTGGGAGTCCGGGCGCGCGAAATAGATGAACTCGAACATGCACATCGCCTTGCGCGGCGACACCAGCAGTTGCTCCGCGACGGGCTCGCCGTGCCCGAGAATGACCGCCTCGCCCGGCTCGATCTCGCGAACAAACTCGGCGCCCACGGTGTCGAGCGCGCAGGTCTCCGAGGTGATGATGGCACCGCCGTCCGGCAAGCGTCCGAGGCACAGCGGACGAATCCCCAGCGGGTCGCGGACCCCGACCAGCGCGTCGTTGGTGAGGAACAGAAGGCAATAGGCGCCCTGCAATCGGGGCAGCGCCCGGCGCAAAACGGACACGATGTCGACGCCACTGGTGTGCGCGACCAGCTCGGCGAGCACCTCCGTGTCACTCGACGTCTTGAAACGAACGCCGTGTTCCTCGAGATCGTCGCGCAGCACCTGCGTATTGGTGAGGTTGCCGTTGTGGGCGATCGCGATGGTTCCGAGTTGCGGATGCTCGACAAGGATGGGCTGCGCGTTCTCCAGCCGGTTCGATCCGGTCGTCGAGTAGCGCGTGTGCCCCAATGCCAGGTGGCCGGTCAAGCGCTCGAGCGACTCCGGGTCGAAGGCCTGCGCCACCAGGCCCATGTCCTTGTGCATCCGCAGGGTCAGGCCGTCACTGGTCGCGATCCCCGCGCTCTCCTGCCCGCGGTGTTGGAGGGCATAGAGCCCGAAGTAGGTCAGGTTGGCGACATCTTCCCCGGGGGCATCGATGCCGAAGAGCCCGCACTCCTCGTGCATCCGTTCGTCATCCATGAGATGGCGGCGGTTCAAAACGCCGTCTCCCACGCCTGCCGCAGGCTGTCGAGTGACACGCGGATGTCCGACCCCACCTGAAAATCGTCGCCGCCCACGACGCCGACGGCGTAGAGGGGGATGTGATGCTTCGCCATCAGCTTCTGCAGCTCGGGGACGCGCCGTGGGGCGACGCTCACGATCACCCGCCCCTGTGACTCGCCGAAATAAAAGGCCTCGCGGCTGACTGAGCCGACGATGCCCGGGCACCGCAGCCCGTGTCCACCGTAGAGGGCACTTTCTGCCAGCGCGATCAGCAGGCCTCCGTCGGAGACATCGTGGGCGCAGCGTATCACCCCACGGCCGATGGAATCGAGCATTGCGGCCTGCAGGCGACGCTCCATCTCGAGATTCACGACCGGGGGGCGGCCTTCAGCTGGGGCGCCTAGCAGCCGCAAATACTCACTTCCGGCGAGCTCCTCGCGCGTTTCACCCAGCAAGAAGACGAGGTCGCCGTCCTCCTGGAATCCAGATGGGCATCGGAGGGACAGGTCGTCGAGCAAGCCGACCATGCCGATCACCGGCGTCGGCGGGATGTTCCGTTCACTGGTCTCGTTGTAGAGGCTGACGTTGCCGCTGACCACCGGCAATTCCAGCGCGCGGCAGGCATCAGCGAGACCCCGGATGCTCTCCTGCAACTGTCCGAAGACCGCCGGCCGCTCAGGGTTTCCAAAGTTCAAGCAGTTGGTCACCGCGATCGGGCGGGCGCCGGTGCAGACGATGTTGCGGGCTGCCTCGGCGACGGCGGCCCTGGTCCCTTCATACGGATCGAGCGCGACGTACCATGGATTGCCGTCAGTCGTCATTGCCAGCCCCTTGTTGGTTCCAGGTACGCGCAGCAGGGCGGCATCGAAGCCGGGGCCGAACACCGTGTTGTCTTGCACCTGGTGGTCGTAGGTCCGATAGATCGGTCGGCGGCTGCGCAGA
>DATBYU010000137.1:0-5377 GCA_036513555.1 Candidatus Dormiibacterota bacterium | reverse complement strand
AGCCGCCGATTGATGAGCGCACGGCCCCAGCGATAGGGAACGACCTGCTCGGCGGCACGCTCGTCCACCGCACGCATAAAGGCAATCGCCCGGCGCCATGGATCCATGGTTGTGAGCGCGAGTCTACCCAGCGGTGGTCTTCAGGCGTCCGAAGATCAGGCGAGCCAGGCTGGTGATCGCGATAAAGGCGACTACGCCGGCTGCCGGGGCAAGCACGATGGGCCGCGCGAAGTCCGTGCCGGCCAGCAAGGCGTGCAGCAGAAAGACGCCGAACATGACGTACGACAGGCGGTGGAGCCATCGCCAGGCGGCCGGGTCGAGGTGACCTCGCAGGTATCCGGTGACGGCGACGATCAGCAGCAGGTCGAAGCCGATCGTCCCAAGCCCGATCGGCAATGCCGCGTAGGAGACCCGAAAGGGAATCACGAGGTCGAGCGGGCCGATGCGCGCCACGCCGTCGAGCGTCATCGCAAGCACGTGGAGCGCCACGAATGGCACCCAGCAGACGGTCAGAAACCGGTGCAGATTCGAGAGGTCGCGATTGCGCACGGCACCTTCGAACATCGCGCTGCGCAGCGCCTGGCCCGTGAGCAATGCCGCGGCCAGGACAAAGAATGCGGTAAGTGCCGCCGCGCGCGACGTCAGCCAGAGCAGCTGGTCGAGGCTCACGCGGCGGCCGGAATGAGTCCATCGCCGTTGCCGGCGACCGGGACGACCGCGTAGCGAACGCCGCGCGAGTCGAGAAAGGCGAGGCCCGCGGATGCGCCGAGCAACATGGCGCATTTCGCGTACACCTCGCCGCGCAAGGCGAAATCCGTGATGACGGAGACCTCGGCCAGGTCGGTTTTGACCGGCATTCCGGTATTCGGATCGATCAGGTGATGCATCGACTGACCCCATCGGCGCCGAGTAGTGCCGCTGGTGCATACCGCACCGTCTCGCACCGCCACGGCCGAGTGATCGCACAGCCCGATATGCCAGCCGTCGCCGTCTGGTCCGTTGCCACGTACCCGGACGTCGCCGCCGAGGTTGCAGACGGCATCGTCACCGAGCTCATCGATGAGGATATCGGCGAGTGCCCCCTTGGCGATCCCACCCAGGTCCAGCGCCGCCCCAGGGGCCAGGGCGATGGACCGCGTGGTCCCATCGAGGATCAGCACCTCTGGCAGTCCGGGAACGTACATCGGCTCGCTTGATCCGGGATGCGTGAGGCCCTGACGGAACGGGCGGTCGTAGCCGGCCGCCGTCAGCGCGGGAAGGATGGCGGCGTTGACCAGTCCCCCACTCTCCTGAAATGCCCAGAGCGCAGCCTCGAGCATGGCGAACATCTCCGGGGTGACAGGAACGTATCGGCCGTCGCCCGCGTTCAGCCGCGCGAGCTCGCTGTCCTTGACGAATCGGGTGAAACGCGCCTCTTCCTCGCGCACCCGCTCCTCGCATCGCTCGAGCGCTGCCTGCCCCACGCCGAGAGCCAGCAATTCGCAGGTCGAGCCCAGGGCACTGAAGCGTCGGGACGCGAGTTCACGAGACATAGCTCTTACTCTGGACCGTGGCATCGTTCGGCAGCAGCGTGACCGAGGGATGCAGCGGTGCCTGCGAGGGTTTGGGGGAGGTGGCAACCACGCCGCCAGCGAGCAATGCCAGCAGCAGCGTGCCCAACGTCGACGCCCACCTCAGCGTCGCGATCGAGGACATCTTCCTCTCCCTGTTTGGTACAACGTGGCGGTTCATGTCTTTCCAGCGCCCTCGAACCTTACGGTAGAGGCCGGCTCGCGAACCTGGCTGAAACGGTCCTGAGAGGCGGCTGAGACCGGCTACGCGAGATCGAGCGTAATGCTGTGATAGCCATCAGCGCCGTTTGGAAGCGTGCCGGCAGTCTTCGACGTTTGTAGCGTCCCCTCACCATCGCGGGCCCGCACGCTGACCTTGTAATGTCCCGCCGCCAGGCTTGCGGTCAGCTGCCAGAAGCGCCAGGCGTTGGGAGCGAACTCGGCGTGAAGCTCGGCCGCTTGCCAGGAACGGCCGTTGTCCCAGCTCAGCTCAACGGCACTGATCCGGCGCGAGCCGGCGAAGGCAATGCCGCCGAACTGGATCGACCCCGCGGCGAGCGCGATGCCATCCGCGGGCCGATCGATGCGGGACATCGTCTTCACGATCGCAAGCTCGTCCCAGCCGTTGTTCTCCCAGTAACCGGGCTGGTCGCTGGCGGAAAAGCGGATCCGCGTCACCCATTTGGGCTGCTTCATCCCGTAGTGGCCCGGAAAGAGGAAGCGGGCTGGAAAGCCGTGCTGCGGGGTAAGCGGAGCTCCATTGAGATGCGTCGCGAGCAGATGGTCCGGGGTCAGCTCGCGCAAGTGAAAACTTTCCGTGTAGCCGTCGGCGCTTTCCATCAGCATCCAGACCGCGTCCGATGGCACGGTGGTCAGTGCGAGCACGTCCGTAACGCGCGGGCCTTTCCAGATTCCGTTGCTGATCAGCGTCCCACCCACATCGTTGCTGATGCATTCGAGCGTCAGTTCCTGCTGTTGCGACGGGACTGCTAGCAGCTCCGCATAGGTCAGCGATCGGGTTGGGAGATTGAGGCGCCAGGTCGACGCATTGACCACCGGGTCGCCGGCAATGTTCTTGGAGACCACGTAGAAGTCGTTGACATCGGTGACCTCACTGGCGGCGCGGTTCCCCTCGGTGATGGCGAGCGCCGTCGTGAACCGGCGCACGTTCGCGTACCCGATGCCAAGAACGGCGATCCCGACCGCGCCATAAAAGAGGTTGCGCAGCAAGATGCGGCGGTCTTCGTTGACCGTGCCGGCTGACGCGAGCGAATCAAGGATGCGATCGACCAGCGGGACGGTGACCGCGAGCAGCACCACCTCGACCGCGACGCCAATCGTCGAATCGCCGGGCGAGAAGGCCAGGATCGCAACGATGGTGCTGACCAGCGCGGCGAGGCCGGTGACGATCGGCACGTAAACGCGTGGGAAGAGCCGGGCGGACAGCAGGGTCGCCGCGCCATAAATGGCAATGATCACGACCGTCGCCGCCAGCAGCAACAGCGGCCGAGCGACCACGCCCAGCGCCTTGAGCATGCTCTCGAACGCAGACAGGGGCAGCACCTTCAGCAGCAAGAAGCCGGCCTGCTCCGGGAGCAACGGCACGGCAAAGAGCGCATGGGCGAGGTAATCGGCCCCCAGGGCCAGCACCCCGGCCCCGACACCGGTGATCAGCGGGCGGTGACCGGGCACGCGGTTAGGGCTTGACGGGCCTGCGGATGCCGTTGTAGGCGAGCGCCAATCCAACGATCCCGACGATGACGCCGATGATGAGCCACATCCGCTGGCCCGTCATGAAACTGCCCGGTAGCACGCCCGACCCTTGCAGGATCCAGACGGCGCCGGCCAGGATCGCTATTCCGCCAATAACGAGACTGAGGGTTCGCATGCTCTTACAGTACGCGCGGTCGTTTCAGTTTTTCCCACGCGAACCCAAAGTCGACGTTAACTAAGCTTCGGCAGGAACGGCCTCGGGGGCAACGGTGATCTCTTTGCCAGCTCGGCCGCCGGCTTCCACTTTCGCCAGGGCCAGCTGCCCGATATTGAGCCCCTGGATGGTCGCCAGGTCGCCGAGCGCCCGTAGGAAGTACTGGCGGCGACGTCGCTCCACGACTCTGCCGAGCTCATGTTCGAGACCCTGGACGCCTTCCACGAACGAGATGCGGAAGGGATCCGTGATCCGTGCCCGTTGTGGACCGAGCTCTTCCTGGACCAGCTTCTTGGCATCGCCCGATAGACCTTCATTGCTGACGATCACGCCTTCGGCCGCCTTGATCCGCGAAACCTTGGCGTTGAACGCGTAGGCGTCCGCCAGGTTGAACTCGCGATCCTTGAGCTGGACCAGCACGAGGTCGCCGCTGAGGTCGAGCACGATGTCGGTGCCCTGCGGGCTGGCTTCGATGATGACCTGCTCGCGGCTGATGCCGAGCTTGGGGAGGATCGCGGTCGCGAGGGTTGTCATCCAGCGACCCTTGTCGTTGAGGGCGGTCGCGCGCTCGGTCGGCATGATGACCTGGTCGACGCGTTCTTCGTTGAGCGGCCGGCCGCAGGCGCACTTCATCCAGTCCGGCGCCATCTTCTGCAGCTTGTTGGGATCGTCCGTGCGGAGCACCGCGTTGCCGGTGCGCGAGCACACGATCACGTACTCGGACTGGATCAGGCCAAGTTGGCGGAGCTCGCCGAGCCGCCCGGCGACCGCGGTTCCCTGAGCCTCGCCGAGCACTTTCGGCAGGTCCGAGACGGTCAGCGATCCCACGCGCTCGAGATCGCGGATGAGCGCCCGGATCTCGGGGGTGGTGAAGGCGGCCATGGCCTGGTTCTCTTCGACGGTCGCCTCGTTGATGGACTGGCGGGACTTACGGATGGCATCGAAGTTGTGGCTGCCCACTGGTGCGAGCACCGGCCACGACGACGGCGTGCCGACTTCCTGGCCAAGCGCCTCCTGGGCGGCGGTGCGAACCCGCTTGAGGAAGTCGGTCCGGATTTTCTCGGTCCCGGCACGGTAGGCCATGCCGACTTCGATGAACGCCGGCTTGGCGGCGTGCTCGAGCTCCATGAAGTGCACGTCGTCCGAGCGCAGTTCGCGTAGTGTCGCGGATCCGGGGCGCCGGACGCGCAGCCAGCCGACCACGGGCGCCGATCCCATGAAGAGCTCTCCCTCGTCGGACGCCGACCAGCTCTTGGTCACGTCGAACTGGAGGAACTTGTTCAGGAGGTCGAGCGTGAAGCTGATCCCGGCGCTGTCGAAGATCGCCTCGCGCGCCCGGTAGAGAACGCCCATGAACTCAGGGCCGTTGATGCGAGAAACGATGGTCCAGAACTGGTCGGTGTTGGGGGCAATGTCGAGGCGGCGGACTTCCACAAGCAGCATTGTTTCGGGCTCCTCAGCAATAAAAATTGGATGAACGGCAGCGCCACCGCCACCCTGCGCCTCCCCAAGAGCCGGTAAGCGGCAGTGGCAGCTTAGGGCGGACGAATCACTCTTGTCAAACCATTTCGCACTCGCAAGTAATGATGGAGCCGATCACCGGCGAGCGGCCACGGATTGCATACTGTGCCGGTGACGGAGAGGGAACAGCTGGCCGCCGCTGGGCGAGCCGCCGGCCTTCGGCTGACCGCCCAGGAGGTAGCCGATCTGCTGCCAGCCTGGAAGCGGTACCTGGGGCTGGTCGAAGAACTGAGAGCGACGATGGCGCTTGAGGATTGGGATGCCGGCGGTTGAGGCGCTGACCGAAGCCCCGCTGGTCGAGATCGCGCGGTCCCTGCGCCAGCGAACGGTGTCCCCGCTCGAGCTGGTGGACGCCTATACCCGGCGGATCGAACAAGCG
>DATBYU010000136.1:0-7224 GCA_036513555.1 Candidatus Dormiibacterota bacterium | reverse complement strand
CTCGACGTCCGGTGCGAAGCCGGCATCGAGCATCTCGTCGCCTTCGTCGAGGACGAGCAGCTGCACCCGGCTCAAGGCCAGGCGGCGCCGCGAGACCATGTCGAGGATGCGGCCGGGGGTGCCGATGACGACGTCAACACCTTGGCGCAGCGCCAGCTCCTGGGTACCGTAGCCGACGCCACCGTAGATCAGCGCCGACTTCTGGCCGGTTTTGAGCGACTGGAAGACACTGTCCACCTGGATGGCGAGTTCCCGGGTGGGGGTCACGACCAGGGCGCGCGGCCCGGGGCCGCTGACGGCGTACAGCCGCTCGACGAGCGGCAGCATGTAAGCAAGCGTCTTGCCAGAGCCTGTGGGGGCCTGGATGACGACATCACGGGCGGCCAGCATGGGGGGGATGGCCTCTACCTGAACGGGGACGGGGCTATCGATCGAGTTGCGGGAAAGTGCGGTCAGTAGGCGGGCATTTACGCCCAGGTCAGCAAACGTCGTGGTCAAGAGGGTACTCCTCGGTCCCCTCTACCTTTCTTTTTGATGACCGCGGTCTACAGGACACCGTACTGTGACGGGGAGGAGAACCGAGAGCGGGTGGCCCCGAATTTGGGGGGTCGCGTGGAATTCTACCACCTTTAGCGAAAACCTAAACGGACCGATCGCCAGGTCAGCCGGAGTCGGTTAGTGATCGGCGACGGCTGCGTCCGGTTCGGTCCAGGCAAGAATTGCCGGAGGAAGAGTCGAGTACATCAGGATCAGCGCGGTGACGATCGCCCAGATTTCCGCTGGGCTATGGGGCAGCCACAGGCCCGGTAGGACTTGGATGGCCAGCACCGCGTACATCGCGCCACCGATCACGATGACGGCTGAAATCGGAAAGGCGGTGGCCTGCGCCCGATGACGAACCGCCTGTTGCCTCTCGTCGGGCGGAAGCACCATCGTGGCCATCACCTCTTTGGCCGAGTATCCCTGCGCCTTCAGCTCACGCATCTGGGCGACTGTGGTGACTCGGCGCCGCGCCGGCCCGAAGCCGTAGCGGACCGCCGCGCTCAGCACCCACACCCAGCTGAACGTGATCACGAGCACTGTCAACCCGAAAACCAATTCTGCCGGTAGCCGCAGCCCGGACGGCCACGGGCGACCGAAGTGCTCGTGCACGAGGATTTCCGCAGCGAGCGCCGCGTAGCCCGCGTACATCGCAACGATCAGCCTCCGCCGCCAGGCTCGGGTTTCCAGCCGCTTCCAACTCCCACCTGGCCGGTCGACCGACTGGCTGGCCGTCATCGCTATCTCTCCTCCTGCGCGGTGCGCCCGTAGACTTCCTCGCTCAATGGCTTGAACGGACGAAGCGAAAAAATTGCCTCCACGGGTAGCGCGAACAGCTCGGCGATCCGGAGGGCCAACTCGAGGCTCGGGTTGTAATCACCCCTTTCGAGGTAGCCGACCGTCTGATGGTGCAGGCCGAGCGCATCGGCCAGCCGCTGCCGCGACCAGTCCCGCTCCGCTCGTAAGACGGACAGGCGGTTGTGCACTGCCCCCTGGCTACTCGTAAGCCGCTCGGTACGTTCGGCAGGCATTGCAGTACGAACTGTATCGTATACACAACATTTTGTCAAGGTCGGTCAACCTTGCCGATTCGGATGCTCTGATTCGGTGCCGGAGAGCCGTCGCAGGGGCACCCGTTGCCCTGCGTCATTCGAGAGCCTGCCAATGGAAATTCGCGATCGGAAAAGGGAGCCGACAGACGGCCGGCTGGAACTTGGCCTCTTCGCCCTCGTGCTCGCTGTCGGTCTGCTCGCCCTGCGGACCGACTTCGGCTACGACGGCCAGATGATGTACAAGGTTACCGAGAGCCTGGCCCTGCGGCACTCCTTCCAAGTCCAGGACCCCGCCTGGCACGCAAACGAGCCATATGCCTACTTTGGGCTCGGCGTCTCGCTGCTTCTGCTGCCCTTCTACGGACTCAGTTCGTTGCTGACCGGCGACGGAAGCCGGCTGATCGTCCTTTACGGTCCGCTGGTCACCGCGCTGACCGCCTGGGCGCTCTTCCGCCTGCTGCGCGAGCTGGGCGCGTCCCCCTCGCGAGCGGTGGCCATCGTGCTCATCTTCGCCTTCGGCACCCTGGCCTGGCACTACAGCACGACCATCTTTAGTGAACCGTTGGTCGCGCTCGGCATCACCGCCGCGTTCTACTGGCTCCGCGTCTACCAGCGTGATGCGCGCCGCCGCTGGCTCCTTGCCGCCGGGGCGGCAACCGCCGTGACCTTGCTCGCTCGGTGGGACTCCGTGCTGCTGGTCGGGGTGCCGCTCACGCTCTACGCGGTGTACCAGGTCGTGCGGGCCAGGCGGTCGAGCCCCATCGCTGCGGGACTCCTCACCTTCGGCGCACCGTTGACCGCGGTTCTCGCGGCCAACCTCTGGTATGACTGGCTTCGCTACGGCAACGTGTTCACGATCACCACCAAGAATGCGCTCGAGGGAAGCTTCACGACGCCGCTGTGGACCGGGCTCTACGGATTGCTCCTCAGTCCGGGCGCCGGCCTCATCATTTACGTGCCGGTCCTCCTGGCGTCCGCTGTATCGCTGCGCGGGTTTTACCGGCAAGCGAAACCGGAGGCACTGCTCCTGCTGAGTCTGCTGGCGCTGCGCCTGCTCTTCTACGCTCGCTGGAGCTCCTGGGACGGGCGGGAATGGGGACCGCGATATCTGTTGCCCTTGCTGCCCGTGCTGCTGGTTCCGCTCATCTGCCTTCCCGCCCGACGCTGGATACGCATCGGCGCGGTCGCGCTTGCCGCGGTCGGGATCGGCGTGGAACTGCTGGGTCAGCTGGTTCCCTACAACACGATCGTCTGGCCGACGACGGCGCCGCTGGTGGTGTCGACCCTCGGGTTGCACGACGCGGCCGGCTCAACCTGTCTCTGCTCCTGGTTCGTCGACGCGGCCGCCTCCACGGCGATGGACTTCGACGTCCGCTTTGCGCCGCTAACCCGGCAGGTCACGCTTGTCATGCAGGGCACGGTGGACCCATCGTGGAGCACGGGCTGGCCACTTCGGGGGCTCCTGCTCGCGCTCGCGGCCGCGATCGCGATTCTCCTCTGGAGGTCGGCTCGCCGCGTATGGTACCCCCAGGCGGAATCGAACCGCCGTTCCGGCCTTGAAAGGGCCGTGTCCTAGCCGCTAGACGATGGGGGCAGGACGCGGATTCATGCTAGCAAGGCCAATCCGATCTGAGAGTGGCTACTCGCCCCAGCTGGTCTTGAGCTGCTCGTACCCCAGCGCGGTTAGTGTTTCGGCCATGTACGGCGCGTTCCGGCCTTGAGACCAGGTGACGACCAGGGCACGCGTAGCGAGAGAGAGGGCTTCGTAGATGCTGAAGCGACGGCCGTCGTAGTCCGGCCGCACGGCCAGGTACGCGTCCAGGAATATCTTTCGCGCTTCCTTGGCCTGGGCGGTGTCAGACCAGTCTTTCGGCGATGCGGGCCACAGGTGGCCGCAATATTTTCCGAGGTCGAAGCTTGGCTCCGCCTGAACGAAATACTCGACGTCGATCATCCCGTAGCTCCGACCGTCCCAGAGGAACTGGTTGTATTTGTAGTCGCCGTGGGAGGGGACTGGTGCCTCCCGAGGCAAGCGCTGTTCTCTCGCGCTGATCTGCTTCAAGAGATCGCGCAGCAACATATAAACGCGCGGAGCCGAAAGCTTGAATTCCTCGAGGCGCCTGTAGATGCGATCGATCTCGACGTCGGCCGTGTGAGGTTCTCCGACCTGGATACCGGACGCATGGATATGGCCGATCATCCGACCCGCGACCTCACACTGGTTGAGGAAGATCTCCGAGTGGCGGTCGCCCTTCACTTCCTCGCCGGGCAGCGCGGATTGCAACAACAGAGCATCGTTCGGGTAGTAGGCGAGGGGCTCGGCCATAACCAGGTCACCATTGGCTCGAGCTGGCAACGCCCACAGCGCACTCATCACGTCAAATGTCATGGCACCGCGGCGGCTGTGCTGGACCTTACCGTAGATCGTGAGTGGCGCGTCCTCTCCAATGTTCGCTTCGTAGCGAAGGATGCACGAGATTTCAGGCAAATATTTGACCCGCGTGCTGGCGATTGACCGGATCTCGGCATCGGGTCGCATCTTTTTGAAGTGCTCGATCAGGAGCGGTTCGACGGAGGCAGGGGTCGAGACTTTCCCTAACCTCGGGAAAACCGGATCCGTGGGGAAAAAGAACAGGAACAGATTCAGGTCCGGGAAGAAACGTGCATATCCGTGGGGATCCAACGGATTTCCGTTCTGGCTCTCCAACAGCCGCTGAAGTCGGGATTTGTAGGCCTGGCAATCCTCGTCTGCGAAAAAAGCCTTCGTCCAAAAGAACGCACGCGCTTCAACGCCGCCAGGCATTTCCAGCTCGGCCTCATAAGCATTCCAGAGCACCTTTGGCGCTTCGAAGCGCCGGCCTTGCTTGGTCCTAACCTTCCTAACCTGCACCGAGGGTAAGACCGGCGCGAAAACTTGTTCCGCCAGGAGGGTCGCCATCGCCTCCGGCTCCGAGACCGCCTTAATCGTGGAGTAACTGACGCTCATCAGTTCAAGGCCAGCTTAGGACATCCTTCTCTTGGCGCTCCGCGAAGAAAAGCCGCCGGGCTTCAGACGGGCCCGGCGGCTTTCCATGTCGCTTTTACCGAAGCCAACGACCGAAGAGTTCGCGCCGCTTCAACCAGGCCGCCGCGACCAGCCCGAGCAGCCCGATGACAAGCCCATCCAGTGCGAGTGGCGTCCTGCTGGCCTGCTGGCTTAGCGCCTGGCCGGTGTTCGCAAGCGTCCCGGCCTGTGCCCCGGCGCCGGAGGTCGCCCCTCCACCGGAGGTCGTACCAGCGACCTCGGTTGTAGTCTCGACCGCGGTTCCACCAGCGCCGGCACCCCCGCCGCCAACGGATCCAGTCGTCTCGGTCACGGTGCCACCAGCAGCGCCACCAGCCGACGTCGATGTCTCGGTTACCGTTGCCGCGCCGTTGGCGCTGCCGCCACTGCCGGCCGCTGCGGAGGTCGAGGTCTCGGTAACCGTCGCCGCGCCATTGGTGCTGCCGTTGCCGCTACCCTGGGCTGCGCTCGTGTTGCTGGCGCCGGCCGCCGAGCCCGCCGCCGAGCCGTTGCCGCTGCCGCCCCCGGCGGAGGTCGAGGTCTCGGTGACCGTCGCCGCGCCGTTGGTGCTGCCGTTGCCACTGCCCTGCGCCGCACTGGTGTTGCTGGCCCCCGCCGCCGAGCCCGCCGCCGAGCCGTTGCCACTACCGGCCGCGGCCGAGGTCGAGGTCTCGGTGACGGTCGCCGCGCCATTGGTGCTGCCGTTGCCGCTGCCGGCCCCGGCGGAGGTCGACGTCTCGGTGGCCGTCGCCGCGCCGTTGGTGCTGCCGTTGCCGCTCCCAGCCCCGGCGGAGGTCGATGTCTCGGTGACCGTCGCCGCGCCGTTGGTGCTGCCGTGGCCGCTGCCGCCCCCGGCGGAGGTCGACGTCTCGGTGACCGTCGCCGCGCCGTTGGTGCTGCCGTTGCCGCTACCCGCCGCGGTATTTCCCGACCCCTGGGCGTCACTGTCGTGATCGTTCTGGCTGTGCTTGCTGCTCGCGCCGCTGCCGTTGCCTTCGCCGCCATCGCCACTGTTGCCCGGATGGAAGGCGATGACCTCGTTGGCCGTGGAAGCCTTATTCATAAGGCCGTCGATACTCCCGAGTTTGGGCACCACGGGGGCTGGCTTCTGCGATCCCGCCAGCTGGACAATCAACGGGGTGCTGGCGGCGTGATAGGCCGGCGTCCAGGTGACGTTGCCATAGCTCGCCGAACGCCCGATGACGAGTAGCCCCGCGAAGACCAACCCAGAAAGCTTCAGTGGCCAGGTGGACTTCGAAATCAGATCCTCGGACTCATCGGCGACATACGCCGAGTTCCTAGCCGACGCCAGAGATGTAGTCACTATTGTTCCCTCCCACGACCCGTAATTGTCGCCGCCTGATCACAGATTGTGAAACAGTCGTTCGTTTTTGTCGAGCTTCTGCTTGGTTGTAAGGGTAGCCCTTTCAATGCTGGGTGTCAACGATCTATATAGGAAAGCTTATAGCGTAAATGACTCGTTTGCCCTAAAGGAACGCAAAAAGAAACCGCCGGGCCGAAGCCCGGCGGTGGTCGATCTACCTTCGCTACCGGAACAGCCGCTTGAGAATTTCCCGAGGCCTCAGTAGGGCAGCTCCTAGAGCGGCGAGCAGTGCTCCGAGCAAGGCCTCAGCGCCGAGAGGCGCGCCACCTGTGTTCGCCAGAGTGCCCGCACCGGCGCCCGCACCGGCGCCCGCCCCGCCTCCACCGGCAACGCTTGCGGTTGCTGCCCCAGCAGCTTCATTCGTCTCCTGGGTCGTTTCGGTCCCGGTCTCGGTCACGGTGCCCTGCGTCCCGGCGGTCTCACCCGCGCCCGCCGCTTCGTTGGACTCCTGGACCGTCTCCGTCCCGGTTTCGGTCACGGTGCCGTGCGTCCCGGCGGTCTCTCCCGCGCCGGCCGCCTCATTGGACTCCTGGATGGTTTCGGTCCCGGTCTCAGTCACGGTGCCCAGCGTCCCCGCGGTCTCACCGGCATTGGCGGCCTCGTTCGTCTCCTGAGCCGTCTCCGTCCCGGTCTCGCTCACGGTCCCCTGGGTCTGCGCGGTCTCAGTGCCGTTGATCGCCTCGTTCGACTCCTGGGCGGTCTCCGTCCCGGTCTCGCTCGCCGTTACGTTGGTTTGGGCCGTCTCGCCGCCGCCCGTCCCTTCCGCCGACTCGGTGGTGGTCTCGACCGCTGTGTGCAGGCTGCCCACGCTGGCGCCGCTCAGGTCATTGGCCGTTTCCGTCCCGGTCTCCGTCACCGTTGTATCAGCCGGCTGGTTGGTCGCGGCCGACTCCGCCGCGCCGGTCGCTTCCGCCGACTCGGTGGTGGTCTCGATCGCCGTGTGCAGGCTGCCCACTGAGGCGCCGCTCAGGTCGTTGCCGGTCTCAGTCCCGGTCTCGGTGAGCGTCGTGTCCGCCACCGGGTGGGTCGCCGCCGACTCGTTCGCGCCCGACTGATCGGCCGCCGTCTCGGTGCCGGTCTCGGTTGCGGTGTGCAGGCTGCCCACGCTGGCGCCGCTCAGGTCATTGGCCGTTTCCGTCCCGGTCTCCGTCACCGTTGTATCAGCCGGCTGGTTGGTCGCGGCCGACTCCGCCGCGCCGGTCGCT
>DATBYU010000135.1:0-10476 GCA_036513555.1 Candidatus Dormiibacterota bacterium | reverse complement strand
ACTGGCTGCGGCAAGACCCTGCTCGCCCAGACCCTGGCCAAGATCATCGATGTGCCCTTCTCCATCGCCGACGCCACCTCGCTGACCGAGGCGGGTTACGTCGGCGAGGACGTCGAGAACATCCTGCTTCGCCTGATCCAGGCGGCGGACTTCGATATTGCCCGCGCCGAGCGGGGCATCATCTATATCGACGAGATCGACAAGATCGCCCGCAAGTCCGATAACCCCTCGATCACCCGCGACGTGTCGGGCGAGGGCGTGCAGCAGGCCCTGCTCAAGATCCTGGAAGGCACGATCGCCAATGTTCCACCCCAGGGTGGTCGCAAGCACCCCCACCAGGACTTCATCCAGATCAACACCACCAACATCCTCTTCATCTGCGGTGGCGCCTTCGACGGCCTGGAACGGATCATCGAGCACCGCATCGGCCACAAGCAGATCGGCTTTGGCTCCGAGGTTCATGCCAATCGCAACAAGGAGACCACCAAGATCCTCAAGCAGCTCCAGCCGATGGACCTGCTGAAGTACGGCCTCATCCCCGAGTTCGTCGGCCGCCTGCCGATCGGCGTCACCCTCGATTACCTCGACGAGGCGGACATCATCCGCATCCTCACCGAGCCCAAGAACGCGTTCGTCAAGCAGTACCAGAAGTTCTTCGCGCTCGATGATGTGCAGCTGGTCTTCGAGCCGGCGGCGCTGACCGCGATCGCGAAGAAGGCGCTGCTGCGCGGGACCGGGGCGCGGGGATTGAAGAGCATCATCGAAGACATCCTGCTGAACTCCATGTTCGAAGTTCCGTCACGCCCGGAGGTCAAGCGATGCGTCATCACAGAGAAGTCGGTCAACCTCAGCACGGAACCCGAGATGTACTCGGAGGAAGAGCTCGAGGAGATCGCCCCCGAGCAAACCGCATAAGGACCAGCGTTTGTCCGACGTGACCGGCGAGCCGGCCACCATCAACCTCCCGCTCCTTCCCCTTAAGAACGTCGTCCTGTTCCCTCACATGATCGTGCCCCTTTACGTGGGGCGCGCGCGGTCGATCGACGCGCTCGAGACCGCGATGGCCCGGGGCAAGCAAGTCTTTCTCTGCACCCAGCGCCGTGCCGACTGCGAGGACCCGAAGGAAGCAGACCTCTACCGGGTCGGGGTCATCGGCGAAGTGGTGCAAATGCTCAAGCTGCCCGACAACACGATCAAAGTGTTGATCGAAGGCTCATCGAGGGCAGTGATCGACCGCTTCATCCAGGTCGAGCCGCACTTGCAGGCCGAGGTGTCCCTGCTCGAGGAGGACGTCGAGGCCTCGCCGGAGCTCGAGGCGCTGATGCGCGGCGTCGTGGATCTCTTCGATCGTTACGTCGAGCTCGACAAGAAAGTTCCGCCCGAGGTCAACCTCACGGTCCGGGGCGTCGAGGATGCCGGACGCATGGCGGACATCGTCGCGTCCAACCTGGGCATCGGCGTCACCGACAAGCAGGACGTCCTCGAGACCTTCCAGATGAATGCGCGGCTCGAGAAGCTATCCAGCGTGTTGCAGCGCGAGATCGAAATCCTCGACATGGATCGCAGCATCCGGCAGCGAGTGCGCCAGCAAATCGACCGGCGGCAGAAAGAGTTCTACCTCAAAGAGCAAATGCGCGTCATCCAGGAAGAGCTGGGTGGGGAAGAGGCGCACCTCAGCGAGCTCGATGAGCTCCGCGAGAAGGTGCGGGCGCTCGAGCTCGCGGAGGCAATCGAAGAACGCCTGCTGAAGGACGTCGACCGGCTGGAGCGAATGCCACCCGGCTCGCCTGAGATCTCGGTGCTGCACAACTACCTCGAGCTGGTCGTCTCCCTGCCTTGGCACGAGGTGAGTGACGACATCACCGACCTGCGCGCCGCCGAACAGGTCCTCGACGAGGACCATCACGGCCTGCAAAAGATCAAAGAGCGCATCCTCGAGTTCCTGGCGGTGCGGCAACTGACGAAGTCGCCGAAGGGGCCGATCCTTTGCTTCATCGGACCGCCCGGGGTGGGCAAGACCAGCCTGGGCCGCTCGATCGCGCGGGCGCTTAACCGCAAGTTCGTGCGCGTGTCACTGGGCGGCGTGGGCGACGAAGCCGAGATCCGCGGCCACCGCCGCACCTACGTGGGCTCGATGCCCGGCCGCATCATCAAGGGCCTGCGCGAGGCGGGTACGCGCAACCCGGTGTTCCTGCTCGATGAGATCGACAAGATGTCGTCCGACTTCCGCGGCGATCCGGCCTCCGCGATGCTCGAGGTTCTCGACCCAGAACAGAACAAACACTTTTCCGATCACTTCCTGGAGATCCCGTTCGATCTCTCGGAAGTGCTCTTTATCACGACCGCCAATGTCTTCTACTCGATTCCGCGGCCGCTGCTCGATCGCATGGAGGTCATCAACCTGCCCGGCTACACCGCCGAGGAGAAGATGGTCATCGCCCGTGAGTTCCTGGTCCCCAAGCAGCTGCAAGACCACGGCCTGACCAACAAGCACATCGAGATCACCAAGCCAGCCCTTAAGACGATCATCAGCCGCTACACCAGCGAGGCCGGCGTGCGCAACCTGGAACGATCGATCGCGAGTGTCTGCCGCAAGGTCGCCCGCGAGGTCGTCAAAGGCAAAACACGGAAGATGACGGTCGCGCCCAGCCGCCTCGATGATCTCCTGGGGCCGCCGCGCTACAAGCCGGACGAAGGCCACAAGGAGCCGCTGATCGGGGTGGCGAATGGGCTCGCCTGGACCGAGGTCGGCGGCGTGCTGCTAACCATCGAGGTGATCACCATGCCGGGCAAGGGCAACCTGAACCTGACCGGGCAGATGGGTGACGTGATGCAGGAATCGGCTCGTGCCGCGCTCTCCTATGCGCGATCGAACGCCGAGGCGCTCGGCATCCCGGTTGATTTCCGCGACAAGCTCGACCTGCACATCCACATCCCGAAAGGTGCCATCCCCAAAGACGGACCCTCAGCCGGGATCTCGATGGCGCTCGCCATCATCTCGGCGCTGGCTCAACGGCCGATCCGCTCCGACGTCGCTCTGACGGGCGAGATCACGCTGCGCGGCCGCGTGCTCCCGATCGGCGGGCTCAAGGAAAAAGTCCTGGCGGCGCACCGGATCGGCATCCACACGGTCCTCCTGCCGGAGGACAACCAGCCCGATGTCGCGGATATCCCCGCCGACATTCGCAAGCGGCTGACCTTCAAATTCGTTAAGACCATGGACGAGGTGATCGCGCTTGCGTTGCTGCCGCGGTCCGACACCATCCTGCTGCCCGAGATCACCGAGCCGGCGGCCGCCGAAGAGGCGGTGGCGGCCAACGCCGAGGATCCCAGCTCGCAGCCGTCGCTTTAACTAACCGCACACTTGCGGCTTCGAGCGGCTCGCGACGCACTCGGACGTAAGACGAGTGTCCTCGTTTGCTCGCACGAGCCGCCTCAGCCGCGTGTGCTAATACGCCCGAAAGGGCGGCGCGGCGGAGCCGCGCTTACGCGCGAAAGCGCGGCGGCCTGACGGCCGCTAAGCCCGTAAACTAGGTGGCCACAATGGAGACGCGCTATGACCCCAAGACCGTCGAGCAGCGCTGGTATGACACATGGGATCAGCGCGGCTATTTCAAGCCGCGCGAGAGCCTGACCGGCAAGACCTTCACGATCTCGATGCCGCCGCCGAACATCACCGGCGACCTCCACATGGGTCACGCGATGTACACACTCCAAGACGTGTTGATCCGCTGGCATCGGATGCTCGGCGATGCCGCGCTCTGGGTCCCGGGCACCGATCACGCGGCGATCGCGACCCAGAACGTGCTCGAGAAACAGCTGGCCAAGAAAGGCACGTCGAAGGAGAAGATCGGGCGCGTCGCGTGGGACAAGCTCGTCGCGGAGTGGTACGAGACCACCGGCCACACCATCTTGCAGCAGATGCGGCGACTCGGCTTCTCGGCCGACTGGTCGCGCATCCACTTCACCATGGATCCAAGCTACGTCGAGGCGATCCGCTACGTCTTCGTTCGGCTTTGGAAAGAGGGCCTTATCTATCGCGGCCCACGGATCGTCAACTGGTGTCCGCACGACCAGAGCGCGATCTCGGACCTCGAGGTCCAGTACGAAGAGACGGACGGTCACCTTTACTACCTCGACTACCCGGTCGACGGTGGCGGAGTGGTCTCGGTAGCGACGGCGCGGCCCGAAACCATGGTGGGTGACACGGCGGTCGCCGTTCATCCCGACGACTGGCGGTACAAGGACCTGATCGGGAAGTCGGTGACGCTGCCGATCGTGCACCGGAGGGTGCCGATCGTCGCCGACGACGCGGTGGACCAGGAGTTCGGCACCGGGGCGGTCAAGGTGACCCCCGGGCATGACGTCACCGATTACGAGATCGGGGAGCGCCATCACCTCGAGGTGCGCACCATCCTTCACCTCGACGGCCGGATGAACATCCCGGAAGTCCCGGAGCTCGACGGACTGCCGGTGCCCAAGGCGCGCGAGCGAATCGTCGAGATGCTGCGCGCAGAAGGCGCGCTCCAGAAGATCGAGCCATACCACCACTCGATCGGTCATTGCGACCGGTGTGGTGCCGTCATCGAGCCGCTCGTCTCAGCGCAATGGTGGGTCAAGATGAAACCCCTCGCGGGGCCGGCGATCGCGGTGGCGGAGAGCAATGACCTCCGCTTCCACCCTGAGCGCTGGCGCGACCAATACCTGCGCTGGATGCATAACATCCGCGACTGGAACATCTCCCGCCAGCTCTGGCTCGGCCACCGGATCCCGGTGTGGACCTGCGCCAACGGTCACGCCATCGCCTATCTGAAGGATCCCCAGGAATGTGAGCAGTGCGGCGACCGGCACCTCACGCAGGACCCCGACGTGCTCGACACCTGGTTCTCCTCATCGCTGTGGCCGTTCGTGACTCTCGGATGGCCCAACGACACCGAGGACCTGCGCCGCTTTTACCCAACGCAGGTGCTGGACACGGCGCGCGACATCCTCTACCTCTGGGTGGCGCGAATGGTCTTCATGAGCCTGCATTTTCTGAACGCGGTGCCCTTCTCGGACGTCCTCATCCATGGGACGGTGCTGGCGCCGGATGGCCGGCGGATGAGCAAGTCGCTCGGGACCGGACTCGACCCGCTGGATCTCATCGAACGCTTCGGCGCCGATGCGACCCGCGCCTGGGCTGCCTATTTCGGCACCGGCGGGCAGGACATCCGATTCTCGGCTGAAAAGATCGAGTCGTACCAGCGCTTTACCAACAAACTCTGGAACGCGACCCGCCTGCTGGTGGACAAACTGCCGGAGGGTGCGGCGCCAATGCCGATCGACGAGTCGACGCTGGAACCGGCGGACCTCTGGATCCTCGGCCGGCTCAGCGCGGTCACGCGGTTGGTCACATCATCGTTCGAGCGCCTCGAGTTTGGCCCGGCGATCGAGGGCCTCTACGACTTTGCCTGGAAGGAGGTGGCGGACGATTACCTCGAACTGATCAAGCCACGATTGCAGGCCGCCGATACCTCAACCGCGACCGCGTTGTCGGTCGGGATCCACGTGCTCGAAACGATTCTTCGTCTGCTGCATCCGGTCATGCCGTTCGTGACCGAAGAGCTCTGGCAGCGGCTGCCGCACGAGGGCGAGACGATCATGTACGCGCCCTGGCCGTTGCCCGATGAGACCATCGAAGACCAGAAGCTGATGGAGGAGATGGCGCACCTGAGGGAGGTGGTGCGGGCTGTGCGCAACCTTCGCCACACGGCGGATCCGCGGCTCCGCCGGCAGCCGGCCGAGATCAGCTCAACCCGACGGCTCCTGACCCAGCCGATCGGCCGTCGCTACCTCGCCACCCTGGCCCAGCTCGAGCTCAATGGCAAGCTCCCCGAGGGTGCGCCCCACGCCGACGTTGTGGTCGGTCCGACCACGGTGCGCCTCGGCCTGCCGGCAGACGGCGGCTCCGACGCCCAGCGGCTCCGGGGCGAACTGCAAAAGAAGCAGCAGGAGATCCAGTTCCTCGAAGGCAAATTGAACAACCCGGACTTCACCGGCAAGGCGCCACACATGGTGGTCGACAAGGAGCGGGCCCGCCTTCTTCAGGCGCAGCAGGCGGCGGAGCGGCTACGGGGCCTATTGGGCGAAACGGCCGAATTAGGGTAAGGTAGCGGAGTCAAATTCTGTGACTGCTGAGGAGGCGCATTGCCCAACCTATCGTCGCTAAAGCCGCTCCTGTTCATCGTCATCTTCTACCTGCTGGCCTTCTGGCTCAGCCTCTCCTATTGGGCGTTCCGGGATGCCCGGGAGCGCTCGAACAGCGTGATCTTTCATGTCTTTGCCACCGGCCTATCGCTCGTGCTGCCGATCTTCGGGCTGTTCATCTACATGATCATCCGGCCGCCGCTGACGATGGCCGAGCGCCGGGCGCTCGAATTGGAGACGCAGGCCCTCTCCGAGCCAGGCGGTCCCGCGCGCGAGCTGCGGCCGTGCCCCAGCTGCGGCGAGCCGATCGATTCGCAGTATGTATTGTGCCCGCACTGCAAGACGCAGTTCAGTAAACTCTGCCCACGGTGCAACAAGCAGCTCAAGCTCGGATGGAGCGTGTGCCCCTATTGCGCCGAGGAAGTCCCGCTGCAGGGCCCCGTCTCGAGTCCGCGCATCGCGCGATAGCGCCGCTCGACCCGCGGGTTCGCTGACCTGCTAACACAGTAGACATGGCGCTAGCGCTGCAGGCGCTGCTCCCGTTCGTCGCGCTGCTGGGAGCGGCCGCGATCGTTCGCCAGCGACCTCGCAGCCCGGGCAACGGTTGGATTGCGGCCGCGGCCACGGGCCTCGCCGGCGTCATCGCCCTGGTCGAACTGCTGCGGCTTTCGCCCGGCGAACACGTCGATGTTCCCTACCTGACGACCTTTCCCTACGCCGATCTCGCGATCCGTCTCGATGGGCTCTCGCTCGCCTTCGCCACCGTCACGCTGATCACGGCCGCCCTGCTGATGCTGGCCCGGCAGCGGTTGCGCGGCGACCGCCGTGACCCGTGGGGGGGTTGGTTGCTCACGAGCGCGGCAACCTGTGCCCTGATCCTCGCCGATAACCTGCTCCTCGTCTACATCGCGCTGCAGCTCCTGACCTTGGCCTGGAGTGGTGCGCTCGATGAAGCGTCGCCGCGCCGGCGGGGCCTGCGCCTCGTCGTCCAGGTTGCCGACATCGGCCTGTTGCTGGCGGCCGCCAGCGCCATCCAATCGGTGGGAACAAGCGCCTTCTCCGGAGTGCCCTCCGACACCTTCGGGCTCGCAACCTTCGTGCTCGTCCTGGTGCCGGTCGCGGTGCGAATCGGCGCGCTTACCGTCATCTGGGGAGGACCGAAGGCGGCCGTGTCGTTCGAGCCGGCGATCGCCTGGCTTGCGCCCGCGGGATACCTGTTGCTGCGATTACTGGCGCTGATGGCCGGGCAGCTTCCGAACCGGACGACCGCCGTCGCGCTGTTCGGGGTGGGGGTGCTCGGCGCGCTGGCGTTCGCCGGCCTTGCGCTCTTCGAACGTGCCGGACCGCGGCTGGCGGGCCTACTGCTGGCGGCGCAGGCCGGGCTTGCGATCGCGCTCTCGACCGGCGATCAACCGCTGCTGACGGTGGCCGGCACATGGCTTTGGCTCATGCTGGTGCCGCTCGCCGGCCTGGCCTCCATTCGTACCCGCGATGGATCAGCCCCGGAAGCGCTCACGCTGTTGAGCCTCGCCATGGTGCCCGGAAGCCTCGCCTTCGTGGGTCTGTGGCTCGCCGGTCTCGCGCTCAACGCCCGCGGACTACTGTTCGCGATGATCCCGGTCGGGCTGGTGGTGGTGGTGGCGGTGATGGCTGTCCTCAGTCACCTGAACGTGCGCTGGTCCCGGCAGCTCGACGTGGCGACCGTATGGGCCGGGCTGCTGCTGCTGGTCGCCGGCTTTCCCGTCATCGTGATCAACACGATCGTCGTTCCCGCCGCAGCGACGGTCCGCCTGGTCCCCCGCGGGATGATCGCCGCGAGTCCGCTCGGGATCGCCACCGGTTTTGGCACCTTCCCCGCGCTGCCGCTGTCGCTGGTGGTTGGCATCGGGCTTGGCCTTTTGGGATGGCGCCTCCATGGCCGGCTCCCCTGGCGCCCACGAGGGGTCGGAGGCGGTCGCGCGTTTCCATCACGCCTGCCCGGACGGCTGAGGCTGCCCAGGCTGCCAGCGTGGAGTCACTTCGTCCTCTGGGGGGCTTTCGCCGCCGTCGTCGGCGCGGTCGCGACCCGGCCATGATCCTCTACCTGCCGGCGGCACTGTTCGCCGTCAGCCTGCTGGTGGCATACGCCACCGTTGGCCGGCGACGGCAGGCGGCAACGATTGGGGCGTTGCTGGCGGCCGCCTGGTCGCTGGCGCTGTTAGCGGACCCGAGTCTTACAGCCTGGGCGATCGGACCGATCGTGGCGACCCTGCTCCTCCCGCGCCGCGGCGCGCGCGCGCGCTCGAGCTTCGAGGGGTTGACCCGGCGCGTCATCACCATCGTCGGTGCGCTGCTGGTCGCGATCTTCCTGGCATCACGCTTGCCGGTCGGCGAGAACCCCGTCCTTCTGAGCGCGGTGCCCTGGATTCTGGGCGCCCTTGGTGCCGCCTGGTTTATCAGCCCGATCGACCAACCCGAGCGGCTCCAAGGGCAGGTGCTGATGGTCGCGGCGACGGGGGCGATCCTGCTGGCCGCGGTCCCGGCTGGGACGCTGACCTCGGCGCTGGCCGGGTCGATGGCCCTGATGCCGATCGCCGGCGAGCACTGGCGTGTGCCCGGCCGCCTTCGGCCGGCGCTGAGCGCGACCCTACTCCTCCTGGCCGCGACGGCGGCGCTGCTCGCGGCCGCCACGTCAGTCAATGTCTCCCTGGTCCTCTTCGACATTGGGCTGAATGTCAGCAGCGTGATACTGCTGGGCGCCGCGATCCTCCTGGTCGCTGGGGCGGCCGCGACGCCAATCGGCATCGAGTGGGCCGCGGCGCTCGGTGTCCTGACGCTCGCCGCCGCCGCGCCAAGTGTGCGATGGGCGGCGCTCGCCGGGTTGATCACGGTCGCCACGACCCTGAACCGGCGTGGCGAACGTCCGGCCTGGCTGGCAGCCGGCGCGCTCGCGATGACCTCGGTGCTGCCGCCCCTGGCCGCGGCCTCGTGGAGTGCGCGGGTTCAGGTGGTCGCGCTCGCGGCTGGCCTGGTGCTGATGCTGTTTGCTGCTCGAGCCGCGACGCTACGCGTGCTCGTGCTTCCGACCACCGCGCTGGTCGTCATGCTCGCGCTCGGTTCGGTGAACGCCGCGGGCCTGGTGCGCTTCCAGTGGATCGCCGCGGTCGGCGCCGTGCTGCTCGTGGCGCGCCTGACGCTGACCTGGTTGCTCCCGGACACCAGTGGGCGCGAGGTGCTTCGCGACGGTTTGATCGCGGCGCTGCTGCTCATCGCCATCAGCGCGCGCGATGCGCTCGGTCTCGGCGCGCTCGCCGCCGTGTTGCTGCTGATCGATGCGGCCATCGTTCGCATCGACGACCTCCTCCTGTCCTCCTCGTGGTGGTCGAGGCTCGTGGTGCTGGCGCGCTCCAACTGGCCCGGGTCGATCACTTTCGCCGCGGCCACCATCACGGTGGTCGCCGGGCTCCAGGCGGGGCTGGCGCTCGGCCTGCTCGCCGCCACCCTGCTCGCGGCGCTGCAGCTGGCGCCGCTCCTTGATCGCCACGCCGCCGCGCCCGCACCCGAGCGGCCGCGGTCGGCATTGCAGTGGGTGGGGCCAGCGCTGTCGATCGGCTGCGGCATCGCACCGGCCCTCGTGCTGCGGATGATCCAACTGGCGCGTTGACCATTCTGCTGGCGACGTCGTCACCGCGGCGGATCGACATCCTGACGCGATCGGGCATGCCGTTTGAGGCCGTCGCCTCCGGGGTCGACGAGCATCCGCCCGAGCCGCTCGGACCGCTGCGCTTCGTCGCATGGGCGGCAGCCGCCAAGGCGGAGGCGGTCGCGGCGAAGGCCACCGGCCGCGTCGTCGTGGCCGCCGACACCGAGGTCGTCTTGCATGGCCGGACCTTTGGAAAACCCAAGGATCGGGCGGAAGCCACCGCCTTCCTGCGCGCGCTATCGGGCAAGACCCACCAGGTCTACACCGCAGTCCATGTGATCGATGGGCGCACCGGTCGGCGAGCGCGGGGTATCTCCCGAACGCATGTCACTATGCGTGAACTTTCGGAGCGCGAGATCGCGACCTACGTACGAACCGGTGAAGCGCAGGATAAGGCCGGTGCCTACGCTATACAGGGCAAGGGCCGCCGCCTGATCAGATCGATCCGCGGGCCCTATGACAACGTCGTCGGGATGCCGATGCGCCTGCTGACCCGGTTGCTGGGCGAATGCGGGATCCCGGTTCCGGCGAACAATCCCGATGAATTGCAGCAAGCGTCTCACCACCATCGCCGCAAGCCTGCTCCTCCTTAGCCCCCTCGCGCTGGC
>DATBYU010000134.1:0-9097 GCA_036513555.1 Candidatus Dormiibacterota bacterium | reverse complement strand
GGGGCCAGGTCGAGTGCCACCGCGCCGAGGTTCTCCTCGAGATGGGCGACCTTTGAGGTTCCGGGAATCGGCAACATCACCGGTGAATGCGCCAGCAGCCAGGCAAGCGCGACCTGGCTCAGCGTCGCCCGGTTGCGGCGCGCGATCTCGGCGACGACCCCGGCGGCGGCGAGCGTTCCGCCTTCCACCGGGCGCCAGGGTAGGAACGCAATCTCCTCCCCCGAGCAGAACTCGAGGACGGGCTCTGACGTGCGCTCAAAGACGCTGTACCGGTTCTGGACCGATACGATCCGCGTCAGCTTTTGTGCCCGCTCCACTTGCTCGGTCGTCACGTTGGAGAGACCGATGTGCCGGATCTTGCCCTCATTTTTCAATTCCACCAGGGCACCGACCGATTCCTCAAACGGGACCTTCGGGTCCGGGCGGTGAAACTGGTAGAGATCGATCTGTTCGACCCGCAGTCGCTTGAGGCTCCCCTCACAGGCTGCGCGCAGGTGCTCGGGACGACCGTCAGGCTCCCATGCTCCGGGCCCCGGGCGCACGAGCCCACCCTTGGTCGCGATCACGAGCTCATCCGGATAGGGGTAGAGGGTCTCGGCAATCAATCGCTCGCTGACCTCGGGCCCATAGGCATCGGCCGTGTCGATGAAATTAATGCCCAGCTCCAGCGCTCGGCGCAACACGCGCTTGCATTCCTCGCGGTCGGCCGGTTCGCCCCAGATCCCTTCCCCTGTGATACGCATGGCCCCGAAGCCAAAGCGATTGACCGGCATGTCGCCGCCGATGTCGATCGTCCCGGCAAGCGCCGCCGTGACTGTGCTCGTCGTGGGATCTGCCATAGCATCCTCCTGGACTGATTACGTCACGCCGCCCTTTCCACACCGGGGGCGGCTGTTCTAACTGTAGGCGCCCGTCGCGGTACGATGCCTCGATGAAGCTCGGGTTGAACTTGCCCTACGAGGGCAGCCTCGCCTTTTCCGAGGCGGTTGAGCTCGCTCAACGCGCGGAGGCACTCGGTTTCGAGTCGGTCTGGATGCCCGAGGCGTATGGCACCGATGCCGTTTCAATCCTCGGCGCCCTCGCCGCCCGCACCCAGCGCATCCAACTTGGCACTGGCATCGTCAACGTGTTCAGCCGAACGCCCGCTCTTCTGGCGCAAACGGCTGCCACGCTCGACTTGATCTCCGGTGGCCGCTTCATCCTCGGTCTGGGGACGAGTGGCCACCAGGTGGTGACAGGCTGGCACGGCATGGCGTTCGATCGGCCGCTGCTCCGGATGCGTGAAACGATCGCCATCGTCCGCCAGGTTCTGCGGCGCGATCGCCTGGTCTATGAAGGCCAGGTCTTCCATCTCGACAGGGGCCTCAAGCTGCTAGCGCATCCCGTGCGCGATACCGTGCCGATCTACCTGGCAACACTGACCCCCGGCGGCCTGCGGCTGACCGGCGAGCTTGCCGACGGCTGGATTCCCACCCTCTTCTCTCCCGCGCACATGGATCTCTTCCGTCCTGAGCTCGAAGCCGGTGCGCGGATCGCTGGCCGGTCCCTCGATTCCCTCGCGATCGCCCCGCACGTGCCGGTCAGCATCGACGATGACGCCGCTCGTGCGCGTGAGGCCCTGAAGCCCTGGGTTGCGCTCTACGTCGGCGGCATGGGCTCGAAAAGTAAGAACTTCTACAACGATCTTGTCAGGCAGTACGGCTTCGCCGACGACGCGCGCACGCTCCAGGAGCTCTACCTCGGCGGCAAACAGCTGGAGGCGATCCGCCGGGTGCCCGATGCCCTCGTCGATGCCATCAGCATTGCGGGGCCGGTCTCCTACGTTCGCGAACGCCTCGAGGTGTGGGCGTCCGCCGGTGTGACGACCCTGCTGGCCAGTGTCCATGGCAAGACGCAAAGCGAGCGCTTGCGCACGCTCGAGATGCTGGCGGCAGCGGCGGACGCGGTCGACTAGCATCAGATCAGGACGGCAACATTCACAAGTGAGGTGGCGCAGAGATGCCTGTACGTACCGCTGAGGCGAGGTGGCAACGATCGCTGCAAGATGGATCGGGAACGATGCGGCTGGGAAGCGGCGCCTTTGAAGGGTCGTACTCCTTCAAGAGTCGCATGGAGGACGGTCCCGGCACGAATCCTGAAGAGCTGATTGGCGCGGCGCATGCCGGATGTTTTTCCATGGCATTCGCCAACGGGCTGACGCAGGCCGGCCACAAGCCGCAGGAAATTCGGACCACGGCCAGCGTCCATTTCGACAAGGGCGAAAAGGGCTGGGGCATCTCCCGCATCGATCTCGCGACCGAAGGCAACGTGCCCGGGATCGATGAGGCGACGTTCAAACGGCTTGCCGAGGACGCCAAGCAGAACTGTCCGGTCTCGAAGGCGCTGGCCGCGACGCCCATCACCCTGAGCGCAACGCTGAAGAGCGGCGTCACCGCCTAGCGGCGACGCCATGAGGGCGATGCGGCTTCGGGCGGCGAACGAGCCCCTCCGCCTCGAAGACGTCCGCGTGCCCGTGCCGTCCGAGCGTCAGGTCCTGATCAGGGTCTCGGTTTGTGCGGTCTGCCGCACCGACCTCCACATCGTGAGCGGCGAGCTGCGCGACCCCACGTTGCCGCTCGTGATCGGGCACATGGTCGTGGGGCATGTCCAGGGCTCAGGGGAGGGCGCCCACCGGTTTGCGTCCGGCGAGCGCATCGGCGTGCCCTGGCTCGGCCACGTCGACGAGACCTGCCGCTTCTGCCGCCGCGGTCTCGAGAACCTGTGCGTCAACGCGCGCTTCACCGGCTATCACCTGGATGGCGGCTATGCCGAGTTTTGCGTTGCTGACGAACGCTTTTGTTTTCCGCTTCCCGAGAGTTACGACGACCTGCACGCCGCGCCGCTGCTCTGCGCTGGCTTGATCGGCTATCGCGCGTTGCGGCTCGCGGGCGATGCGCAGCGCGTCGGTCTGTATGGCTTTGGGGACTCGGCGCACATCATCGCGCAGGTCGCCCGGTTCCAGGGTCGACGCGTCTTCGCCTTTACCTCGCCGGGTGATACGAAAAAACAAGCGTTCGCGCGCCGGCTCGGTGCCGAATGGGCGGGCGACTCGCTCACGCCGCCGCCGGAGCCGCTCGACGCCGCCTTGATCTTCGCGCCGGTCGGTGCGCTGGTGCCGGCCGCCCTCAAAGCCCTCGATCCAGGTGGGGTAGTCGTCTGTGCCGGCATCCATATGAGCGACATCCCGTCGTTTCCGTACGAGCTACTGTGGATGGAACGACAGATCCGCTCGGTCGCCAACCTGACCCGACAGGACGGCGAGGAGTTCCTGCAGGTTGCGCCCAAGGTGCCCGTCCGAACCGACGTCCATCCATATCCGCTAGCGGAGGCGAATCGGGCCCTGGACGACCTCGCCCACGGCCGCTTCGAGGGCGCGGCAGTCCTGACCATCGCCTCACCTGATTCTTAGCGTCGCCACATGATGACGGGCTAGCCTGTCATCGAAATGAAAGGTCGGCGCCCTCACCATTTCCTTACATGAACAACCGCCGTGCGATCATCGCGGCCGTCCTCGCCGGCGGCCTGGCGCTTGGCGCCGCGGGGGTCGCCGTCCTCTATTTCGTCGTCTTCGCAGGATCCTCGCCGCAGAAGCTGGCGCTCAGCTCACCCACGCCGTCAACCTCGGGAGCCGCCGCGAATGCGTCCTCGACGCCGGGGGCAGGAACGTGGACCGTGACCTCCGGCTCGCAAGCCGGCTATCGCGTCCGCGAGCAGCTCGCGTCCCTCCCGGCCCCAAGCGACGCCGTCGGGCGAACGTCGGCCGTCGCCGGGACGCTGACCCTGACCCAGTCGGCAAGCGGCTATTCGGTGACGACCGCGACCTTCACCGTCGATGTCACCAAGCTCACCTCTGACCAGTCCCGGCGGGACCAGCGGATCCACTCGCAGGGACTCGAAAGCGACCGCTATCCGACCGCCAGCTTCCAGCTGACGACGCCGATCGCGTTGCCGGCCACCGCAGCCAGCGGCCAGACCATCAACATCTCGGCGACCGGCGCGCTAACGTTGCACGGGGTGACAAAGACGGTCACGATCCCGATCACTGCCCGGCTGACCGGTTCGAAGATCGAACTCGTCGGCTCCATCACCTTCCCGTTCAGCCAGTTCGGGATGACCCCGCCGAGCATTGGCGGTTTTGTCAGCGTGCAGAACAATGCCACCATGGAATTCCAGCTCCTGCTGGCGCAGCAAGGAGCCTAGCGATGCGCATCCTGGTGGCGGAAGATGACCGCGGCTTGCGAGAGGTGCTCGTGCAGGGACTCGAGGACGCGGGGTACCTCGTCGATTCGGTCGACCGCGGCGACGACGCCATCGAGCAGTTGAAGTTCTATGAGTACGATGTCGCGATCCTCGACTGGCGGATGCCGGGTGTGCCCGGTATCGAGGTCGCGTCCTGGGCGCGGCGCAACGACCGGCCGACCGCGATCCTGATGCTGACGGCGCGCGACACTCCGCCAGACCGAATCCAGGGCCTCGACGCCGGCGCTGATGACTATCTGGTCAAACCCTTTGACTTCGGCGAGCTGGTCGCCCGCGTGCGAGCGCTGCAACGACGGCCGCGTGGCGTGGGTGCGCCGGTGCTCAACCGGGGCAGGCTCTCCCTCGACCCGGCGCGCCGCCAGGTCACCCTCAACGGCAAGTTGCTGAACCTGACGACCGCCGAGCTCTACATTCTGGAGCTGCTGATGCGACGCTTTCCTTCGGTCGTCGATCGCAAGGCGATCGCCGAGCACGCCTGGCGCGACGAAACCGAGCCGCTCGGATCGAACGTCATCGACGTGAAGATGAGCCGGCTCCGCGCCAAGCTCGTCAACTCCGGCGTGCGCATCCTGACGGTCCGCGGTTCGGGTTTTCGTCTCGAAGAGGCCTAAAGCGCGTCACAGTTTTGACAGGTTGCGGGGCGCATCATGCCTCTATCGGAACGCAATTTTCAATTCTCTGGAGGTCCACGACGATGACAAATGAATTTGAGCGGATGATGCGGGGCGCGATCGGCGGTGCAGCGCTGGGTGGCGGAATCGGCGGGATGCTGTTCGGCCTGGCCGGCGCCATCATGGTCGGACTGGAGCCCGTCGTGTTCATGGTCTGCGGCGTTTACGCCGGCGCGGTCTATGGCGGCATCGTTGGCGCAATGCGGGGCGCACGCACCGAACTGGCCCCGGCGATGGCGCTGTCGCGCGCGGCCTGATCGATTCGCCCTCTCCCCCTTCCCCACAGGTCCCGGCCGTTATGGCCGGGACTTTTTGTCGTCCAGGATCGCGCGCGTCGCGGTGACGAGCGCGAGGTCAACACAAGCGAACAGCAAGCCCACGAAAAACCCGATGACAAAGGCGGCAGCGGCTCCGACCGTTGCGAAGACGAGGAACCCGGCGCCGATGACGCCCAGAGCAACGTCCCCGTTGAACGCCGATGAGATCGCCAAAATGAGGCCCACGCACGCGAGAAACAGGATGCCGTTGACGCCGCCGCGCCAGGCGGCTCGGGCAATCAGGGTGTCAGGTGGGACTGACGTCCAGGGTGCGACGGTGAACGCGCCGCGAAGCGTGCGGTTCGTCGACCAGACCGTGGTCGCCCACAACGCGCTAAAGAGCGCGAGGCCAGCAATGGTGCTCAGTCCGGTCAGGAGGGACCCCAGCCCGCCATTCGCGTAAAGGACCACCACCAGCACGACGATCAGCACCGAGGCGTGGAAGGTCCCAAGCGTGAAGACCACGAGCAGGTTCCGGTCGCGAACCGCGCGCTCAGCCATGGGCCAGCCAAACGGCGAGCCCCGCGATCCCGATAACGATCGCGGCCGTGCCGCCATACAACGCCGAGAGCAGACCCGGGTGCGGCCTCTTGTCGCCGGCCATAGCCACCACCGCCAGGGTCCTGGGCACCGAGAGGACCGCAAGCGCGAGTACGGCGACCAGCTTCACGATCAGTTTGGTCCCCCAGCTGGACGCTGGTGGCGCAAGGCCCTCACCGAAGGCCCCGAGGTTGCCGACCCCCGTCATCACTTGCAGACCGAGGGCGGCCCAGAAGATCCACTCGTATCGCTCGGCGACCTCCACCACCACCCCGGCGTTGGCACGATTTCGCCGCACGCCCAGCCACCAGACGAGCAAAGCCCCGCCGAGGATGGCCGCCATGCCGGCGACATGTGCCCATCGGACAAACAAACTCAAGGCGTGAACCGCAGGCACCATGGTGGCTACGATAGTTCTGTGATCACCGCCAGCGCCACCCGCCAGCTCGCCGAGTGGCCCGAGCTTCCCTACGAGGCCTGGGCCCCCACGATGGAAACGCTGCACATGAAGCTTCAGGTCATCGGCAAGATCCGGCTGGCCCTGACCCGGCGGCAGCCGCAATGGGCTAACGTGCCCCTTTACCTCACGCCCCGAGGTCTGACGACCTCCCCGATGTGGAGCGGCCGGAGCGGCTTTGCGATCGATGTCGACCTGATCGACCACGAGGTCATCGTCGCCCTCCATGACGGCCGCATCGAGCGGGTGGCGCTGCGCGCGCGGCCGGTCGCCGATTTCTACCACGAGCTGATGGGCCGGCTCAAAACCCTTGACATCGAGCCGGCGATCACGACGACACCGTCGGAGGTTGACGACCCGATCCCGTTTCCGCAGGACACGGTGCACACGGCATACGAGCCGGAGTGGGCCCACCGCTTCTGGCGTCTGCTGGCGCGCATCGACCTCGTCCTCAACGAGCATCGCGGACGGTTCATCGGCCGCGTAAGCCCGGTCTCGTTCTGGTGGGGAACCTTCGACCTTTCGGTGGCGCGCTACTCGGGCCGCCGCGTGGTTCCTCCGGCGGGGTCGGGGATCATCCGCCGCGTGGGCGGCGATGCCGAATCGGTGTGCGTCGGATTCTGGCCCGGGAATGCGGCCGTGCAAGAACCGGCTTTTTTCGCCTACGGCTACCCGAAGCCGGACGGCATCGAGGAGGCGACAATTCGCCCGGCCGAAGCGGGCTGGAACACCGCGGTTGGCGAGTTCATCCTTCCCTACGACGCCGTACGTCGCAGCGGCGATCCGCGCCAGGCGATCCTCGATTTTGCCGAGTCCACGTTCCTCGCGGGCGCCGGCCGCCAGGGTTGGGATCCGGCCTTACTGGTTCCCTACGCTTAAACCGGGGTCAGTCGAAGCGTCGTCGGGAGGAGAGAGCGCTTGAGCATTTCCTGGGTTTCGTCCGGCCAGCGCTCTCCATACTTCTTGCGATAGGCGGCATTGACCGCGCGGATCACGAGCGGGTTGTGCTCCGGCTCGGCGCGGACGGTCACCTTCCGGCGGCCAAGGCGGATGGTGACCATCGGGTTGGCCAGGGCCTCCTGGTACCAGCGGCCCCGCTTGCCTTTGTAGGAGCGAATGTACACGCCATACTCGGTGGGCACGATCCAGATGGTGACGCGATGCAGGGGCGACTTCGGATCGCGGCGCGTTTCAATCTCGACCTCGTCGCTTTCGGCGATTTTCCAGAGCAGGTCTCCGGCAGGTTTCGCGGCGCGTTTCGCCATTGATTTCATCGTAGGCCTGCCCGCGGGTAGGCTGTCGGCATGAGCTGGCGAGCGTTCGCCGAGGCGTTCATCACCCTGGTCGTGATCATGGATCCGCTCGGAAGCGCGCCGATCTTCATCAGCCTCACTGCCGGACGTACCCCAGGAGCGCGGCGCCGGGCCGCGCTCGAAGCCGCGGGAGCCGCCGGCGGGCTCGTGGTGGTGTTTGCGCTCTTCGGTCGCCTCGTCCTCGATTACCTTCACGTCTCCGTCGAAAGCCTGACCATCGCCGGAGGCTTGCTCCTTCTGCTCGTCGCGCTCCAGATGCTCCGCGGCGAGGAGTTCGCGCAGGCCGAGACGGCGAACATCGCACTCGTCCCGCTGGCGACCCCGCTGCTCGCCGGCCCGGGCGCGATCGCGGCGGTGATGGTGCTGACGAAACGGTACGAAGACATGCCGGGGCGGGTCGGGGTGCTGCTCGGGATCGTGGCCGCGGTGGTGGTGGTGGCGATCGGCCTGATGCTCGCCGACCAGATCGCTCGGCTGCTACGACCCTCGGTGATTCAGCTCCTAACCCGGGTGCTGGGGCTCCTGCTGGCGGCGATCGCCGTGCAGTTCGTCATCGACGCGGTCAAGATCATCGCGGTGCGCTAGCGGATCAAAAACCCGGTGCCGATCGGGTCGTCTGCCGCAAGGACGAACTGGTGATAGCCGGTCAGGTGCGCACTCCCTTCGATCTCCGTCACCACCGCTGCGTAATCGCCGACCCGGTCATCGCCGACGACACGTGACGCGAAACGGGTGCCGATCACGCTCTCGTGCATCAGTGTGGCGCCGCGCGGCAGTTCGCCCTGCCGGTCGAGCAGCGCAAGACGCGCCGATGTACCGCTGCCGCA
Source organism: Candidatus Dormiibacterota bacterium (assembly GCA_036513555.1). Lineage (GTDB taxonomy): Bacteria > Chloroflexota > Dormibacteria > CF-121 > CF-121 > CF-13. The sequence goes on along the minus strand of DATBYU010000134.1, from coordinate 673 downwards.
GGGTGACCGATCCACCTCGCCGTCGGCAAAGACGGTCACGTTCCGGTTTCCGGCTGTGAACATGACGCCGTAGATGCCTTCGAGCTCCGGCTCGAGCGGGTGGACGATCTCGCGTTCCGCCTCGATGGCGGCCTTGATCGCGCGACCCAGCTCAATGAACCGCGGAACGAAGGCCGGCTCGAGGGGTAACTCGAAGCGTTCCGCCGGAACGACCGCGTAAAAGGCGCCGCCGTAGGCGACCGCCAACTCGACTCGGCGGCCGGAAACGGACACGGACAATTCCTCGACCAGCACGAAGCTCGGGACATTCCGAAAGCGCACCGACCGGACCCGCCCGTCCTGCATGCTCGCGACCGTCCGCAGGCGGCCCGATGGCACATCGACCACCACCTCCACCAATGGGCCGGTGACCGGAACCATCGCCGCGTCGATCGCCCAGGTGACGAGCGCGATCGTTCCGTGGCCGCAGGCAGTGCTGTACCCCGCGTTGTGGAAGAAGACCACGCCGAGCTGGGCGCCGGCGTCCTGCGGATCGGTGACGAAACCGCCGTACATGTCGGCGTGCCCACGCGGCTCGAAGACCAGCAGCTGCCGGATGTGATCGAGGTGTTCGAGGGCGTAGCGACGCTTCGCCATGATGGTGGCGCCGCGCAATGACGGCACGCCGCCGCTG
>DATBYU010000133.1:0-7744 GCA_036513555.1 Candidatus Dormiibacterota bacterium | reverse complement strand
GGACGCCAGCGGTCCTTCGATGAGGGGTCCATGCTGGCCACGAAGTTGAAGTCGACAATAGTGCCGCGAACCTGGTGCTCGGCTTCCGCGTGGACCACGTGCGACGGCACCAGGAACACCGGCGCGCGAAAGGCCATCGTTTCGAGATCCATGAACCCGAAGAAGTAGAAGAAGAACAGGTCCTCGATCAGCCGCTGCTGCTTCACGAAGAACCGTTTCTGGAGCCGGCTGACCCGGCCGTGTTGGTAGAGGACGTGCGTGGCCTTTACTTGCATGGCCAGGCTCAGGCGGAAGTGCTCCTTTAGGTGGGTTTCGAGGTCCCGCCGCTCGTCGTCCGACATCGGAACCATCACCTCGAGCGCCCCGCGCGGTCGGCCGTAGGTGAGGAGCTTGGCCACCTCGGTCTCCGTGAACCGGCTGAACTGGACGTCGCTGAGCCGGCTCACGGTTTGAATAACGGGGCTGGCGCCCCAGGTTTGCTCTCACAGAGAATGGGAAATGAAATGACAGTGAACAGCTCGCGAACCCTGCCACAGAGGCGGAGCGAGCCACGACGCTGGATCATCCCAGTCGGCGGCGGCCTGCTGGCGGGCGTCCTGGCCGTGATCGGGACGCCGCATGTCACGTGGTACCTCCGGGCCGCCCTGGCCGTGATCGCCTTCGTGTATATCGCCGGGCAGTCCGCCGCCTATTTGTGGTCAAGCGACGCCGATCAGGGCTGAGAGGGCCGACCCTAGCGGTGACCTGGCGCTCGGTGGCGCCGAGCTCGCGGCGGCCTTCATGCGACACGACCTGATCGATGAGTACCGGATCTACGTTCATCCGATCCTGATCTGTGCCGGCAAACGCCTCTTCCCGCCATCAGGCGCCGGGATCCCACTCCGGCTCTTGGAGACGCGAACCTTCGGCAATGGGGTTGTTCTCCTGCCGGTTGGGCGGCCGCCGGAGGAATAAGCTAGGTGCGGGAGCGGTTGTGCGAAGAGCAGTGAAAGCACTCTGGAACGGGGCCACCCTGGCCGAGAGCGACAAGACGATCGTCGTCGAAGGCAATCACTACTTCCCTCCGGACGCCGTCAACCGGCAACTCTTTCAGCCGAGCGACACCCACACGATCTGCTCGTGGAAGGGCGAGGCGAGTTACTACACGGTCGCGGTCGACGGCAAAACCAATCCGGATGCGGCCTGGTTCTATTCGGACCCTAAGCCTGAGGCCGCTGAGATCAAGGACTACGTCGCCTTCTGGCACGGCGTCCAGATCGAAGCCTAGTTCATAGAGCGGACGAGCCGGTCGAGCGCGGCGCGGACGGCCCCGGGCTTCTCGAGCCAGAGGAAGTGACCAGCGTCCGGGACCATCTCCACCCACGCGTTGGGAATTCGATCGGCCGTGGCGCGGCCGGCCTGTTGGGGAGGGATCGGGCTCTCAGCTCCCAGCAGGAAGCCAACCGGAATCTTGATATCCGGTAGCAGCGACTCGAGTCTGGGGATCTCTTTGACCATCGACTCATAGCCTTCGGAATAGCCCGGAACAGAGAGTCGCACAGGAATCATGGGAGGCGAAGTATCCGGGTGAGCGAAATACGCCGGCCAGACGAGCGAAAGACTCTCCAACGCTTCTTGTTCGTTTCCACGGCCCTGCAGGGCGCGCTCGTCGAGCTCCTTGGCGCGTGCGCGGTTCTCTTCAGGCGTTCGAGCGTCCATCGTGGCCTCGAAGGCCGCTACGCCTCCATCGCCAACACCGCCAATCGGATCGATGCATAACACACCGCGCAGGAGCTCGGGCAACCGTGCCGCCACATGGATCGCCAGGTAACCTCCCCATGAATGCCCGGCGACAAACGCCTTGTCCCACCGAAGTCCCCTGAGCACGGCCGCGACGTCGGCAAGATGGGCAGCAACGGTCAACGGGCCGGCCTCCATTGACGGAGAAAGCCCACGCTGCTGATAGACGGCCACGCGGTAGCCGGGCACCAGCTCCGGAATCAGCCCATCGAGATAGTCGGCAGACAACCCCGGGCCGCCGTGAAGGAGCAACACCTCGGGTCCGGATCCGTCCGTCCAGCCCACGAGGTGACCGCCACCGACGGTTACGGTAAATGGAGCGCGGCCCATGGACCAAATCTAGCCCAGTTGGCAACAAAGTACGGGCCGTTGACAGCCGGTTGAGCCCGGTTTAGGCTAGGTTAATTCACGTCGTCGGCTGCCTAGTAGCCACCAAACAGTGGGTTAAGGAGGGAACAGTCGTGCGATTTCTCCGAGCGCGATTATCACTTGCCGCCTTCGCCGGGTTGTTTGCGCTGGTCGGAAACCCGCTCCCGGCACCAGTCGCCGCGGCGGCCGCCAGCCAGCATTACAGCCTCTCGTGCGACGAGGGGAGAGCGACCTGCCTGGAGGTAGCCGACTCGAACGAGGTTTTCGGGCCCAACTACTACGTTGGTCACGACGAACCCTCGCTCCTTTTCTATTCGAACCAGCCGGGTTCCGGTGGGAAGAGCCAGTGGTTGATGACCTTGCCGAAAGATCCGCCGCCCGTGCCGAAGGCGAACGGCAGCCGTTCGTGGAATTTCCAACTGCATCCTGCCTTCTGGTTCGGCATGGCCCTGTGCGACACGCAATCGGCGCCGAATCCAATCGACAACCATGTCTGCGAGCCAAACAGCGATAGCAACATCACATCCGACGCTCAAATCGCGCGTCATGCCGGGACGGCCTTCCTGGAATTGCAGTTCTACCCGCCGGGCGGCGTGCTGTGGCCGCCTGGCAACAGCTGCGATGCCCACAAATGGTGCGTCGCGTTTGTGATCTGGAGCCTGGCGATGGACTACCCGTCCGGCAAGGCCCTGAACGATACCTGCGCGAACTCCATCGGAGTGGAATCCCCGAACTTCGCGTTTCTCACCCTCAACGGGAAGCCGCAGGCGCCGGCCAACGCGGTCAACGCGACCCTGGCAACCTACACCCCAGATGCGGCGCGCGACCTGTTCATGAATTCGGGCGACAAGACGCTGACGTCGATTCACGACACGGAGCATGGGCTGAGCATCGAGGTCAAGGACCTGACCACGGGCCAGAAGGGGTCGATGGTGGCGAGTGCCGCCAATAGCTTCGGCCAGGTCAAGTTTGCCGCCAATCCGTCGACGGAGTGCACCAACATCCCTTACGACTTCCATCCGATGTACTCCACATCGTCGGAGAAGACGCGCGTCCCGTGGGCGGCGCACTCGTACAACATCGCCTGGGCGGATGAGATCGGACACTTCGACTATTGCAGCAAGACGCTCGGCAGTGGGCACAGTTGCCAGGCAAGCCTGGGCGCCACCGAGGGGACCGTGTTCAATACCGAGCCGGCCGAAGGCCCGCCGACGGCGACAAAGCCGAGCGCTGACGACACCGGCTGCTTTACGGCCGCCCAGAGCTCGCTCGTCCCGGTCCAAGGCTGCATCGGCACCAATACCGGATTCGATGGAGTCCCCTACGAGCACCTGTGGCCGGACGGCAATCCCAACCATCCGACCTCCGTCCTGATCACCAGCCCGATGACGGGACATGACTACCAGTCGAACTACCAGCGGGTGGCTTTCGAGGCCGACCTGCCGCGGATCGAGACGGCGGGAGCATCGGCGGCGGGGACCTGCAATCGGACGACGGGAACGGGATGCACGCTGATCCCGATCACCGATGATCAGAACGCGAACGGCAGCTACACCACGCCGGCCAACTTCTATCCGTACTTCACGGCGGCAGCGCACGGCGACGGGTGCCAGTGGACGTTCGGCGCCAACATCCCGGATTTGACGACCAACGACTACGGCAAGAATGCGCAGTACGGCACGCTGCTAAAGCTTGTCTACCCCGCGAACGGCGGCGGCGGAGCCACGATTTCGCGCTACAACGACTTCCGGCAGATCCTCTCGACCGTCACATGCCGGGGCCAGTCTGAAAACGGCGGTGATGGCGGCGGCGGTGGTGGTGGCGGCGGTGGCGGTGGCGGCGGCGGCGGCGGCGGCAACTAAAGCCTGACCGATCGAACCAGAGAGGGTCGTCCCAAGGGACGGCCCTCTTTTCTTTATCCTTCGATGCATCAAGGGCGAGCAACCCACCGTCGTCTTTTTTCCTGAGGGCGCGTACGGCCCGACCAACAACTGCGTCGGCATCGGCTCGGTCTTGCAGAGCCGCGGGGCGCGCGTCGTCTTCGTGATCGAGGAATCCTTCAAGGGCACCCTCGCGGCGAAGGGCTTCGAGGAGCAGTTGATGCGCCTCAAGCCAAAACCGGCGATCGAAGAGGCGCCCGGCCAGTTCTGGAAGGACTTCATCCGGGACACCGCGCCAGAATTCCGGAAGTCAACCCTCGAGCAAGTCGAGACCTTGATCAAGCCGATCTGGAGCGAACTGATCGACGGGTCGATGTACGTAGACGACCGCCTCAAGGCGATCTTCCAGACGGTCCAGCCGGACGTGATCGTCCAGGACAATGTCGTGGCCTTCCCGGCGGTGTTGACGGCCGGCGTGCCGTGGGCACGGATCGCCTCTTGCAACCCACTCGAGGTCAGAGACTCCGCGCTGCCGCCCGCGTTTTCCGGCCTATCTAGCGAAGACTCGCGCGATTGGGATCGGTTTCGCCGCGCCTACGCCGACGCGCACGCCGAGCTTCACGGCGCGTTCGGTCGGTTCACGAGAGACCAGGGCTGCCCGCCGCTCCCCGAAGGCGAGTTTATGTACGAATCGCCCTTCCTCAACTTCTATAACTACCCCGACGAGCTCGACTACCGGCGGAAACGCCCGCTGAACCCCACCTGGCTGCAGCTCGAGTCGTGCGTGCGAACGACCGACGCGCCGTTTGAGCTCCCGCGGTCTGTACGCGGCGCTGGCAAGTTGATCTATCTGAGCCTGGGAAGCCTGGGCTCAGCCGACATCGCATTGATGGGACGCCTGATCGACATCCTCGGCCGAACCGACCACCGCATCATCGTGAGCATGGGACCGCAGCATCAGGAGCTCCGCCTGCATGAGAACATGGTCGGTGAGGAGTTCCTGCCACAAACCTCAGTGCTCCCCCTGGTCGATCTCGTCATCACACATGGTGGGAACAACACGGTCACCGAGTGCATGTATTTCGGCAAACCAATGATCGTCCTGCCGCTGTTCTGGGACCAGCACGACAACGCGCAGCGCGTGCACGAGACGGGCTTTGGCGTCCGCCTCGATCCCTACCGGTTTGCGGACAAGCAGCTGCTCAGCTGGATCGATCGCTTGTCTGCCGATGCTGAACTTGGCGACCGGCTCGCGGGCGTCGCCCGTCGACTGCAGGCGACACCGGGGACGATGCAGGCGGCCGAGCGAATCGAGAGCCTGATGCGCAGCCATTCCACCATCCCAGCCAGCACCTGACGGCCCTGACTCCACTCACTTCCACCTACCGCGAGGAGCCCTACTGGTGGCGCGAGGCGACGTGGCTGCGCGACGCGCCTCAGCTGAATCCCTTCCCGACCGAAGTGGATGCGGTGATTGTGGGCGGTGGCTATACCGGCATGATGGCCGCAGCCAGGCTGGCGTGGCGCGGCCGGTCGGTTGCCCTGCTCGAGACCAACGAGCTTGGATGGGGTGCCAGCAGCCGAAATGGCGGAATGGTCCACCCCGGCTTCAAGCTCGACCTCGCCACATTGCTCAAGCGGGACCCCGAACGCGGCCGCGAGCGCTACCAGGCATCGCTCGATGCGTTCGCCCTGGTCGAGGAGACCATTCGCGTCAACCAGATCGATTGCGACTACGCTCGGACCGGTCACCTCGAGCTGGCGCACAAAGCGTCGCACGTGCCGCATCTCGAGGAGGCGGCGCACCTCCTCAACCGGCAGTTCGGGGTCGCCGCTCGCGCGATCCCTCGCGTGGAGCTCGCCTCCGAGGTCGGCACCTCGCTCTACCATGGCGCCCTGCTGTACGAGCGCAGCGGGGGCCTGCACCCCGCGAAGTATTTTGCCGGCCTCACGCGACTGGCTCGGGATCGCGGGGCCCACCTTTATGACCACGCGCCGGCAACCGCCATCGAGGCTCGGCGTCGCGGCGGTTTCACTGTCACGACGCCGAGCGGCGTTATTCAGGCGCGCGACGTCCTGGTGGCGACGAACGGGTATAGCGATCGACTGTTTCCGTGGCTTCGGCGTCGGGTCATTCCGATCGGCAGCTACATCATCGCCACCGAGCCGCTGTCTGCCGACCTGGCGCACAGTTCGATCCCGAACCGGCGGATGCTCTTCGACTCGAAGAACTTCCTCTATTACTGGCGGCTCAGCGCCGACAACCGGATGCTCTTCGGTGGCCGGGCGAGCTTTGCCCCTACCACGGTCGCGAAGGCACGCGACTGGCTGTATACGGCAATGGTCCGCGTCCACCCGCAGCTCGCCGGGGTCCAGATCGAGCATGCCTGGGGCGGCCAGGTCGGATTCACCCTCGACCGCATGCCGCACATCGGTCGCGCCAAAGGCCTCACCTACGCGCTTGGCTACTGCGGCACCGGGGTCGCGATGTCAACCTATTTCGGCCAGCTCGCCGCGGACTGGATCGCGGGCGGCGAGCTGCCGTCGTGCTGGCAGCGCCCATTCCCTGCCGTGCCCTTGTACCGGGAGAAGCCCTGGTTCCTACCCGCGGTGGGCTGGTACTACGGGGCGCTAGACCGTTTCTGACGCGGCAGAGGCGCGCAGCTTGAAGCGCTGCGTCTTTCCGGTCGCCGTTTTCGGGAGCGCCTCGACGAACTCGACCCAGCGCGGGCGTTTGTACTCGGCGATCTTCGAGCGAACGAAATCCTGCAACTCGCGCGCCAGCTCGACCGAGGGCACCTGCCCAGCCGCCAGCACGACGTAGGCCATCGGTTTCTCCAGGTCATCGGCATCGCGCCGCCCGATGACGCCAGCCTCCTGCACCGCTGGGTGCTCGACCAGCGTGTTCTCGATCTCGACGGGGCTCACCCAGATGCCGCCGACCTTCAGCATGTCATCGGCCCGACCTGCGTACCAGTAATAGCCGTCAGCGTCGCGCGAGAACTTGTCGCCGGTGCGGATCCAGTGGCCTTCGATCGTGTCCTTGGTCCGCTCGTGCTTGTTCCAGTAATAAGCGCATGTGCTGTCGCCCTTGATCAGCAGGTTGCCTACCGTCCCGTCCTTGACATCGTCGCCGGCATCGTCAACGATGCGCGCTTGATAGCCTGGCACCAGCTCGCCGGCTGAGCCGGGACGGACGCGACCCGATCGGTTAGAGATAAAGATATGGAGGATCTCGGTACTGCCGATGCCGTCGAGGATCTCCACGCTGAATCGACCCTTGAAGCGCTCGTAGAGGGCCTTCGGCAGCGCCTCCCCGGCCGACACGGCCTGGCGGATGCTCGATAGGTCGAAGTCGACCCGGTCCCGCTTGTGCGCGAGCAGCTGCCCATAGTTGGTCGGAACGGAAAAGAAGAGCGTGGGCTTGAAGCGCTCGATCTGGGCAAAGACATTCGGGGGGGTTGGTGGCCCCGGCCAGAGAATGGTTGTGGCGCCGACGGCGAACGGGAACGTCAGTGCGTTCCCAAGGCCGTAGGCAAAGAAGAGTTTCGCGACCGAGAAGGTGCGATCCGCCGCGGTCATGCCCAGGATTCCCTGCGCATAGCAGGCGACCGTGAAGACGATGTCGTGATGCAGGTGCACCGCGCCTTTTGGGAAGCCGGTCGTGCCCGAGGAGTAAAGCCAGAAGGCCGCATCATCCTTACTGGTGTCCTCCA
>DATBYU010000132.1:0-7245 GCA_036513555.1 Candidatus Dormiibacterota bacterium | reverse complement strand
GCTCGACGCCGACTCGACCCACACGTTCGGGGTGGTCCGGGCGGGCGAGGTGAAGGAGGTCCCGGTGACCCTCGGAGAAGTTCCGGGGTAGGGGTCGTTGAAACCAGTCTTGGCTGGGTAGGCTAACGAGCATGTATTGGTGGCACGGCGGCTTTCACGAGCCGGAACCCGGGGTCAAGGTGGAATGGCCGCTCCTCAAGCGCGTCTTCAGCTACTTCCTCCCGTACTGGCGTCTGGCGCTGGTCGTTCTCGCGTGCATCGGCGCGGCGGCGGCGCTCGGGCTGGTTCCGGCGATCGTCACCCGTGACCTGATCAACTACCTGACCGGCCCGCACGGGCAATTCTCGACGGTCGCCATCTTGATCGGGATCCTGGTCGGCGCGTCGGTGGTCGGGGGGCTGATCGGCGTGCTGCAGTCCTACTTCAGCAACCGGATCAGCCAGAGCATCATGTTCGACCTGCGCAACCAGCTGTTCGACCGGGTGCTCAAGCAGTCGATCGCCTTCTTTACCGCTACCCGGACAGGCGACGTGATGTCCCGGCTGAGCAACGACGTCAACGGCGTGCAGAGCGTCGTGTCCGACACCATCTTCAGCCTTGTGAACAACGTTGTCATCCTCGCCAGCACCGTCGTGTTGATGTTTGCGCTCGATTGGAAGCTCACCATCGCGGCATTGGTCGTGCTGCCCGCCTTCCTGCTGCCGACTCTTAGGGTCGGCAAGGCAACCTTCCAGGCGCGCAAGGCGACGCAGGGGAAGCTTTCGGAAATGACGGCCTACATGCAGGAGACGCTCGGGATTTCGGGCATGCAGCTGGTCAAGGCATTCGTCCGGCAAACGGCCGAGACCTTTCGCTTCCGCCGGCTCAACGACGACCTACGCGTTCTCAACATCCGGCAATCAATGATCGGGCGCTGGTTCTTCATGCTGATGGGCGTGCTCGGTACGGCCGGTCCGGCCGTGCTCTGGCTGTTCGGCGGCTATCTCGTGGTCACCGGTCAGGAATCCCTGGGCACGGTGGTGACTTTTGCGACCGTGCTGCTGGGACGCCTCTACGGGCCGGTCGGGTCGCTGGCCAACATGCAGGTCAATGTCGTCGGATCACTCGCCCTCTTCCAGCGCATCTTCGAGTACATGGACCTGCCGGTTACGATCGATCAGAAAGCGCAAGCGCTCCATCTCGAGCAGGCGCGCGGCCAGGTTCAGTTCGATCAGGTGACCTTCCGCTACGGGACCAGCGACCGGCCGGCGGTCAAGAACGTATCCTTCGCGATCGAGCCCGGTCAACTCGCAGCGCTGGTCGGCCCGACCGGAGCCGGCAAAACGACCATCACCAGTCTGCTGCCTCGCTTCTACGATCCGCAGCTGGGCGCCGTTCGGCTGGACGGCAACGACGTCCGCGATCTCACGCTTGAGTCACTCGGCAACCAGGTCGGCATGGTCTTCCAGGACACGTTCCTCTTCCATGCCTCGATCCGCGACAACCTTCTCTATGCCAGGCCCGATGCCACCGAGGCGGAGATGGTGGCGGCGGCCAAGGCAGCCTATATCCACGACTTCATCGCTTCTCTGCCTGAGGGCTATGACACCGTGGTCGGGGAGCGCGGCCATCGGCTCAGCGGTGGTGAGAAGCAGCGGGTCGCGATCGCCCGCGTCATTCTGAAGAATCCCCGCGTGCTGATCCTGGACGAAGCGACGTCCAATCTCGACTCCGAGTCCGAACACCTGATCCAGGTGGCGTTGCGACCGCTCTTCGAGGGGCGCACGTCGCTGGTCATTGCGCACCGGCTCTCGACCATCCTCGCGGCCGACATCATCCTGGTGATGGATCACGGCGAGCTGGTGGAGCAGGGGCGCCACGCCGACCTGCTCAAGCAGAATGGGTTGTACGCGCGACTCTATCACCGGCAATTTGAAACCGCCGACCAGCTGGCGACCCCGGCTTAGCCGGGAAGGAGGCATGGACGTTGGCCACGACACAGGTCTGCACGCATCTCGAGCTGATTAGCAATCCGCGGCCGAAAACCAAAGGCTGCGAGGAATGTCTGAAGATGGGGGATACTTGGGTGCACCTGCGCTTATGCGAGGTATGCGGCCACGTTGGCTGCTGCGACTCGTCGAAGAACAAGCACGCGACGAAGCACTTTCGCGCCACCGGCCATCCGATCGTCAAGTCGCTCGAGCGCGGTGAGAACTGGATGTACTGCTACATCGACGACGTGATGTTCGAGGTCGATTAGGCCGGCCGCCGTTCAACTCGAGCCATTTGCGCCGCGCCCGAGTTAGGCGGCGAGGGTGCCTTCCGATTCGGGCGTCTTGATCTCGATTACTTCGCCAAACCGGTGGACGGTTTCGATGGCGTCGTAGAGGGGGACTGCGCGGTCGGCCGGAATGAGGTCCGTGATCTTCAGGTAATAACTCCGGCCCTCGAGCCAGGTAAGCGTCGGCACACCGAACACGCCACGCCGCACCGCCTCCGCGTGCTCCTTGGCGAGCGTCGTGAAATCCGCCGCCTTGACGTCCTTCTCCCAGCGCGCGACGTCCAGTCCGGCGCGCTCGGCTACGACGCGATGGGTCGCATGCTCATCGAGGGTCAAATGGTCTTCGTGGCGGGCGCGCTGGAGGGCGAGCCGGAACCGATCACCGAGCTCGGCGCCCTGAGCCCGAGCGGCCGTCGCCGCCAGGAATGCCGGCAACCCCTTGGCCAGCGGGTCACGCTCCCAAACCGGGGGGTTGGCAGAGCCCTCGTGGGCCTGGTGGTTCTGGCTCAGCGAAAAGAACGCAAACGTGGGTCGGATCCGGCCGGCTTTCTCGACCTCGGCCAGCCACATGGACCCGCGGTAGGCCCATGGACAGAGGAAGTCGATGTAGACCGTCGGTTCACTGATGGTCATCTCGCTGCCGAGTGTACCGGGGTCGCACCAGCGAGCTGTGGAATGACTTCGGTTTCGAACCTGTGGAGGGGCTCGAGGTCGTAGGCGAGGCCCGGGATATAGACGATGAAGTAGTCGATACCCGCGGCGATGAGGGTTCGCAGGTGGTCCGCCACCTTGTCAGCGTCGGCGACCATCGTTCCTTCGCGGAAGCCCTCGATGCCGCGAGCTTTTGCCCTCGCCCGCTCGGGATCATCACCCTTGCCGATCACCAGCACCTCTGCCTCCGCCGACTTGACGATGTCGTCGTAGTTGCGGCCGACCGTTTCGCAGTGTTGCCGGAGGACGCCAAGCTTGTGGCGGATCGTGTCAGGATCTCCCCCGACGTTGCACGCGTCGCCGAACTGCGCCACCAGCTTGAGCGTGACACGCTCGCCGGACCCGCCGATCCAGAGTGGTGGATGCGGTTTCTGGACGCCTTTCGGCTCGTTGATCGGCCGGTCGATGGTGTAGTACTTGCCCTTGAAGACCGGGTAGTCCTCGGTCCACATCTTGTGGATGATCTCGCAGGCCTCCTTGAACATTCCCATACGCTCTTTGAGTTCCGGAAAGCCATAACCGTAGGCGCGCCATTCGTGCTCGTACCAACCGGCGCCGATGCCGGCATTCAGCCGCCCGTGGCTGGCGATGTCCACGGTGGAGGCGATCTTCGCGTAGAGCGCCGGGTTGCGATAGCCGTTGCACCCAACCATCTGGCCGACCCGTATCCGCTTTGTGTCCCGCACCAGGGTCGACGTGATGGTCCAGCATTCGAAGGTGGCCTCGAGCGTCGGTTCCGGGATCGTATGGAAGTGGTCGTACACCCAGATCGCGTCCCAGGGGCCACGATCGGCGGCCTGAGCCACTTTGGTCATCGCCTCATACTTCTCAATGGGGTCCTTGATCTTTACCAGGTCCATCCGCCAGCCCTGGGGAACGAAGACGCCAAATTTCACAGTCATGGAGGGAGTTTAGAGTCCGTGCCAGTCGAGGTGCGTTGCACTCCAGACGGGAACGCCTATCGGTGCGAGGTCGACGTCGTCGACCAAGGGTCTACGACGCACCACCTGGTTGAAGTCTCGATGGCCGAGCTCGACCGGTGGGGGAGGGGACGCTCGGCAGAGGATCTGGTCCGGGAGAGTTTCCGATTCCTCCTCGACCGCGAGCCCAAAGAGTCGATTCTCCGTGAGTTCAAGCTCTCGGTCATCACCCGATACTTCCCCGATTACGAGCGCGCCATCACCCAGGGCCGACCCTGAACGCAGGGTCAGCCCCGACGATGCGTCGACGATCTAGTTGTCGCCGGATTGTCCGCGGTTCAGTTCGAAGATGAAGTGGTACTTGGCCCCGTTGTTGATTGCGATGAGCTTCATCTGCCCGCGCGCCTGGCTGTAGACGCCGGTCCCTCCGGTGATGGACAAGACGGTATCTGAGTTGTCGTTATAGGGCCCTTCCACCGTGATCTGACCGCCGGCCAGGAACGTCGTCCAGCGGCACTCCCAGGTTCCAGCTACCTTGTCAATCCGTACGCAGTCACCTCGATCGCTCCCGACCTGTTGTGTGTCGGCTTGGTTGTAAACCGGGTTGTGGAACGTCAGAATGCTGCCCGGATGGTCGCTTCCATCAAACACTGCGTCGGTGTCGGCGTGCTCGATCACGTGCACCGTCGAGCGAGACGATTGAGACGCGGACGCTGTCCCCGACAGCGCGAGTGCCAACGAAGCCACCGCTGCTACCGCCAAACCCAACCTCAAGTTCCGTTGCATGAATCCCTCCTCAATTTCCCAAAGCTTCCCGATCCACCGAGTCTTTACCGGTCGTTGACCTGACCGTGCGAGAAGGCTACATCCGGGCAATTCGTCTGTCAACGGCTCTCGGAACGGGCCGTGGCCGAGCTCAGATTTGAGATGCGCCAGAGCAGCCTCCTCGGTGCTGGCCGTATAAAAGAGGTTGATGGCCACCCGGCAACCAGTCGACGAAAAGGTTCGCGACGCCCTAACGAGGCCGCAATCCGTGATCGATATCACGACCACCGGGCGCCAGAGCCGCAAGCCTCGCCGCCTCGAGATCGTCCTTCACAACATTGACGGCCGCCTGTACATCAGCGGCGCGCCCAGTCGCACGCGGCGCGGCTGGCTCGCCAACCTGGAGGCGGATCCGAAGCTGACGATCCACCTGAAGCGGGGTGTCACGGCGGATTTACCCGCGACCGCGCGCGAGATCACGGACCCGGTCGAGCGGCGTCAGGTTCTCGAGGGCATCGCGCGCCATTGGAACCGGGGCGACGTCGACATCATGATGCAGTACAGCCCGCTGATCGAGGTCACGGTCTAGCGGCGGACCCCGGCGCGCCGGCGTTGCTGCGGAGCCAGGTGCCGATGCGATCCCAAAGGCCGGTCGCGAGTCGGGTCGCGCTCGGCTCATCTCTCTCGAGGCCGGATGGATTTTCGAAGAGCCCGTGGTCGATGCCTGGCAGGATTTCGATGTCCCAGTTTGCGTGATGGAAGCCGCGCAGAAGCTCGGCGTTGAACTCGGTCGGGACCGTGCGGTCGGCGGCGCCGTTGTACCAGAGCGCAGGCTGCCGCATGGCGGCCAGCGCCGGACCGGGGTCATAGGAAGCCTGAACGGCGCGCAGCTGCGTCTCGAGGTCGGGCGTGAGGGCAGGCACCGTTGTCGAGCTCGCGGCGAGGCTGGCCCACACGCCCTGTTGCTCCACGCTGACGGCCGGACCCGATGCGAGTAGGGCAAAGGCCGCTGGTGCATGGAAGCGCTGGATCGCGAGGGGAACGGTCCATCCACCCTGGCTGCCACCGTGGAAGCCAACCCGCATCGGATCGACGCCCGTCCACGACCCCAGGTAGCGCAGTACGGCCGCCGCATCGGCCGCATAGATGTTCAGGTTGTCTTCCGTAGGAAACTCACCCGGGTAGCTCCCCGTCGATTGACCGTTGCCTCGCTTGTCGTAGGCGAGCACTGTCATCCCCAGAGAGGCGTACAGCCCAACCCAGACCCCGTAATCGATGCGCGGCCCAGGCCCCGAGCCGTGAACGATGACGATTCCGGGATGGGGCGCTGCGGTCAACGGCTCCGTGATGGTGGCCGCCAGTACGGCTCCGTTCACCGGCACCTGGACGTCCGTCTCTTTGAATAGCAGCCGATCGGCGGTGATTGCCGGCCGGCCGACCGGCCTCATCGTGAACTGGTCGGCGCGATTGCCGGCCATGCGGAAGCCGATGTCGGCCTGCTTGGGTGATGGGGCCGCGAACGCGGCGCCGGTGATCATGCGGTCAGGCATCGCGGTGGGGTAGAGCTGCCGAAACGCACTGTCTCGCAGGTTGAGCAGGTGCCCATGTCCGTTGATCACGAAAATCACGCCGCCCGGTGTCCGGTAGGCGCCGACATAGCGGTCGAAGTTCGCCGCCAGCGGCGTGGGCGTCGGGCTGGGTGGGGGCGTCGCGGACGTCGAGGTACAGCCGCTGACGACCATCAATACGGCCAGGGCGCCGCCCATCCCCTTCATGGCTGCCGATCTGAAGATAGCACGGATTCGTGCTATCTGCCACGATTCCGTGGTTTACTGGGAGGCGATGAAAGAGCCTGGCCGGAGGATCTCGTTGCTGTTCGATCTGTTCGTGCTCAATCAGCGCGTCCGCCGGCTGCTCTCACTGGCGCTGGCCGACGTGACGCTGCGGGCCGACGAGTACGCGGTCTACAGCCTTCTCTTTGAGCAGGGGCCGTTGACCGCGACCGAGATGGCGCGCCGGATGGGCATGCCACTTACGACGCTGCTCGATTACCTGCGCGCCATGGATGGTCGGGGGCACCTCCGTCGCGATCCCCACCCACGAGACGGGCGTGCCCAGCAGCTGTCGCTCACCATGGCCGGTACAGCCGAGCACCGCCGGACGAACGCAGCATGGGAAGTCATGCGACTCCGGCTGGAACGATCGCTCCCGCTTCCCGCAGCGGAGATCCGTCGCGCCTTGCAGGCGCTGGACGACGCCGTATCGTCCGCGTTGGACGACATCGAGTCTCGGGCCGCGAGCGCCGGCTGACTACTCGATCGCGGTCATCACGTGCTTGACGTTGGTGTACTCCTCCAATGAGTACATCGAGAGGTCCTTGCCGTAGCCACTTTGCTTGTAGCCGCCGTGCGGCATCTCGCTGACCAGCGGGATGTGCGTATTGATCCACACGGTGCCGAACTGCAGCCGGCGGGCGGCATTCATCGCCCGACCGATGTCCCGCGTCCAGACGGAGGCAGCCAGTCCGTAAGGGACGTCGTTCGCCCAGGCAATCGCCTCGTTGTCGTCTTTGAAACGCTGCACGGTGAC
>DATBYU010000131.1:0-6383 GCA_036513555.1 Candidatus Dormiibacterota bacterium | reverse complement strand
CCCTACCCCAACCCCCACACCAACACCGACGCCGACACCGACGCCCACCCCCACGCCGACGCCGACCCCCACGCCGACGCCGACCCCCACACCGACACCATCACCAACGCCCACACCGTCGCCAACACCGACACCGTCACCGTCGCCAGCACCGACGCCGTCGCCCACGCCAACTCCAACCCCGACGCCAACGCTCGCGCCGACGGCAACGCCGACACCGGCGCCCGACCCCACACCCACGCCGCCCGTCGTTGGCGTACCGAACGGTGGTGGAGGTGCTCAGCGGTCGGAAGCTGTTCCGGGGCGCCAGGGTTTCCCGTTGACCCTGCCAGCGGGCGGCCTAGCTAGCCGCGGCGCTCTAGGTGTACTTAACGATCCGAGGCCGCTGGGTGTACGTCCCCGCGCTGCGTTTACCGAACTTTTGATCCGCTGACGCCCGCGGGTCGCCAACCCTCAGCCGTTTCATATCCGCTTCACTGTGGACCCACACCGCGACCGAGCCGGGAATCCCGGCCGGGCCTTGCGGGAAGGGTGACGGTGGTCACTCCGTCCGAGGAGCCGCGTCAGCCGGAGAGCCGCTAATTAGTCACAGGACGTAGCTCGAACACCGGGTGATGGAGCGCCGCACCTTGCGGATCCGTCAGCATCTCTTTGGCGCCGAGGAGTGAGCCCAGCATGAAGCGGCCCAGGCCCAGAGGGATGCTGCTCACGAATGGCGTCAGGGTATCCCGGTAAAACGCTTCCGCCTCGCTGGTCGACAGTTCCCGAGCGGCGACCGGTTCGGTCCGCTGATTGACGGTGACGGTCGCTTTGCCGGCGGCTCGAAGATTGCGCGCCCAGTTCGTATCCCCGAAGGTCGCGATCACCCAGCGGCGACCACCAATCGAGACGACGGCGACCGGGGTGGTTCGATCCACACCGCTGGTGCGGCCGCGAACGGTAAGGAGGGCGTTGGGACCCATCGGGATGCCCCCGCGGAGCAGCCGGCGGGCGAGGGGATTGAAGACGCCTACGAAGAAGGGTGGGCGAGCGGGACTTTTCTGGTCCCGCGGTGGCGGTCCATTGATCTGCGGTGGTGACATAGCCATGGGAGACCTCCTAGTTACAGTCAATCAGTTGATTGACATCAACATAGCAGATCAGTCAATCATTTGCTTGAGACGCTTCGGCGCCGAGTTGTACTGCTGAGCCCGAGCCAACGCTCGAGTTGACGAAAAGCCCGGTCCGTGCGGTCGGCGGAGGCGGTGCTGGGCAGGGTCATGCTCGTCAGGGTCGCCATAATGAGCGCGGCTACGTCGTCATAGTCGAGGTCGCGCTCCAGGTAGCCGTTCCGCGTCGCCCGCTGCAGGAGCCCGCGGAGGGTCTTGTGCCACGCCTTGAATGCCTCGCCCATAATGCCCGCGAGCGAGGGATCACGTGCCGACCGCAGGGCGAGCTCGCCCATGACCGCGCCCACCTCTGGCTCGTCCCGGAGCAATTTCCGCACCGCCCGCAAGTGGTTGCGGAGCTGATCGGCGGGCGAGCCATGCGGCGTTAGGGTGGAGCGGAATCGATCCATTGCGTACGCCACGACGCCGCGGATCAATGATTCCTTCGTCGGAAAGTAGTAATGCAACGTTGCAATGTTCAGGCCGACCCCCGCGGCCACCTCACGCGTTCTCAGTCCCTCGAAACCCCGCTCAGCGATCTGGTTGAAGGCCGCCTGGACGAGCGCCTTCTGGCGGTCCTCCTTGCGTGATCGGACTGGACGGGTGCTGGCGACCGGGCTCATTCGTTGTCAATTAAACACTTGATTGAACCGCTCCACACGAGCACAGGCGCGCGGTGCTATGCTCGCGACCAAAGAGGAGGTGGGCAATGTTCAAACCACTACGTGCGGCGGCGGCGCTTCCGGCGCAAGATCTGGAACGGGCGAAGGCCTTCTATCGGGACAAACTGGGGCTGACCCCGAGCCAGGATGATCCGAGCGGGGTCATGTATGCCATGGCGGCGGGCACCGGTTTCGGGGTGTTCCCCAGTAGCGGCAAGCCGTCCGGTACGCACACCCAAATGGGGATCGAGGTCGAGGATGTGGAGGGGGCGGTCAAGGACCTTCAGGCCAAGGGTGTCAAGTTCGAAGAGTACGACACACCCGGGCTCAAGACCGTCAATGGCATCGCCAACATTGGGGCTTCGAAGCTCGCGTGGTTCAAGGACTCAGAAGGCAACCTGATCGTCATCAGCCTACCGGTGCCGGTGGCCGCGCCGGCGCGGACCTGACCTAAAAGACCGGGATCGGCCGGCCCCACGCCGGTCGGCCGATCAGCTTCGCTCGAGTCGGCGCGTTCCGCTTCCCGGATGCCATGATTCGACCACGAGTTGGTCGCCCGCTTCATTCAGGTGAGTGAAGACCGCCTCGGTGATGTCGATCCGGAAGCGCC
The DNA here is from genome assembly GCA_036513555.1 of Candidatus Dormiibacterota bacterium. GTDB lineage: Bacteria > Chloroflexota > Dormibacteria > CF-121 > CF-121 > CF-13. Next base: position 3,963 of record DATBYU010000131.1, on the reverse strand, counting down.
GCCCACCCGCGACGGGTGAGTCTGGAGCGTCGACCTCCACGGCAAATCCGGCGAGCTTCGCCTCGCCAGCCCAGCCTTGCGGATCCCCGGCCGGAGGGTCCTCCGTGGGACTGTGAACGGCCAGGCGTGGGTCGCGCTCGAGGTCGTGAAGCTTGAGCGATCCCGGCATCATCCCAACGAACACCTCGCCGTCCGCGAACTCCACCTCGATGCCGCTGATTCGCGGCGAGCCGTCCTTTCGGAGCGTCGCGAGCGTCTTGTGTTTCCGAATGCGGAATCGTTCCTCGACCCGGCGGGCGAGGACCGGTTCGGCCGAGGCGAACTCGGTCCAGCTCGCCATCAATCCGCGCCGAACCATTGGCGCCGCATCGGGTAGAGGTATCGGTCGGTCAGGAAATTCAAGACCCGGCGGGCGGCGGCAAAATTCTCACTGACCTCGGCCAGCACCCCAGCCATCGCCGCCCGACGATCCGCGCCCTGCTGGGCGATCCGGTAGGCGCGCCGTCCCAGCTGCTCGAGGAGCCAGATCCCATCGCGCCCCGCAGACTGTTCCCGGTCGGCCGGCCCCAACGCGCGCTCCAGGCCTCGGCGCTCGCGCTCGGCAACCAGCCGCTCGGCCGCGTAATCCGGAAAGATGCCCGTCAAAAATAGCGACAGGTCGCCCAGACGACGGTAGACGGACGGTCGCTCGGGCTCCGGCACCAGCTCCGCCAGTTCGATCAGCCGCATGGGATCAAGCTCGCTGAAGCGCCGGCGCCGCCAGCCCCGGCGGGTCTTGACCAGCATGCTGCCACTGGCCACGTTCGTGTACGAGGCCAGCAGCTGGACCAGAAAGAAACGTCGCATCGGGTCGGCTCCGAAGTCTTTCAGGCTGGCGGTATCGAACACCGGCACGCGCTGCCGCGGCCCGACCCACTCTTCGACAAAGGATGCTTGACCGAGGTCACGCACGACGCGATGGATCAACACAGCGAAGATCAGAAATGGCGTGCCGCGAAGCAGCGGGTCTCGACCAGGCACACTGAAGAGCTGCCGGAAGGTGACGGGATTGTCGATGAGCGCCTCGAGGCGCGTGGGATCGCGCCGCACGTCATCCCGCGCCTCCGCCGCCGACGCGAGCAGCTCGAGATCCGAATCTGACAGTTGCTCGAGATACAGGGGCCCAACCATCATCTCTATATGATCGGAGATCGCAGGTGACGCGGCCCGACGACGAGTGTCCATATCCGAAACCCTTTCCGGCGGACTTCGACAGCTGCCCCGCCTACCAGGCCCGTCAGTTCATTCCACTGGACACGCTGTACCAGCCGCTGCAACCGGTTCTCACCTGCCGTCACCTGGAAACCCGAGCCATGACGCAGCGCCACCGCTGGTACGCCGCCTGTGCGCTCGGTGACGCAGAGGCTCGACGTCGCTGGGTCCGCGACGTCGGCACGGCACGCCTGGAGCGAATTCGGGCCGTGCAGCGCGAGCTTGGCGCCTCGATCGCCCCATATACGACGCGCCTGTGGGAACTCAAGGGCCAACAATTGCTGGCGCTTCATGATGGCAAAGATCCCGAGCCGGCGACCACGGAGCTCCGCCGCTTGGGCGGCCAGATGACGGAGGAGCTCTCGAGCTTCGTGAAAGGGCACAGCCAGGCCTTTGCCGCCATCGAGATGCCGGCCGACGCCACCATGCAATTGGTTCGGGCCGCCGTGGATCGATTCGTCGACACCCATTTCGCGACTGAAGTCAGCCTCGAGGTGCCGGACGAGCTCTTGCAGCGGTTTCCGGAGCCGGTTCAAAGTTTCTTCCGGCCGCCGGTTCCGAAACCGCCTGCAGCGAAAAGCTAGCTTCGGCCCTCGCTCGCTTCGGCCTTGCGCGCGAGGCCCTGCAGTAACGCCGGGAAGGTGTCCGCGATTTGGCGGCCCATCATGCCACCCACGAGGCCTCCTAGTGGACCTCCGACGTGGATGGCCTGGCTGATCGTCGTCTTGCCGGCGGCCCCGGCGGCGACCTGGCACTCGAAGGCAAAACGCGTCAGCGGGATGACGGTCGTCTCCAACCGGAACGACTGCCCGGGCACCACCTCCGTCAGTTGAACCTGGCGCGTTCCCTGCTTCGTCTGCATCGTCCCTGAGGTGCCGGTGGCGAACGGTCCATTGAGGGTCATCGACTGGACATCTGGATTCCATTCCTGCCAGGTGGCCGTGTTCGACCAGATGCTCCACACCGTTGCCGGACTCGCACTGGTCTCGACCGACCGCTCGTTGTTTGCCATCCGCGATCCTCCTCGATTCGTTAGTGTTGCGTCGCGCGACCCCGATTGAAAACAACGTATACCACGCCAGCAACAATGAACCCGATGAAATAACCGAAGTCCGCATCGCCGAACCAGCCGGCCAGTGGCCCGTGGGCTTTTAGCCCGAACACTTGGAACTGCTCTGAGATGAAGAGAAGGGAAACAACGAGCCCGACCACCCACGCGATCAGCCCGTTGCGGTTCCACGACGGGGCCTCACTGAAGCCCATGGGTTCGCGGTGCTTAAAGACGTAAAAGTCGAGCAGCACGATCGCCAGCCACGGCATGATCCAGTAGTCCAGCACGATCAAAAAGTTCTGGTAGTTCTGCGTGAAGTTCTGGTAGCCGATCAAGGCGACGATGAAGGCGAGAGCGCCCCCCACAATGGCGAGCTGCCATCGGGGCAGGCGGATATCGAGGACCTTCGCGGAAATGGTGTTGGAGTAGAGGTTGAGTACGTTCGCGGTGGTTGCTCCAAGGATCACCGCCACCACGGCGAAGGCGCCGAAGCCGCCCATCGCCACCTTTAGCGCGGCGACCGGCGTCGACGCTCCCGGCGCAAGGATCGCGACCAGCACCCCGACAACCTCGGTGAGAAAAGAGGCGACCGCAGCGCCGATAAACACATAAATCGCGATATACGAGCGCGACGTGATCTCTGGTAGGTAGCGGGAGTAGTCGGACGCATACGGCGACCAGCTCATGATGTAGGAGAACGAGACGGCCAGCACGATCGCGAAGAGGGCGAGGGTGCTGCCGACCGGCTTCGGATGCCAGGCCGCGATGGTTGCCCCATGCGTCAGCGCAAGCACGGTGGCGATCGCGAAGAGGATGCCCAGGATCAGCGCCATGTAGCGCTCGAAGGCCTGGATCAGGTTGTGGCCATAGATGACGAGCAGTGTCTGCACCACGACCAGGAGTGCAGCGGCTACCGCGAACGGGATCTCCGGGATGAGCAGCTGGACCGCAAAGCTGCCGAGGATGGTGTTCACCGTGAACCAGCCGGCGGTGCTCAGCCAGTTCAGCGCGGCCGGGATGTAGCCGCCCACCCGGCCGAAGGCGCGCCGACCGATGAACATTTGCGGATAGCCGGCGGCCGGGCCCATCGCGGCCGACCACGCGAGTACCAGCCCGCCGAGGATGTTGCCCAGGGCCAGCGCGATGATGGTCGGCCACAAAGCGAGGCCCAGAACTCGGACGGGCAGAAAGCCAATGGCATAGTCGGCAATCGTCAGGTTGGCCGCCAGCCAGAGCCACAGCAGCTGGCGGCTGTGGCCGTGGCGGTCGGCAAACGGGATGTGCTCAATGGAGTACGGCTCAGGGATCGCGACCCGATCTCCATAGCGAGCCGACTCAGCCACGGGCTACAGACTAACAAGGCGTGTCGATTCGAAGGCTCTCTTGTTCGTCGTACTGTACAAAGCGGGCAAGGTCCGCAGAACTTCAAGAAGGAGCGCACACGATGAAATACGTATTGCTGTTCGGCGAGACGAAGGAGCGGGCGAAGCAGTGGGAAGCGATGCCGGAGGCACAGCGGGTGGCGGCCTATGCCCCGATCAACCAATGGTTCGAGAAGTATGGTGCGAAGATCACCGGGGGACACGAGCTTCAGCCCGAGCGAACCGCGACCACGGTCAAGTTCAACAACGGCAAGCCGGTGGTCACCGACGGCCCCTTCA
>DATBYU010000130.1:0-3321 GCA_036513555.1 Candidatus Dormiibacterota bacterium | reverse complement strand
CCCGCGATGCGCTGAGGCAGGGACGAGGTAGCGAAGGCGGCGGTGAGGCGCGGATCCCACTGCGTGCCGGAGCCAGCGGCGAGGATCTCGAGCGCTTTGGCAACGGTGCGCTTCGGCCGGTACGGGCGGTCCGTGATCATGGCGTGGAAAGCGTCGGCAACCGCGACGATGCGGGCCATCATTGGAATCGCCGGTCCCTGTAGCTTGTCGGGATAGCCGGTTCCATCCCAGCGTTCGTGGTGGTGCCGGATGGCCGGGGCTAGCACCGTCGCCGGCCGAAACGGACCGGCGAGCTCAGCGCCCAGGATCGTGTGTTTCTGGATCTGGGCAAACTCTTCCGGCGTGTAGCTCCCTTGCTTGTTCAGCAGTGCCTCCGGCAGGCCGATCTGCCCGATGTCGTGCAGCAGGCCGGCGTGGAAGGCGACCTCCTGGTCCTCCGCGTCGAGGCCGATCAGCCGGGCCAGCGCCTGCGCAGTAATGGCGACGCGGTCGTCGAACGGCTCCTTCGATTCGGTCGGGTCTTCGCGCTTGACCAGTTCGCGCAGGCTTTCCTGGGTGCTGCGGAGGTCGAGCCGCAGTTCCTTGAGGCGCAGCAGCGCACGGACTCGGACCTGGAGGTCGCGCATCGCGACCGGCTTGACGATCAGGTCGTCGCCGCCCGCCTCGACCATCTTGGCGCGCTCCGGCCGTGGGTCGAAGCCGGTCATCATCAGCACCGGGATCTCGGCGGTCAACGGGTCCGATTTCAGTTGCTTACAGGCCTGGTGCCCGTTCATGACGGGCATCTCGATGTCCATCAGGATCAGGTCGGGCTTGAGCTTGCGGGCAGCCCGGACAGCCTCCTCGCCATTGGTGGCGGCCTCCGTCCAGAAGCCCAGGGTGGAGAGCTGCCCGCAGAGCAGGTCCCGATTGGCGCTGCTGTCGTCCGTGACCAGGATGGTCCGGCGCTCCGGCATCGGACCGGACGGGGGGGCTTCCACTGGCAGTAAGACGTAGGAAGGCGGACCTTCCTTCGTTGCAGGGAGCAGTGAAGCGTCGCGTCACACAACCGTTCGTTTCGCTGGCGCTCAAGCTGCCAAACCTGCTGTCGGTCGAGCAGGTCGCGGCCGCCATCCACCGCCATCCGGAGGTGGTCCGACGGCAGGCGCGCGACGGTCGTCTGCCCGCCGAAAAGATCGGCCGGGTCTGGTTCTTTCGCCCCGAGCGGCTGGCCGAAGCCGGCTTCCCCCAGTTCGTGCCCCAGATGGCCCCTGAACGCCCGGAACAGGCTCCGACCCCTGGCGCCCTCTTCAATGCGCTCGCCGACGCCGGCCTCCAGGCACTACAGCGGCTGGACCGCGAGGCGATCTTTGCCGCGGTGGGGAGCCGGCTCGCCCAGGCCGGCCTGTCGACGTACCTGTTCGAGCTGGCGCCGGACGGCAAAGGCCTCGTTGTGGCGTTCCGCCATACGCTCGAGGCTCCCGCCGAGGTAGGCAAGCTCGTCGGCCGGCAGGAGATTGGCAACTTCCTGCCCTTCGACCGCATCCCCATCCTTCACCAGGTCTGCACGACGTTGCAGCCCCACTACGTCAGCGACCACGATGAGCTGGTCGGGCGGGTGGCCCTCGTACTGCCGCCCAACGCAGTCGGCAACGCCCGCAAGCTGAGCGAACTGCTCCACCTCCACACGCTGATCTCGGCGCCGTTGGTCCTTGAGGGCAAAGCCACCGGGGCGATCACCGTACTCGGCCCGGGGCTGAAAGAGACCGACCTGCCCGCCGTCATGGCGTTTGCGAACCAGACGGCGGCGGCCCTCGAGACGGCGCGACTTCTCGACGAGTCGCGGCAGGTGGAGGAGGCCGCCGTGCTCACGCTCGCCGGCGCTATCGAGCTTCGCCAGGCGATGCATAGCCGGGCTCGAGAGCACGCCGAGCTGGCTGAGCGGTTCGCCGACTATCTCGGGTTTGACACCGGCCGACAGCGGCGCGTCCGGTACGCGGCACTGCTTCAGGACCTGGGCAAGCTCAACGTCCCGGAAACCATCCTCAAGCAACGCGGTCGGCTGAGTCCGGAGGAGCGGGCGCTGATCATGACTCATCCCGGCGTCGCGGCCGACCTGCTTGCGCGCTTCAAACCGCTGTCTGAGCTCGCGCCGCTCGTCCGCTCGCACCACGAGTGGTTTAACGGCGAAGGCTATCCCGATGGCCTGGAGGGTGAGGCGATCCCGTTGGAGACGCGGGTGATCTCGGTGGTAACGGCGTTCTTCAACGTCACGTTCGACGTTCCGGTCAAGAGCGCAACGACGGTGACCGAGGGCCTCGATGAGCTGGCGCGTTCTAAGGGCATCAACCTGGACCCCAACCTGACGGATGCCTTTATCCGCATGTGCCGCGAGGCCGAGTCGAGCCAGGCGCCCTGGTTCAAACAAATGCTTGATGCCATGAACAGTCCCAAGCCGCCGGCGCCGACGGGTCCGCGGGACATCCTGTCCGTAGCCGACTCGCGCGAGCTGCGCATCATCTACCGGATCGCCCAGGAGACCACCGCGGTGCTGGACCTCAACACGCTCCTTGACCGCATCGTGACCATCATTCGCGAGGTGATGGGCTACTACATGGTGGCCATCCTTTTACCTGGCGCAAAGGCTGGCGAGCTTCGGGTCGGCGCGCACAGCGGGTACACCGTCGACATCACCGGGTTGACGATTTCGGTGGACGAGGGTATCACCGGCTGGGTGTTCGCAAATGGTGTCGCCAAAATCGTCCCGGATGTCAAGGCGGAACCGCGATACATCGGAGTTGACGACAAGGTTCGGTCGGAGCTCGCCTTTCCGCTGATCAGCCGAGGCCGCGTCGTGGGCGTGCTCAACGCGGAGAGTCAGCAAGTCGATGCCTTCTCGGAGGCCGACGTCGCGCTGATGTCCGCCGTGGGATCGCAGCTGGCCTCGTCCCTCGAGGTCGCCCAGCTGCACGACAGTCTCAAGCGTGAGGCAAGCCACGACCCGTTGACGCGGCTCAACAATCGACGCCTCTTCCTCGAGCGCATCCAGCAAGAGATCGCGCGAACGGGCGCATCCAGCGACGGCTTCTCCATCGTGTTTCTCGACGTCGACGGGCTGAAGCGGATCAACGACACCTACGGCCACCTCGCTGGCGACGCACTGCTCCGCGAGGTCTCCAATGCGCTAACCGATGCGGTGCGCGGCGAGGACGTGGTGGCGCGCTATGGAGGCGACGAGTTCGTCGTGCTGCTCCCAGCCACTGGATCGTCGGCAGCCGCCGTCGTCGCCCAGCGCATCTCCGACGGCATTGCCCGACACCGGTTCATGGCCGGCCGCGACCT
>DATBYU010000129.1:0-18738 GCA_036513555.1 Candidatus Dormiibacterota bacterium | reverse complement strand
CATTCTTCTGGCTCGCGTCGCGGGCATCGCCGGCCTCGTCCTGATCGTCGGGCTGACCGGGCTGTCGGTCTTCATCATCATGCTCACCATCCGTACTGCGATCTACCTCCGGCGAAAGGAGATCGAGGTCATGAAGCTGGTGGGGGCGACTGACTGGTTTGTGCGCTGGCCGTTCATCGTCGAGGGACTCTTCGTCGGTATGGTCGGCGCGGTGGTCGCGGTGCTGATCGTCGGCTTCGGCTACCGGCCGGCGGTCGTCAACCTGCAAAGCGTCCTGATCTTCGTGCCGCTCTCTTTCGACCAGTACTACCTGCGGCTCGTCCTGGCCGCGATGCTCCTCTTCGGGCTACTCCTCGGCAGCGTGGGGAGTTATCTGGGTGTCAGGCGGTTCCTCAAGCAGTGAAGCGGGCTCGCCTCAGAACGGCGCTGGCCATCGTGGTCCTGACCGCGGCCCTGTTGACCACGGTCTCGGACACGATCTACGACAAGCAGCACCAGCTCCAGGGCCTCAACGGTCAGATCGTCGCGACCAAGACCCAGATCGCGCAGCTGCTCGGCCAGGAGCGCCAGCTGCAGGGCGAGATCGCCGCCTTTGACGCCCAACTGCGAGCGGTTCAAGTGCAGATCGACCAGGAGACGGCGAAGCTGGTCCTGCTGGCGCAGCAGGTTGACCAGGCCAAGGAGCAGCTGGCGCTCAAGGAAGCGGAACTGGCGCAACACATCGCCGACTTCGGACGGCGGATGCGACTCATGTACAAGAGCGGCCAGGTTAGTGGCCTCGAGCTCGTCTTCTCCGCCGCGAACTTCACCGACCTGATGAATCGGGTGGTCTTCTTCAACGTCATCGTTCGCGAAGACCGGCGCCAGGTCGCCGAGCTGCAGAAGGAGCGGGCCGCGATCGAGGCGATGAAAGCCGACCTCGAAGCCAAGAAGGCCGAGCAGGCGCGGGTCGTCAAGCAGGTCCAGGACCAGAAGGCGCAGTTGCAGGCGGTACGTGATCAGCGGGCCGCGCGCGAGCAGCAGATCGCCGCCATCGAAGCGAAGTTCCAGCAGATGCTGGCCGACGCCGAAGCGCAGCGGGCTGCTTTGCAGGCGCAGATCGCCTCGCTCATCCATGAAAGCCTCCGCGCCCGTTCGTCCGGCAAATGGAAGTGGCCGATGGACGGCGTCATCACCCAGGGCTTCGGCTGCACCAGCTATCCATTCGAGCCGTTCGATCCAACCTGTCCGAGTCATCACTTCCACAGCGGGATCGACATTGCCACCGACTACGGAACCCCGGTGCACGCCTCGGACGGCGGCATCGTCCACAACTTCACCATGGGCTGCCTCTGGGGAGGCGGGCTGTGCGGTTACGGCCGCTACGTGGTGATGGTGCACGCCGGCGGCTTCACCACACTCTATGGGCATCTCTCCAGCTGGGCGGTTGCCGACGGCGTCCAGGTCGACAAGGACACCGTCATCGGTTATGAGGGCTCGACCGGAAACTCCACCGGCCCCCACCTGCATTTCGAGATGGACCTGGCCGGGATGCCCGTCGATCCGCTCGCCTACCTGCCGGCCTCATGATCGATAACGCGACCCCCCATCCTGACCCTCCCCCGCAAGGGGGGAGGGAATCAACACCCGCTCCGAACGATAATCGACGCGTGCCCCGATTCAAGCGCATCGCGATTTTGCTCGTGGTGGCGATCGGGGCGTTCTACGCCGGCAGTCTCGCCGAGTTCCAGTTGGGCGGTCTTGCTCCCGACTGGGCCAAGTCGCTGCTCTTCTACACGCCACCCAAGTCCAACGTCGATTACCGCGCCCTGGACGAGGTCTTCACCACCATCCAGCAGCACTACGTCAAGCCCAACGCTAACGGTGTCACGCTGACCGAGGGCGCGGCCGCCGGCATGGTGAGCGCCCTGGGCGACCAGTTCTCGCGCTACCTGACGCCCGCGGAGTACAAGGCGAACCAGACCTTCCTCAACGGCCAGTTCGCCGGGATCGGTGCCTCGGTGCAGCAGAAGACGGACCAGATCGTGATCGCCAGCGTTCTGCCGGGAACCCCGGCCGAGAAGGCCGGGCTGCACGTGGGCGATGTCATCACGGCCGTTGACGGCAAGAGCACCAAGGGCTGGACGGCGGACATGGCCGTCAACGCCATCCGGGGCCAGGCGAATACCCAGGTAAAGATCGAGGTCAGCCGCAACGGCCAGGCGTTGACCTTCAACCTGACCCGCCAGGAAATCAGCGTGCCGAGCGTCGCCACCCATATCTTCGATAACCGCGTGCTCTACGTCCGGATCTTCGAGTTCGGCACCCGGACGGCCACCGAGTTTGACAACGCGCTGAAGAACAACCTGAAGGGTTCGGTCAATTTGGTGCTGCTCGACTTGCGGGACAATCCGGGCGGCTACGTCGATGCCGCCAACGACGTCATCAGCGAGTTCGTGAGCCAGGGAACAAGCACCATCCTGGTGTCACGCGGCGGCAAGGAGGATGTGAAGAAGGTCACCGGCAGCGGTCGCGCCTTCACCAACAAGCTCGTTGTGCTGCTCAACGAAAATTCCGCGAGCGCGTCGGAGATTACCGCGGGCGCCATCAAAGACCATGGTCGGGCCCAGCTCGTGGGCGTCAAGTCCTTCGGCAAGGGTTCCGTCCAGGAGGATTTCCCCCTCCGGGACGGCGACCTTCATCTGACGATCGCTATCTGGCTGACACCCAATCACCACTCGATCGAAAAGACCGGGATCACGCCCGACAAGACGGTGACCTTGCCCAGTGCCCAGGACGAATACGCCGTGGAACAGTCGCCCAATGACTTCGCCAAGGACCTCCAATTGACGGCGGCGCTGGCGATGCTGGAGGCTTAGGCAACCCGCCAAGGGGTGGGTACAATCGTGACGTATGCCCGATGAGGCGTTCGACGTAGCCGTCATCGGCGGTGGCTCCGCCGGATATGTCGGCGCCATCCGTGGAGCCCAACTCGGGCTCAAAGTCGCCGTCATCGAGAAGGAGAAGGTCGGCGGTACCTGCCTGCACCGCGGCTGCATCCCGACCAAGTCCTTTCTGCACTCCTCCGAGCTAGCGCACCAGATCCACACATCCGCCGCCCTCGGCCTGAAAACCGACGGCTTCCAGATCGACTGGCCGGTGGTGCTGAAGCGCAAGCAGGCGGTGGTCGATCAGCTGTGGCGCGGCGTCGAGTTCCTGTTGAAGAAGAACAAAGTCACCGTGTTCAAGGGCGAGGGCATCATCGAATCCGAGCACGCGGTCACGGTCAAGGACAGCGGCCAGGTGGTCAACGCCAAGAACCTTGTGGTAGCGACCGGATCGCGGCCCAAGTCCTTGCCGGGCCTGAAGATGGATGGCGATCGCGTGATCAATAGCGACCACGCAGTCAATCTCGACAAGATGCCGCAATCGATCGTGATCGTCGGCGCCGGCGCGGTGGGTACCGAGTTTGCCTGCGTCTACAACGGCTACGGGGCGGACGTGACCCTGGTCGAGTTCCTGCCGACGCTGCTGCCGCTGGAGGATGTTGAGGTGGGCCAGCAACTGGCGAAAGTCCTGAGCAAGCGCGGTATCAAGGTTCTAACCGGCGCCCAGGTCCAGCCGGACACCCTGAAGCAGTCGAATGGGAAGATCACGGTCGCGGTCAAGGCCGGCGACCAGACGCAGACCATCGAGGGTGAGCGGATGCTGGTCGCGGTCGGTCGCGAGGGGATCACGGACGGCTTCGGCCTGGAGAAGCTGGACATCCAGCTGGAGAAGGGCTACATCAAAACCGACGAGCACTACCGGACCGGACATCCGAACGTGTACGCGGCAGGCGACGTCATCGGCAACTTCCTGCTGGCGCACGTCGCCTATTACGAAGGCGAGCACATCATGGAGCACATCGCCGGCAAGAACCCGAAGCCGCTCGACTACAACCGCGTGCCGCGGGCGACCTACAGCTACCCGCAGGTGGCGAGTCTCGGGTTATCGGAAAAGCAGGCACGCGACCAGGGACTCAACATCAAGGTCGGGAAATTCCCGCTGGCTGGGAATGCCAAGTCCGTCATCCTCGGTGAGACCGAAGGCTTCGTGAAGATCATCAGCGATGCCGACTCGGACGAGCTGGTTGGCGTCTTCATCCTCGGCCCCAATGCCACCGAGCTGATTGCCGAAACCGCGCTGGCTAAGCTTCTCGAATCAACGCCCTTCGAGATCGGGGCAAGCATCGCGCCGCATCCCACCGTGTCGGAATCCGTGAAGGAGGCCGCGTTGGCCGTCGACGGCGTCGCGATCCACATTTAGGAGGATGGCCCTCAAGGCGGCGCAGGTGGAGGCGAAGGGCGGACAGAGCCGCCACCAGTCGCTTGGCTTGAGCGACGAGCAGGCGCTGCGGATGTACGAGGTGATGCGCCTGGCGCGTGCCGTCGATGAGCGCATGTGGTTGATCAACCGCCAGGGCCGGGCGCCCTTCGTCATCTCCTGCCAGGGCCAGGAGGGGGCCCAGGTCGGGACCGCCGCGGCCTTACGGCCGGGCTATGACTGGGTGGCGCCTTACTACCGCGACGCCGGCGTCGTCCTCTGGTTCGGCATGACGGCCCGCGACCAGATGCTGTCGTTCTTTGCCCGCCGCGAGGATCCGAATAGCGGCGGCCGGCAGATGCCGGGCCACTTCGGCAGCCGCCGATTGCATATCGTCACCGGTGGCAGCCCGGTGGCGACCCAGTTGCTGCATGCCGCCGGCGTGGCGCTCGCCTCCAAGCAACGCAAGGAGGATGCGGTGACGGCCGTCTACTTCGGCGAGGGCAGCACCAGCCAGGGCGATACCCACGAAGCGATGAATTTCGCCGCCATCCACAAGCTGGCCGTCGTCTTTGTCTGCGAGAACAACGGCTACGCTATCTCGGTGCCGCAGTCCGGCCAGATGGCGATCGCAAACGTCGCCGATCGGGCGGCAGGCTACGGCTTCCCGGGTGCGGTGGTCGATGGCAACGACGTCCTCGCCTGCTACGAGGCGGCGCGGCAGGCGGTCGAAAGGGCCCGCGGTGGCGAGGGGCCCACCCTGATCGAGGTCAAGACCTATCGGTTCACCGCGCATTCCAGCGACGACGACGACAAGCGCTACCGAAAAGCGGAGGAGGTCGCGATCTGGCGGCAAAAGGACCCGATCCTGCGATACGCCGGGTACCTGCGTGAGGCTGGGACCCTGACCGACCAGCGCGAGGCGGACATCACGGATCGCGTCACCGTGCAGGTCGACGAGGCCACCGAGTACGCGGAACAGGCACCGGACCCGACGCCCGATGACCTGACCACCTTCGTTTACAAACAGGAGATCCCGGGCTGATGGCCCTCAAGACCGTGATCGAGGCTATTCGGGAGGGCATGGACGAGGAGATGGCGCGCGACGAGAGCGTCTTTTTGATCGGGGAAGACGTGGGCAATCGCGGCGGCGTCTTTTTGGCCACTGACGGCCTCTACAAGAAATACGGTGAGCTTCGCGTGATCGACTCGCCGCTCGCGGAGTCCTGCATCGTCGGCGTGGCCATCGGCGCGGCGGTCAACGGGATGCGGCCGATCGCCGAGATCCAGTTCGCCGACTTCATCGCGCCGGCGATGAACCAGATCATCCAGGAGGCGGCGCGCTTCTGCTACCGCACGGCCGGAGACTTCAACCTGCCGATGGTGATCCGCGCTCCCTGGGGCGGCGGCGTGCATGGTGCGCTCTACCACTCGCAGAGCATCGAGGCGACCTTCGGGCACATCCCGGGCCTCAAAGTCGTTGCCCCGGGAACCCCGGCCGATGCCAAGGGCCTGCTCAAAGCGGCCGTCCGGGACCCGGATCCGGTCCTGTACCTCGAGCACAAGCGAACCTACCGTCTGGTCAAAGGTGACGTGCCGACTGGCGATCACGTGGTGCCGATCGGCAAGGCGGACGTCAAGCGCGAGGGTAAGGACCTGACGCTGATCGCCTACGGGCTGATGCTGACGTTCTGCCTCGATGCGGCCGAGAAGCTCGCGGCGGAGGGCGTGTCGGCCGAGGTGCTCGACCTGCGCACCATCAAACCGATCGACCAGGCCGCTATCGTCGCGACCGCGAGAAAGACCGGAAAAGTCCTGGTGGTCCATGAGGACAACCGCTTTGCGGGGATCGCCGCCGAGGTGATGGCGATCATCATGGAGAACGCCTTCGACGCCCTCGATGCCCCCGTGATGCGTCTCACCGGTCCGGACGTGCCCGCCATGCCGTTCAACCAGGTCCTCGAGGACGCCTTCATGCCGAATGTCGACAAGATCCTCGCCAAAGCCAGGGAGCTGGCGGCCTACTAGGCCGCGCACGTCTGATGGCCTCGGTCAAGATGCCGCAACTCGGTGAATCGATCACCGAAGGCACCATCTCGAAATGGCTGAAGCAACCGGGTGACCAGGTGAAGAAGTACGAGGGTCTGGTCGAGATAATCACCGACAAGGTCAATGCCGAAGTGCCGTCACCGATGGCCGGCGTGCTCAAAGAGATCAAGGTCAAGGAAGGCACGACGGTCACCGTCGGCACCGAGATCGCCGTGATCGAGGAAGCGGTTGGGGCCGCCCCCACCGTGCCCTCCCCCAGAGGGGGAGGGGAATTGCCAGTCGCCGCGCCGGCAACCGCTCCTCAATCAGTTTCCTCCGGCGTCGCGGCGGAGGGTCAGGGTGGGGGGTCTAGCGAATCGCGAACCCGACTGTCACCGGCCGTCCGCGCCCTGATCGAGGAGCACCGGATCACGGACGCCGAGCTATCCCGGATCGAAGGCTCCGGGATCGGCGGGCGGATCAGCAAGAAAGACGTCGAGGACTTCGTCGCCAAGCGGGCGCAGCCGGCGACCGCCAATGGTGAGCAGCGGCAGAAGACCGCGACACCAACGGCGCCAACACCGGGGACCACCGTCCCGCTCAGCCCGATGCGGCGAGCGATAGCCAGCAACATGTTGAAGAGCAAGCAAACGATCCCCCATGCCTGGACAGTCGCCGAGGTCGACATGACGAGTGTCGTCCGTTTCCGGCAGACCGCCAAGGCAGCCTTCCGGCAGCGAGAGGGCATCGATCTGACCTTCGTGCCGATCATCGTCAAGGCGGTGGTCGAGGGCCTGAAGGCGGTTCCGGTGCTGAACGCCAGCTGGAGCGACGAGGGCGTCGTGCTCCACAAGGACATCAACATCGGCGTCGCAGTCTCGGTCGACGACGGGCTGATCGTGCCGGTCGTCCACCAGGCGGACCGGATGTCGATCGCCGGGCTCGCCAAGACGATCGACGATCTGGCCACCAGGGCGCGAGCCGGAAAACTCGGTATCCCGGACGTTCAGGGAGGTACCTTCACGGTCAACAACCCGGGGACCTTCGGCACCATCCTGTCCTACTCGATCATCGCCCCGCCCCAGGCCGGCATCCTGGCGATGGATGCGATCGTCAAGCGGCCAGTTGTCGTGGACGGCGATGCGATCGCCGTCCGGTCGATGATGAATCTCTGCCTGAGCTTCGACCACCGCGTCCTGGACGGCGTATCGGCCGCCCGCTTCCTCCAGGGCGTCCGTCGCTGGCTGGAGGGCTTCTCGGAGCAGGTCCCGCTGTATTGACGCCGAATTCGACGGACCTCTGGGATACTTAAGACATGGCTGACGTCGCACCAATCAAGTTCTACGGTCGCTCCAAGCGCAACGCCGTCGTTCCGATCGATACCCGGCGGCCCGAGTGGCTGCGGGTGCGTTTGCCCGGCGGGTCCAACTATTCCGAGCTGAAAGAGATCATGCGCGGCCTCGACCTGCACACGGTGTGCGAGGAGGCGCGCTGCCCCAACATCGGGGAGTGCTGGCAGGCGCGCACCGCCACCTTCATGATCCTCGGCGATACCTGCACCCGCGCCTGCGGCTTCTGCGCCGTCAAGACCGGGCGGCCGGGGGTGCTCGACCTGGGCGAGCCAATTCGGGTCGCCGAGGCGGTGGAGCGAATGGGCCTGCATCATGCCGTCATCACCTCGGTTAACCGCGACGAGTTGGAGGACGGCGGGGCCGCCATCTTTGCCGGGACCATCCGGCAGATCCGCAAGCGCATCCCAAAGTGCAACATCGAGGTGCTGATCCCCGACTTCATGGGCGACGAGGCCGCGCTCGCCACCGTGATGCGGGCCCGCCCCGACATCCTCAACCACAACATCGAGACCGTCCCCGGCCTCTATCCGCAGGTGCGGCCGAAGGGCCGCTACCCGCGCTCGCTCGAACTTCTGCAGCGCGCCAAGCGGATGGACGCGACCGTGTACACCAAGTCAGGGATCATGTTGGGACTCGGTGAGGAAATCGACGAAGTGATCCAGGTCTTCCGCGACTTGCGGGCGCACGACGTCGAGATCCTCACGGTTGGGCAATACCTGCGGCCGACACCGAATCATCTGCCGATCGCGCGCTACGTCTCGCCGGACGAATTTGCCATGCTCAAAGTCGAGGCGCTCAAGCTCGGCTTCCGGCATGTCGAGTCCGGTCCGCTGGTGCGCAGCTCCTACCACGCGGCCAGCCAGGTCCCCGACCGGGCCGCCGCGGGCTGACGTGGACGTTCGCCGGCTCGGGCGACTTCCCTACGACGAAGCCTGGTCACTGCAGAACCGGCTGGCGGAGGCACGTCGCGCCGGCCTGGTACCCGACACCCTGATCCTGCTCGAGCACCCGCACACCTACACGATCGGTCGGAGTGGGACCCGCGATCACGTGTTTTTGAACGAAGCAGAGATGGCGGCGCTCGGCATCACCTGCCTCGACGTCGATCGCGGTGGTGACGTGACCTACCATGGCCCGGGCCAGCTGGTCGGGTATCCGATCCTCGACCTCGGCCCGAAACCCGATGTCGGCCTGTATCTACGAAACCTCGAAGGCTGCGTGATCGACGTTCTGGGCGACTTTGGGATCGACGCCGGGCGGCTGTCCGGTTATACGGGCGTCTGGATCGGTGACCGCAAGATCGCGGCCATCGGCATCAAGGTGTCGCAGGGCGTGACCACCCACGGCTTCGCGCTTAACGTGTCGACCGACCTCAGCCTGTTCACCCACATCCTTGCCTGCGGGATCCCGGACAAGGGTGTGACCTCGATGGCACTCGAGTTGGGTGCGGCGCCGCCAATGGTGGCCGTGGAAGAGGCCATCATCGCCCGCTTCTCCGATCGCTTCGTACTGCCGGGGACGCCCGCCGCACACGTTGCATAATTAATCGCCCCGGGGCGCTTAGCTCAGCTGGTAGAGCGTCTGCTTTACACGCAGAATGTCGGGAGTTCGAGTCTCTCAGCGCCCAAACACTCGTATCAACGTCTCCACGCGAGATAAGCGAGGCTGCCGCCGACAAGAACCGCGACTCCGAGACCGATGTCAAAGAGGTCAGCCCGCTTGATTCCGTAGGCAATGCTTGTCAGTCCAAGCAAAGCGAACAGCGCTAGGTTCCAGAGCTTCATGCCTTCAGTGTGATTCTTTCCGGCACAGGAACGGTGAGCCGAAAATAAATAGGGGCGGGCTCGAGGCCCGCCCCTATTTCGAAATCGAGTCTTAGACGGCGGCGGGGATCCGCTCCTCCACGACCGAGCTCGGCTCAGCGCCGACGCCCGTCTGCGAACGTACCGCGATCTCCGGGTACATCGCCATCGCGCGCTGGTCGCCGCCGAGCGCTTCGCCGATGTACGTACCGACAATCGCGAAGATGAACCCGAGCGGGATGCTGACGATGCCCGGGTTGGCGAGGGCGAATGCGGGGTGCGCGGCCGGCACGGTGTTGAGGCCAGGTCCGATGATGATCAGGAGGATCGACACCGCCGTCCCACCGATCAGACCGCAAACCGCGCCTACGGTGTTGAACCGCTTCCAGAAGAGCGTAAAGAGGATAACCGGCAGGTTGCCGCTGGAGGCCACCGCAAAGGCCGCGGCGACCAGCTGGGCCGCATTGGCCGTCGGCAGGTTGATGGCGACGAGGACGGCGATCACGCCGACCCCGACGGCCGCGATGCGCGCCACCGTCACCTGTTCCGACTCGCTCTCCTTACCACCACGAATGACGTTCATCCAGAAGTCATGCGCAAAGGCGCTGGACGCCGCCAGGGTAAGTCCGGCGACGACCGCCAGGATGGTGGCAAAAGCGACGGCCGAGATGAACCCGAGGAGAAGTTCGCCGCCAAAGGAGTTCGGCCCGCCGCCAAGAAACTCGGCGAGCTTGGGCGCCGCGAGGTTGGAGTTCGGGATCTTCGCCTTGCCGACGAGCGTCGCGGCGCCGAACCCGAGGAACGTCGTCATCACGTAAAAGGCGCCGATCAGGCCCATCGCCCAACCAACCGAAGCCCGCGCGGCCCGGGCGGTTGGCACCGTGTAGAACCGCATCAGGATGTGCGGCAGGCCCGCGGTGCCGAAGATCAGTGCCATGCCGAGCGATACGTTTTCGATCGTTGACTTGTCGAGCGTCAGGGGTCCGAGGAAGACGTGCTTCCCGTGCGGATACAGGATGCCGGGCTGCGTGAAGTTGAGCCCGGATTTCTTGTCAACGACCTTGGCGATCGCGTCGAAGAACCGCAGAGGGTTGAAGCCGAAGTGGCTGAGCACCATGATGCTCAGCAGGACGGCGCCCGCCATCAGCAGCGTCGCCTTGACGATCTGGACCCACGTGGTCGCGATCATGCCACCGAGCACGACGTAGCCGATCATCAGGATGCCGACGATAACCACCGCCAGCTGAAACGAGAACCCAGGCACCAGCAGATGAAGGACGACCCCGGCGCCGACCATCTGGGCGATCATGTAGAAGCCGCTCACCGCCAGCGTCGAGATGGCGGCGGCGGAGCGTACCGGGCCGGCTGACATGCGATAGGAGAGCACGTCGGCCATGGTGTATTTGCCCGTGTTGCGGATTGGCTCCGCGATCAGCAGCAGGACGGTCAGGTAGGCGACCAGCCAGCCGACGGAGTACATGAAGCCGTCATAGCCGTTGAACGCGATCAGTCCCGCGATCCCGAGGAAGGAGGCGGCACTCATGTAGTCGCCGGCGATGGCGAGGCCGTTCTGCCAGCCCTTGATCTTGCGGCCGGCGGCGTAAAACTGGACGGTGGTGCGCGTCTGTCGAGCTGCCCAGATCGTGATCCCGAGGGTGATGGCGACGATGACTGCCGTGATCCAAAGGGTGGTGGTCATGCGCCCACTCCCATTCGCGCGGCCAGGCGACGAACCGCGGCCGCCAGTGGGTCAAAGACGCGGTTGGCGCGCCGGATATAAACGGCCGCCAGGATCCAGGCCATGACGAATTCGGAGAGCGCGAATAGATAGGCCAGGTTGATGTTGCCGATGATTTTGGTGTTCATCAGGCTGGGCGCCAGCCCGTTACCGAGCGGTAAGGCGAAGTAGTAGACGAGGAAAAAGATCGTTGCCGGGATGATGAAGTTGCGCTTCGCCGTGATCAGCCGCCGAAACTCCGGAGAGCTCGCCAGTGCCTCCCACTTCGACGCCCTGGCGGTGGTCGTCTCGGTGCCCACCGGGGCATTCGGAGCCCCCAGGCTGCCTTGGCCTCGATTGCGTGTTTCCATTGGTCCTCCCTGACCGAAATTCCGCCGAGTTGCCCTAAGCGACATATAAGCCCTCGCATATAGGCCCTGTCAATGGACTTCTGGCCGGAAGTCATCTCGGGACGGGCAGGGAGGCCCGGATAAAAAGAAAAGGACCGGGAGGGAACGGCCCGGTCCTAAAGCGGGAGAGGGGTTACTGGACGCCCTCGAACTGATTGTCGACGTTCTGGCCGGCCGCGTCGGCATGGCCACCGCCCGGGAGGCTGGCGTCGGCTGCGGCTTCGGCCGCGGTTTCGGCCGCCGTTGCCGCCGGTTCCGCTGCGGTGCCCGGTACGGCCGCGTCGGCGGTCTCAGCCGGCTCTGGCGCGGTCGTGCTCTGCTGCGTCGGCGCGGGCGTCGTGGTCGGCGCCGGCGAGGCAGCCGCCATCGCGGTCAGTCCGCCCACGGCGAGGATCGCCGGGGTTCCAACCAACAGGATCGTCTGCTTGAAGCTTGGCATCTTCATGGTGTATTCACCTCCTTGATATTGCTTGGCTCTCATCGAGCCCTGGGACCACCTTAGGGGGGCCATTTGAACGCTTCCTAAACTCAAGCCGCCTGAGTTAGGATGCATTCGAATCGATCTCGAAGCGATCTTGGGAGAGAGGCCATTGACGATCAAATCCGGCACACATGCCATCGAGTCGATGCAGCTGGAGGAGCGGCGTTATCCACCGCCCCCGGGGTTCGCGAAGAGCGCCAACGCCAAGCCCGACATCTACGACCGGCCCTTCGAGGACTTCTGGAAGGAAGAGGCGCTCGAGCGCGTCTCGTGGTTCAAGCCATTCGACCAGGTGCTCGAATGGAAGCTACCCTACGCGAAATGGTTTCTGGGCGGCAAGCTGAATGTCTGCTACAACTGCGTCGACCGTCACGTGGAGGCCGGGCGCGGCGGCAACGTTGCCTACTTCTGGGAAGGTGAGCCGGTTGACGAGAAGCGAACCATCACCTTTGAAGACCTGCAGGCTGAGGTCGTCCGTTTCGCCAACGGGCTGAAGAAGCTAGGCGTCAAGAAGGGGACGCCGGTCGGGATTTACATGGGCATGGTGCCGGAGCTTCCGGTGGCGATGCTGGCCTGCGCGCGGCTGGGCGCGCCTCATACCGTCGTCTTCGGCGGATTCAGCGCCGACGCCCTCGCTGGGCGGCTCACCGACATGGCGTGCGAGTTGCTGATCACGCAGAACGAGGGCTTGCGCAAGGGCAACGCAGTGCCCCTGAAGAAGAACGCCGACGCCGCCCTGGAACTGGCGCCCAAGGTCAAGAAGGCGGTTGTCTTCCGCCGCACGACGACCGACACCGCAATGAAGGATGGCCGGGACGTGTGGTGGCACGACCTGGTCAAAGACGCCAGCACCGACCCCAAGACCTGTGGCTGCGAGGAGATGGACGCCGAGGACCTGCTCTACCTGCTCTATACGAGCGGGACGACCGCCAAGCCCAAGGGCATCGTTCACACGACGGCGGGCTACCTGGTGGGCACGGCGACGACCCACCATTACATCTTCGACATCAAGCCCAACTCGGTGTACTGGTGCGCCGCCGACATCGGCTGGGTGACCGGGCACAGCTACATCGTGTACGGCCCGCTCTGCAACGGCACCACCGGCGTGATCTATGAGGGTGTGCCCGATTTCCCCGACCGAGATCGCTGGTGGTCGATCATCGAGCGCTACAAGGTCGACATCCTCTACACGGCGCCGACCGCGATCCGTACCCACATGAAGTGGGGGCCGGAATACGCGAAGCAACACGACCTCAGCTCGCTCCGGCTGCTCGGCAGCGTTGGGGAGCCAATCAACCCCGAAGCCTGGATCTGGTATCGGGACAACATCGGCGGCGGCCGGACGCCGGTGGTCGACACCTGGTGGCAGACCGAGACCGGCATGATCCTGATCACGCCCTTGCCCGGCGTAACGACCCTCAAGCCGGGATCGGCGACCAAGCCGTTCCCGACCGTGCAGGCGGCCGTTTACAACGACGCGGGAGAAGAGGTAGGACCCGGCGGCGGGGGGTACCTGGTGATCAAACGTCCCTGGCCCGCCATGCTCCGCGGCATCTTTAATGACCACGATCGCTACGTCCAGACCTACTGGAGCAAGTTCAAGGACGTCTACTTCGCCGGAGACGGCGCGCGGATCGACGAGGACGGCGACTTCTGGCTGATGGGACGTGTGGACGACGTCATGAATGTGAGCGCCCACCGGATCTCGACGATCGAGGTGGAGAGCGCGCTGGTCGACCATCCCAAAGTGGCGGAAGCGGCCGTCGCCGGTCGTAGCGACAAGCAGACCGGTCAGGCGATCGTCGCCTTCGTCACGCTCAAGGGCGGGGCGGAGGGGTCGCCGGAAATGTTGGCCGAGCTGCGCGCGCACGTCGCCAAGAAGATCGGAAAAATCGCCGCGCCCGCCAACATCGTCTTCACCCCGGAGCTCCCTAAGACCCGGTCCGGCAAGATCATGCGCCGGCTGTTGCGGGATGTCGCCGAGAACCGGCCTCTCGGCGACACGACCACCCTGGCCGATCCGTCGGTCGTCACCGAGATCGATCGGCGCGCCAAGAGCGAGGCGGCCAAAGAGGAGACCTAGCGATTATTCCCCTCTCCCTCTGGGGGAGGGCACGGTGGGGGTTACGTGCGACCCTGCTTGAGGATTCGGTAGAGCGCACTGAAGTCGAGGTGCGAGTCGCGCAACTGGTCGAGCCGGTCGCGCAGGGCGTAGATATCAGACTGGAGCCGATCGATCTCGCTAGCGTGGTCCTCGTTCGACTCCGTCTGCCGGGCGATCAGCTCACGACGAGTGCGGACCTTTTCCGTAATCGTCCGCTCCACGTTGTCCCACTGCTGTGAAAGATCACGCAGCTGGCGATCGAGCGTGGCTAGCTCTGTGGTCAGTTCCTCGCGGGACCCGCTATCGCCCGTGGCCGTCATCATTTCGGCCGGCCTTTGCCCGGGATGGCGCCTTCGATCACGATCTCGTTGTCCAGTTGATAGACATCGACTCGTTGTACACGAACCGCATGGTACGGGCCCTTCCTTGCGGCGATTGTAACCCGGCAGGGTGGCATTTGGCCGCCAGCCGTATTGCGGATGATCGTTCTTCGCGCCCGCAGCCCGGCTAGAATACCGACTCGTGCCGAGGTAGCTCAGTCGGTAGAGCACATGACTGAAAATCATGGTGTCGCCGGTTCGATTCCGGCCCTCGGCACCAAGCCCGCCGATGGAGGTCTACGGACCTGGCTGGATGTCGATCGAAGGCCCGGAGAACAGGTCGCAATAAGGCACTCCAAGAGATCGGGCCAGAGCCTTGAGCTGAGGAGTACCAAACGGTTTCGCGGACACCCTGAACGCGGTGCGGCCGTCTTTGCGAACGAAATCACATGTGCTGCCCCCGCGCCCCGCGAAGATGATTTGCAGCCGGTCCAACTGGTCCCGCCGGCAGGAAGCACCCCAGGGTAAGCGACTGACTCCCACCCGTTCCGAGTCGACCCACAGGTGCCAGCGGTACAACCCGTAGATGAACAACGCGCCGATTCCCAACCAGCGAGGACCGGTACGAGGCTGCGACCGCTCAGCATGATCCCCGCACCGAGGAGGGTGACGGTGCCGCTAATCACGCCCAAGGCGATCAGCGTCGACCGTTGGGGCGGATCACCAGGCGCTGACTGCCGTCCGCCGGGAGCTGGTCGAGGTCGGCCGCCATCACTGGCAAAACGCCGCCATGCCCGGAGCTACGTGCGGGCTTTACTTGTCTCGCTTCTTTCGTTACGCGGTCGTGTTCGGGCCTTGCGCTCATTGGCGATCTCTGCGAGCCGGCTCCAGGCCGGAGACGACGGGCCCCCCGACGTTGCGACCAGCTGCACGATGGCCGGGTCCTGTATTGACGGTTCCCCGCCCTTTAGCGCGCTGGATTGGCTGGCCAGCCATCGCTCGGCGCGGTCGGCCAGTGCGTACAGTCGCGGGTCATCGGGGGACCAGTCGAACGCCGCATCGTACT
Organism: Candidatus Dormiibacterota bacterium; assembly: GCA_036513555.1. GTDB lineage: Bacteria > Chloroflexota > Dormibacteria > CF-121 > CF-121 > CF-13. Next base: position 3,174 of record DATBYU010000129.1, on the reverse strand, counting down.
CGAGGTAGAGAGCGCGGAACTCCGGGTCGTCGATCGCGTCGCGCTTGTCGGCGATCCAGATGGCTGCGTCCTTCGGCGAGGCGGATTGCATGAGGATCCAGCCGTCGCGCTCCAGCTGCACCCCACGCGCACTCACACCGAGCTCGAGCAGCCGGTCAAGGTAGTCGGCCACCTCGGGAGAGACGAAGAGCCGATCGCCGGCCCGAAGCCGCGCGATCCGCTCGCGGGTGCGGCCTAGCTCCTCGGCTCTCTCTTGCAAAGTGCGGTCGATCTCGGCAATTGCCGCGACAAACCGGTCGGGGTCGACGGCGAGCAGCTCCTTGATGCGGGCGAGAGGCACCCCGGCCTTGGCGAGCGTTTTGATCTTGATCAGGGCGACCGCGTGCTCGGCGGAGTAGCGCCGGTAGCCCGACGCGTCACGCGGCGGTTCCTCGAGCAGGCCGCGCTGGTGGTAATGGCGGACCGCCTTGATGCTGACTCCTGCATAGCCGGCGAGCTGGCCAATGGTGATCATGGGTCAGTCCCCCTCACCTGTTCATGATGTCACCGGGTGCCGCGGCGAAACGCGACCTGGGCCCAGACGTACCCTACCAGCGCGATCACCGCGCACCAGGCAAGGGCAAGATAGGCGGTACTGCCGAGGGGCTGGCCGGTCAACAGCGCGCGCAGGCTGTCGACGACCGGCGTGAACGGCTGGCGCGTGGCGAACCAGCGCACCCCGGCGGGCATGGAATCGGCCGGCACAAACGTGCTGGACAGGAACGGCAGGAGGAACTGGATGGGCAGGGTTGAGCCGTTCGCTCCGGCGATGCTCTTGGCGACCAGCCCGAGAGCTGCCGACAGCCAGGCCAGGGCAAAGGAGAACGCCGCGACGATGCCCAGGACAGCCAACCAGTCTGCGACCGAGGCCTTGGGCCGGAAGCCGACCAGCAGCGCCACCCCGATGAGGACGGTGGTGGCGGCGAGGGCTCGGACGGCGCTGCCGCCGACGTGCCCGGCCAGCAACGCGCCGCGGGTGACCGCCATGGTGCGGATCCGGTCGATGATGCCGCCGGTCATGTCGGTGTTCACGTTGATTGCGGTGGGCCCACAGCCCGACGCCACGGTCATAAGGAGGATGCCGGGCACGAGGAAGTCAACGTACGGTGCACCGTGCGCCGCGGCACCCAGGCCGTGGCCGATCGTCCCACCGAGGATGTAATCGAACAACAGCAGCATGACAACCGGTACCAGGATCGTGCTGACGAGTAGCAAGGGATACCGGAGGGTGTGCTTGAGCTCCCGCCCAAGCATCGTTGTGGCGTCCTGGAGAGCGATGGTTACGGTGGTCATTGGTTCTGCTCCTTGGAAGGGTTGCCGGTCAGCGCGAAGAACACATCGTCGAGATCCGGCGTGTGAATTGACAGGTCTTCAACGGCGACGCCGTTGCCGAGGCGCGCAAGCACATCGCGCAGCGATCGAATGCCGCCTTCATTCGGTACCCGCAGCACCAGTTCGTTGTCGTCGCGGGAGCCCTCGGGCAGTGCTCGGGCGGCAGCGTCGAGCGCGGCGGCATCGGCGAAGCGCAGCAGGATATGCGCGCCGGGGATACGCCGTTTCAGTTGGTCCGGGGTGCCCTCAGCGACGATGCGGCCCCGGTCCAGCACTGCGATGCGGTCGGCGAGCTGGTCGGCTTCTTCCAGGTACTGCGTGGTCAGCAGGATGGTCACGCCGTCCGCGGCGAGGTCGCGGATGAGCTGCCACATGGTGTGGCGGCTGCGCGGGTCCAGGCCGGTGGTTGGCTCGTCGAGGAAGATCAGTCGTGGCCGCCCCATGAGCGTCATCGCGATGTCAAGGCGGCGCGTCATGCCGCCGGAATAGGTGGCCGGCCTCTGCTTCGCCGCCTCGACGAGGTCGAAGCGCTCCAGCAGCTGGGAGGCCCTCGCCCGCCGCTCGGTCGCCGGCAGATGGTGGAGGCGGCCCATGAGAAACAGGTTCTCTTCGCCGGTCAGCAGGTTATCGACGGCGGAAAATTGCCCGGTGACCCCGATCAGCGAGCGCACTGCGCCGGCCTCGGTGCGCAGGTCGTGTCCGAGGACGCTGACGGTCCCGGCGTCCGCCAGGATCAGGGTGGACAGGATCCGCACGATGGTGGTCTTGCCCGCTCCGTTCGGGCCGAGCAGTCCGAAGACCTCACCCTCCCCGATACTGAGGTCGACGCCCTCGAGTACGACCTTCTCGCCGTACGCCTTGCGCAGGCCGCTTACGGAAACCGCATTACGGGTCGCATTCTTGATCACGGTGTTCATGCGACCCATGCTGCAACCTTGCCCCTAGGTCAATGTCAAGTGGCTGCGCCAAAGCGCGACAATTTTGAACGCGATGGATCTGGGTAGACTCGTTACGTGAGCACCAAGATCGAAAAGACCGATGCGGAATGGCGGGCCGAATTGACTCCGGAGCAGTACGACGTTCTACGTGGCAAAGGGACGGAGCGACCGTTCACCGGTAAGTACGTCCATACCAAGGCGGACGGCGCCTATTGTTGCGCCGCCTGCGGCGCCGAGCTGTTCAGTTCCAAGACCAAGTTCGAATCGGGCACCGGGTGGCCCAGCTTTTACGAGCCGGCGAACCTGGAGGCGGTCGAGCTCCGGTCTGACAACGGCCTCTTCATGCGCCGGACCGAAGTCCTCTGCAAGAACTGCGGGTCCCACCTCGGGCACGTGTTCAACGACGGCCCGGCCCCGACGGGCGAGCGCTACTGCATCAACTCGCTGGCGCTGGACCTGAAGACCGAGGCGTAGAGCCCCCACCCTCAACGTCTCAAACGCTCGCGTGGCACTAAAGCGCCGCTCGCGTGGGCCGACGGGCCCGCCCCAGAGGGTGAGGAGTGTTTTAGGCGGCTTTGACGGCGGCGACCAGCTTCATCAGTGAGTCCTTGGCGTCGCCGAACAGCATGACGGTCTTGGGGTCATAGAGCAGCTCGTTGTCGATGCCGGCGAAGCCGGGCCGCATGCTGCGCTTCATGAAGACGATGTTCTTCGCCTGGTCGGCGTTGAGGATCGGCATGCCGTAAATGGGGCTGCCCGGCGAGTTGTGCGCCGCCGGGTTCACGACGTCATTGGCGCCGACCACCAGCGCCACATCCGCCGACTTGAACTCGTCGTTGATCTGGTCCATCTCCTTGAGTTGCTC
>DATBYU010000128.1:0-24614 GCA_036513555.1 Candidatus Dormiibacterota bacterium | reverse complement strand
CAGAGCGGCCGCGCCGGCGACGGCCTGCTGACCTATTCGCGCGAGATCGTTGCCGGGCTTCGGGCACGCGGCGTGAAGGTCTTCTTCGTCCATCACGGCGCCCTGCCCGCGATCACGGACGACACGCTCACCCTTCGGTCGCTGACGGGTAGCCACCGCTACATCATTTCGTCGCCCAGGACGAAGCGCACCATCACCGACCTGCTTCGCCGCGAGCGCGTCGACCTGGTCCACGTCTCGCTGAGCTTCTCGACCCTGATCGACTTCGGCCTCCCAGAGCTCTGCCACGAGCTGGGCCTGCCGGTGGTCGCCACCTTCCATGTCCCCTACGACTCGCGATTCGGGCTCTGGCAGGGCATCAGCAGCGCGGTCTACCGGCTCTATGCCCAGTCGCTGGCCAGCTTCGATCGGGTCGTCATCTTTTCAGAGCAGCAGAAGACCCTGCTCGAACACTACGGGGTGCCGCCCGACAACGTGACCGTGATTCCCAACGGCGTCGATATCGACAAGTACGCGCCCGGCGCGACCGATTTCAAGCAGAGCCTCGAGGCAAGCGCGCTCGTCGGTTACCTGGGCCGCGTCGACCCCGAGAAGAACGTCGATATCTTAGTGCGCGCGTTCCAGGACGTGGATGCCCCGGAGGACGTCAAGCTGGTGGTTGTTGGGAGCGGCAGCGAGAAGCGGCGCCTCGATCGACGCTACGGGAGCGCGCGCGTTGTCTTCACCGGCCAGGTGATGGATGAAGCCAAACGGATCGCGATGTTGCGCGCGATGGATGTCTTCGTACTGCCCTCCATGGTTGAAGGGCTGTCCCTATCGTTGCTCGAAGCGATGGCCTGCGGCGTCGCACCGGTGGCCACCGACGTGGGCTCGGACGGTGAGGCGCTGCGCGGCGCGGGCATCGTGGTCGACACCAAGGATCTCGATGGACAGCTGCGCCTCGCACTGCGCACCCTGATCGAATTTCCTGACTTCCGCGCCGAGCTTGGCCGGCGTGCGCGGTCTCGCGCTGTGGAGCGCTACAGCCTCTCTGACAACCTTGATCGCCTGCTGGCGGTCTACCGTGAGCTACGACCAGCCGCCGGCGCAGCAGCGTCCTGACAGCGCACAGTTAGGCCCGCCTCCTCAAGTCCCCAATTCCAGAAGCCAAGAATCGGTCTTGATCTCGACCACCTGCAACAGCGATCCGGTCGAAACCCTTGGTCACTCGCTGGTGCCGAGTTATTGCGACCCAATCCCGTCAACCCCACCTACTGCGCAACCGCTTGAAGGAATTCCAGGAGGCCGTGGCCGGTTTGCGGATTGTGCGAGTGCGATGCAGGTTGCTAACGGTAACGAGTTCTTCGCGACACGCATCTACCACCGCTTTCGGTGGCCCAATTGCTGCGTAGTGACCAAACAGTTTCCGAGGCATCACTGCGCCCTGCTGATGAGCTGAGTTCTTTAGAAAAATGCGCTTGACATGGCCACGACCCTGGCGTACAACAAGCCGAAAGATCCGGTGATCGGTCTCAAGGTGGGGCTTGGGGGGTCCCTTTCGGCAGTACATCGCCGCACACCGTAACTACCGGTAAAGTGTTCGCGCACGCAGCGCGAAGGGGGACCCAATTGGCTCCGTTTTCAAGGCGTCTGCATATCGCGGTTGCGGCGATGTTCCTCGTCTCCCTCCTCTTCGCCGCGTTGCCGCAGGTTCGAGTCCTGCCAGCCTTCGCATCTAGCTACAGTTCCACCGTCCTTGGCGATTCGCCGGTTGCCTACTGGCGTCTCGGAGAGGCGTCCGGGACGACGATGGCCGATGCCAGCGGCACCGGGAATGCCGGCACTTACCACGGCGGCTACACGCTGGGTCAAACGGGCATCATCGCGGGCGACAGCGATACCGCCGTCACGTTCAATGGCTCCAACGGCTATGCCTCGGTGCCAAACGCTACCTCGCTCAGCATGACGGGTGCATTCAGCCTCGAAGCCTGGGCGACCTTCAGTAGTCTCACGACCAATCAGCTCCTGATTAACAAGGGCGATGGTGCCAGTGCGCCGGGCACCGCATATCAGCTCTACTATTACGCCGGGCTCAACCAGGGCGTGCGGTTTACTGATGTCTTCGGCGGCACCGGCTACGAGGCGTTCGACCCGACACCGCTGGTAACCGGCAGGTGGTACTACCTGGTTGGCACGCGAAGCTCCGACGGATGGCTCTCCATGTACGTCAATGGATCGCTGGTGGGTCGCTCGCGAGATCCCGGCGGCGCCTTCAACAACGTCGCCTCCGGCGTGGGTGTCAGCGGCGCTGGTGGAAATGGGACCTGGCCCTTCAATGGAACCCTGGATGAGGCGGCCATCTACAACGTGGCCCTCAGCGCCACTCAGGTGGCGGCGCACTGGCAAGCCTCAGGCAATCCGCCTGGTGCGCCGACCGGGGTCGCGGCGACGACCGGCGTCAATCGGGCGACGATTTCCTGGTCGGCCCCTGCATCGAGCGGGTCGTCGGCCATCACCAGCTACACGGTCACCCCGCACACGGGGTCCTTGACCGGCAGGCCCGCCACCGTCACCGGCACGTCCGCGACAATTTCGGGCCTCAGCGCGGGTGCAAGCTATACCTTCACGGTGGTCGCGACCAACGGAATGGGCAGCGGACCCACCTCGAGCCCATCCTCCGGGACTACGCCCAGCGGAATCACCCTGGGCTACGGCGGCAAAGTAACGGGTGATGGCCCGGCTGGATACTGGCGACTCGGTGAAGCGAGCGGCAGCACCGCATATGACTCGAGTGGTGGGGGCAACAACGGGCTCTACATGACCGGGACGACCTTAGGCCAGGGCGGCGCCCTGCTGAACGATCCCGATGCGGCGACCCTCTTCAATGGCACCGGCGGCTACGTTCGCGTTCCAAACTCAACCAGCCTCGACATCACCGGCGCCATCTCGCTCGAGGTATGGGCCCAGTTCAATGACCTCGGCACCAACCAGTTGCTGATCAACAAGGGCGATGGCGTGAGCCCATCGGGCACCTCGTACCAGATGTATTACCTGACAGGATCGAACCCCGGCGTGCACTTCCAGATCACCTTCAATGGCACCACCTATGAAGCCGCCCAGCCAACCGCGCCGATCGTCGGTCGCTGGTATGACTTCGTGGGCACGCGCACGGCAAGTGGCGCGCTAACCCTCTATGTCGACGGCAGTGCGGTCGGCACCGGTCAGGATGCCGGCGGCGCCTTCAGCAGCGTGTCATCCGGCGTCGGCATTGGTGGCGCGGGTGGCAACGGCGTCTCGCCCTTCAATGGCACCCTGGATGAAGTGGCCATCTACCCGTCGGCATTGACCGCGACGCAGGTCTTGGCTCACTTTAACGCCGGCGCTCCGGTCGGTGGATCGCTGACACCCGCGCAGTCGGCTGGAGGAGGCATCAATCTGTGTCTGCCTTGCCTGGTATCGGGGATCGAGCGGGGCATCGCCACGCCGTCCCCGATCGATACGGGCACCGGAAATTTTTGGCACACGTTCAGCGACTTCAACCTCCCCGGCCGGAGTTATCCGCTCGCGCTCACCCGCACCTACAACTCGCAATCAGCCGCGACCAACGGTCCGCTCGGGTATGGGTGGCAGTTCAATCATGCGATGTCTCTCAGTCAGAGCGGCAGTACAGCCACAATCACGCAGGAAAATGGCAGCCAGGCGACGTTTAGCCAGTCGGGCAGTGCGTGGTCACCGTCGGCCCCGCGCTTCATCGCGACGCTGACGCACAACGGCGACGGGACCTGGACCTTTGTCCGACAGAATCGCGACACTTATGGCTTCAATGCGTCGGGGCAACTGACCTCGGCCAAGGACCTCAACGGCTACACGACGACCTTCACGTATTCGGCCGGCAACCTGAGCAGCGTTACTGACCCGGCCGGCCGGGCGCTCACCATCGGCTGGACGGGCAGCCACCTCACCAGCGTGACCGACGCCAACGTCACGCCGGCCCGCGTGGTCCAGTACCAGTACAACGACGGCGCCGGGAACCTGACCGACGTCATCGACGTCAATGCCGGGCACTCCCAATTTGCCTACAACACCAGCCACCGTATGACCGTCATGAAGGACCCCAAGTGCTACGCGACCACCGGCTGCCCCGGCGTCCAGAATTCCTACGACGGCGGTGGGCGGGTCCAGTGGCAGAAGGACCAGCTCAACCGGCAGACATCCTTCGCCTACGGTGCCAACCAGACCACGGTCACCGATCCCAAGGGCAACCAGCGGCTCGATGCGTACACCCAGGGGCTGCGGACCGCGACGACCAAGGGTTATGGGACCGCCCAGGCTGCGACCTGGCACTACGCCTACGACCTCAGCACGCTTGCTCTGATCGCGGTGACCGATCCGAACGGCAATACGACCACCTACACGGTCGATGGCAGCGGCAACCCGCTGACGGTCACTGACCCGCTCGGGCGCCAGACGATCAACACCTACAACAGCCTCAACGAGATGTTAACGAGCAAGGATCCCAACGGGGTCACGACCACGAATGTCTACAACGCTAACGGCAACCTGACGAGCGTGTCCCGGCCGCTCACCGGAACCTTACAGGTCCAGACGACGACCTACGCCTACACGGATTCGAGCCACCCCGGCGATGTCACATCGATGGTCGACCCGGACAACAAGACGCGAACCTACACCTACGACGCCTATGGCAACCGGGCAAGCACCACCGATCCGTTGGGCGACAAAGCGACTAGGGTCTTCAATGCGGATGGCTGGATCACCTCGTCGGTGAGCCCCAAGGGGAACGTCGTCGGCTGCGGTTGCCAGAGCACCTTCACGACAACCTATGCTCACGATCCATTCGGCGACGTGACGATGGTGACGGATCCGCTCAGCCACCAGACGATCCGTCATTACGACGCTGACCAGAACATGGACTGGTTCCAGGACGGCAACGGCAACCGGACAGCGTACGTGTATGACCTGGCCAATGAACAAACGCAGATGCAGCGTCCAGACACCACAACGCTGACAACCGACTACTTCACGGACGGCACCGTCCAGGACCAGAAGGACGGCAAGAACAACGCCATCGTGACCTACGGGTACGACGCCCTAGCGCGAGTCACCTCCACGACAGACGCCCTTAGCAACGTGACTGCGTACACCTACGATGGCGCTGGCAACCGGCTGACCCAGGAGGATCCGGGTGGAAACTGCGCGGGAACGCCCAAAACCGGATGCACCAGCTTCACCTATGACGTGGCGAACCAGCTCAAGGCCATCAACTACAGCGATGGCGTGACCCCAAACGTCACGAACATCCTCTACGACGGCGATGGGCAGCGGACCAGCATGACGGACGGCACCGGCACCTCGTCCTGGGCCTGGGACAGTCTTCACCGATTGACGAGCTACACCAACGGTGCCGGCGCGCAGGTTCAGTACGGCTACAACCTGCGCAGCCTGGTCACCACGCTAACCTACCCGGGGAGCCTCAACGTGACCCGAGGCTATGACGATGCCGGTCGCTTCACTTCGGTGCTCGACTGGCGGAGCAACACAACGGCCTTCGGATACGACGTGAATTCGAACCTGACCACTGAGACCTTGCCCTCTGGCACCGGCGTGGTCGACACATTCACGTTCGACGCTGCGGATCGATTGCTGGCGATCTCAAGCGTCAAGGCGGGCGTCCTCTCGCTGTTCGGTGCCACCTACAGCCGAGATAACGCGAACCAGCTGACCTCCGACTCGTCGGCACCCGCCACTGGTAGTAGGTATCAGTACAACTCGTTGAACCAGCTCTGCTACGCAGGCGCGTCGAACTCGAACGCCTGCTCGCTACCACCGCCTGCCGCAACCGCTTACGCGTACGACCCAGCGGATAACCTGACTCAGGCGGCAAGCACCCAACAAGTCTTCAACGCGGCCGACCAGCTCTGCTGGACCGGCACTACCGCCGGTGTCTGTAGTGCGCCGCCACCCGGGGCGACCACCTACGCGTACGACACACGTGGCAACCGAATCACGGTGACGCCAGCCGCTGGTGCCGCAACCAACCTGTCATACGATCAGGCCAATCGCTTAACCGCCTATAGCACCAGCAGCACCTACGCTTACAACGGGGACGGTCTTCGCATGAGCAAGACAGTGAGCGGTGCCACGAGCCAATTTCTTTGGGACGCGGCCCCCACCTTGCCAATCCTTCTCAGTGATGGCGCAACGGCTTACGTTTATGGTCCAGGTGGCCTTCCGCTGGAGCAGATCAACGGGTCGACCGTGCTTTGGCTTCATCACGACCAAATCGGGAGCACGAGGCTTGTGACGGACGCCGGCGGTGCCAGCCAGGCGACCTATACATTCGATGCCTACGGCAAGATAACTGCAAGCACGGGCCTCGTCTTGAGTCCGTTCCTCTTCACCGGTCAATATCAGGACGCGGAATCGGGTCTTTACTACCTACGGGCACGCTACTACGACGCGTCCACCGGCCAGTTCCTGAGCCGCGATACGGTGGTCTCGACGACCAGGCAGCCCTACTCGTACGTGGCGGACAACCCTCTGAATGCGGCAGACCCGTCGGGCAATTGCCCTTGGTGTCTGGTAGGGGCAGTCGTTGGCGCCGTAGCTGGTGGGGGGATCGATCTCGCCGTTCAACTCCACAACAACGGCGGGCACTTTGATCAAGTCAATTGGGGAGAGACAGCCGGCTGGGCAGTAACAGGCGCCTTCGTCGGGGGGACCATGGGGTTGGGCGCGACGATGCTCGCTGGCGCGGCGGCTGGAGGCGCCTTTGGGGTGGCGGGTCTCGAAGCCGCGTCGGCCCTCGGCGTCGGTGATGCTGCCGTGCTGTGGGAGGAAGCGGCCCAAGGTGAAGGGGCTTCTATGGCCGGAGCAGGATGTTCGAGAGGCCGAGCAATTTACGATGTGAACCGTCTGACCAACACCTATGGTGGGGACGAATATGACTGGGCCAAGATGACAACGCGGAGCCTGGCAGGTAATTCCCGCTATCAAGTGCACTCCTACATGAATCTGGACACCCAACAGGTGGTGGAGCGCAAATGGAAGTATCAGCAGTGACCGACCAAGAGAATGTCGAGAGCTTGCGAGCTCAGCTTCATCAGCTTGCCCTCGAGCTACTAGCTAGACCGCAGGAGTCGGTGCGACTTCTCAACAAGATGTACTGGACGACGGTTGATGTCCCGGAGGATGCCTCGGAGGGGGCATTAAATCTTCAAGACTGGGCTGTAGAGGCACTACAGATAGCCGACGGGCTAGAACGCCACGCGCGAGGCCCAAATCGGCAGATACTCGAGGCGATCGCGCATGACTTTGCTGCGGCGTTCCTGAACAACGGCGTAAAGCCTGAGTGGGCCGACGATGGTCGGGTGGTTGTTCGGAAAGGTGGCATTGCCGACACCCGTTCGACCTGAGCTCATCTACCTTCGGGCTCGCTTATTATGACCGATTGACCGGGGAGTTTATCTCGGCCGATCCGGCTACAGATTTCACGGCAGCCTCGTTCCACCGGGGTACGACAACAACACCCTCAACCGGACGGATCCTACGGGGCTCTTCAGCCTAGATGACCTAAAGCACGCCGAGGGAGCAGTCGCTGGGGGAATCGCGACTGGAATCAGCTCAGCCCACGACAACTTCGCGGTGCCGTTTGCCAAGGCTGCATCTGTTTTGCCGGCCAGGAGCCCGAACTTCCCGAAGATCTCTTCTTCCTTCGGGAGGACGGGACACCTGTGCTCAGCTCAATTGATCACTGAGGAGGATGCGTACCTGTCACTCAAGCCGCATGAGTCTGATGAAGCTCAACGGCCTCCGTCCGGAGATTGCTGCTCTACTTCGGCGTGATTCAGAATCGCCTGACAAACGTGGCTAGGCGTCCAGCCGGCGACGTTAGCCGAGCTTGCCGGCGCTGGTGAAGCGGTACCCGATGCCTGGCACCGCGAGAATGAAGAACGGGTGTGAGGGGTCCTGCTCAATCTTCCGCCGCAGGTTTCGGATGTGGACGTCGATGACGCGGGTCTCGATCGGGTACTCGTAGCCCCAGACGTGGTTCAGGATCTTTTCGCGCGATAGCACCTTGCCGGCGTTCGATGCGAGGAAGGCGAGTAGGTCGAACTCGGTGTGGGTTAGCAGCACTTCGTTCGAATCGTGGAAAACGCGGCGTTCGTTGAGGTCGATGGCGAGGTCCTTGAACTCGAGCCGCCCCTGGTTGACGGCCTCCTCCTCCTGGCGTGCCTTGCGCAGGTGGGCCGCGATCCGCGCCAGGAGCTCGCGGGTGCGGAACGGCTTGGTGATGTAGTCGTCGGCGCCGATTTCTAGTCCGACCACGACGTCGATCTCTTCGGTCTTGGCGCTGAGGATGATGATCGGCACCCGCAGCCCGGCCTTGCGGATATCGCGGCACACATCGAATCCCGAGACATCCGGCAGCATGATGTCGAGCAGGATCAGGTCAGGCTTGCTCAGCTCGATCCGGCGTATGGCCTCGCCGCCGGTCTCCGCCTCCACAACCTCGTAGCCCTCCTTCTCCAGGGCGAGGTGGATGGCCTTGCGGATCATGGCCTCGTCGTCGACGATAAGGATCTTCTTCGCGGGCGGCATCAGTGCGCCACCGCGGCCATCCGCGCCCGGGGCCGGGCGGTTGTTTCCGCGCGCGGCAGCGTGACGATGAAGACCGAACCCTTGCCGTGCCGGCTCCTCACATGGACCTGGCCGCCCAGCATGGCGACGAGACTGCGAACGATGTAGAGGCCGAGCCCGGTGCCGGACGTGCGCCGGACGGCCGGGTCGTCGGCACGATAGAACTTCTCGAAGAGGCGGGGCAAATGTTCCTTGCGGATTCCAACCCCCTGGTCTGAGACCTCGAACCTCACCGCCAACTGCTCGCTATGCGCGCTGAGGGTGATCTGGGTACCGGGCTCGGAATATTTTATGGCATTGGTCAGCAGGTTCACCAGGATCTGGTGCAGCTTGCGCGCCTCCCCCATCACCGTCGGGAGGTTTTCGGGGACACGGCACGTGAGCGTCCTCCCCTTGAGCATCGGTCGCACCTCGTCGCAGACATGCTTGATGACGTCAGCCGCGTCGACGCGGGCTAAGTCGACGGAGATTCGACCCGAGTCGATCCGGCTCACAGCGAGGATGTCTCCGATCAACTTCTCCATCCGGTCCGCCTGGCCGTGCAGGTCCTGCAGCAACTCGCGGCGCTGTGCCTCCGTCAGGTCGAAGTCGAGCAGCAGCTCACTCAACCCCTTGAGCGTGGTCAGCGGCGTCTTCAACTCGTGCGATGCCGCCAGCATCAGCGCGTCGCGCGCCTCGATGGTCTCCAGCTCGGGCGTCACGTCGTGGATGGCGATCACGGCGCCGTCTAGCGTCTTGCTTTTGAGGCGCAGCGGCGACACGGAGTAGGAGACGCGCACCGGGTCATCGCTGGTGCGCAACCGGAACAGGTAGGCGAAATGGGTGTTGATGCGGGTGCCCAGGCGAAGGGCGCGCCGCAGCGCTCCGTTCGGCGCGCATAGGTTGACCCCGGTCTCGGTTCGCACCTCCAGGATGTCGGCCGCCGGCCGGCCCGCGGCGTCGCGCTGCGTCCATCCGGTCAGGCGCTCGGCGACCTCGTTCAGGGAAATGACGGTCGCCTCGCGATCGACGATGATCAGTGCCTGGGGGAACTGCTCGAAGGCCTGCTCGGAGAGCGTTCGCTCCCTCGCCATGTCACCGCAGTATAGGACCGCGCACTTTTGCCTTCAATTGCTGCAGGCGCCGCTCCAGTTTCAACGGGCCCGGCCGCAGCACGTGCTCGTAGAGGCCGGCGTAGCGGACCGTCTCGCCGCCGAAGCCGGTCTTGAACCGGTAGAGCCCGAACCACGGGTGGTCCGGGGCCGGCTCTTCCGGGATCCCCCACCAGTCGTAGGTATCGCAGCCCAGCGCGCGGAAATCGAGCATGGCCTGCCAGTGCAATAAGTAATTGGGCATCAGCTCCCGCTTGCGGTCGCTGGATCCACCGAACAGGTAGTAGGCAGTTTTACCGAAGCGAAAGACCATGACCCCGCCGAGAATGTCGCCCTCGTGATCGGCGAGATACAGCCGAACCTCGTCCGACGGTCCGAAGATCTCGAGCGCCGCCTGGTAATACGCAACGCCGGGAAGATGAACGCCCTGCCGCTTGCCCGTCTCTAACGCCAACCGGGCGAATGTGGCGACATCGCGGGAGCCGCTCACCCGAACGCCTTTCTTTTCCGCGAGGTTCAGGTTGTAGCGGGTCTTCGGCTTGAAGCCGGCTTTCAGCGACTCCGGGTCGAGATCGATGCGGAGCAGTTGCGTCGCTTCAGGCTGAACGGCTTTGCCCCTGACGAATCCGCGGCCCTCGAAAAAGGCCGGCCACTCGTCGCCGACACGGTCGTTGGGCTCGACGCGGAGCACCAGCCCGCCACCGGACGCCGCTCGACGCTCCAGCGTGTCGAGCACGAGCAACAGCTCGCGCTCGGCGACGGCGGGGCCCCGTGGCACGTAATAGGTCGCCCCGCCGGGGAAGAGCGCGGCGGTGCGTTGGACCGAGCACACCCCGGTACGGCCCTCGTGGAACGCAAGGCGCTCAACGCTCCAGCCGAAGCGCGATTGCAGCTCGCCCCACTTCCAGCTCTGGAGCAAGTTGCCCTCTGGCTGGGCCAGCAAAAGCTTGTCCCAGACCTGCGCGCCGAGCTGCTCGCCCGGTGTGACCGCGATCCCGGTCTCAGACAAACTCGGGCTGGCCGGCCCGCGCGAATCGCTCCGCCAGGCGGATGGTCAAGGTCGCCGCACGATTGACCGGCAGGTCGTAGAGGCCGATGAACCGCACCATCTGCCCATTGAAGCGCGACTTGAAAACGTAGTACCCGTAGCCGCGCTGGCCGGGTTGCGGATCCAGCGGCACGCCCCACATGTCATAGGTCGTGCAGCCGCGCCGCTGTGCGTCCTCGATCGCCCGCCAGTGCAACAGGTAGCCGGGCTTGAGGTCCTTGGCGTCGGTTTTCGTGCCACCGTAGAGGTAGACGAGCTTTGAGCCGAAGAACAGCATGACCGCCCCGGCCACCAATCGCTCTTCGTGTCGCGCGAGGTAGACGGCAACCTGCCCACGCTCGCGGAACAGGCTCAGCAGGTCCTGGTAGTAGGCGCGGCTGCGAACGGTGAACTGCTCGCGCGCGGCCGTTTCCTGGAGCAGCTCGTAGAAGCTGTCTAACGCGGCCGACGCCTCCGAGGCCTCGACCGTGATCCCCTGCTTGATCCCCGTCCGAATGTTGCGGCGCGTCGACTCCTTGAGCCGAGCCATTGCGTCATCGCCTCCGCTGATGTCGACCAGCCACGTCGCCTGGTGCTGGATCGGGTGCCGGCTCGGCAGCGCGCCCGTTTCCACGAGCGCCGCCCGCTGCGCATCGGTTGTCCACTCCGGGTCGACCTTGAGGACCGTGCCGCCGTCCTGGGCGAGGCGATCGCGGAGCGCCTGCCAGAAGGCCGGCCACTGGTCGAGGTGGCCGTCGAGGATGGGCCCGCGCGGCGCGTAGTTCAGGGCCAGTCCACCAGGGAGGCTCCGCCGAAGCACGGCGGCGGCGGCCACCGGCTTGCCCTGATCGGCCCAGAAGTAACGCTGAACCTGCCACCCGTAGCGCGACTTGAGGCTGCCCCACGCCCAGGCTTGCAGCACGGAGGCGTCTGTTGCCTGCGAGACGAACCCGTCCCAGGCGGACGCGTCCTCGCAGATCCTCAATTCGGGCATGCCCTCTCAGCTTAGCCGCCCGCTCCCTGCATGGCCGATCACCCCGCGTTGCTGACAGTTGGGGTATCGTATTTGGGCTGTGCTAGGATTGGAAACAAATCTCGGGGCGGTGGGAGGCTTTTCGTGAGTTCCATCGAGCAGGCGCCGAGACTGGTGGACTACAAGGGATCGTTAGACTCGACCCCCCTGTTATCTCTCCTGCAGTCCATGCAAGCCCAGCGCGCCACAGGGACCCTTCAAGTTCGGAACGGCGGCGAGGCGTTCTCGCTGTTCTTTCTCTTCGGCCACCTCTTTCACGCCTACGGGAACGGAAGCCAGGGCGAAGAGGCGGTCTTTGAGCCGCTGGCCTGGCGGCAAGGGGACTACACCTTTGACCCGAAATCCAAGCTCCCGACCGAGGAGACGATTACCGCGCCAACCGCCGACATCCTCGCCGAGGCCAAGCGCCGGGGTGTGCCCGGGGCCTCTGACAACGGCACCGTGGCCGCCGCCCGTCCGGCTCCAGCTTCTGCACCCGCTGCCGCTCCGGCGGCGCCGCCAGCAGCCCAGGTCAGCGAGCGGCCGGTCGTGAGCCAGCAGCCGCCGGCCGCTCAAGGTCAGCCCGCGCCGGACGATGGACCACCGGCCACCGAGCTCTACCCGCTGCCGGTCGGCAAACTGGTCTATGAGTCGCTGAAGACGGCGTTTGTCGATTTCCCCAAGTTGTTGCGCTCGCTGAGTGCTGATCACCTGACCGGCTACCTTCGGCTGACAGGCGCAGCGTCTCGCGGCATGATCCTCTTCTACCAGGGCAGCCTGATCGAAAGCTTCTACGACGGTGGCGCGGTGGTTTCCACCGGCCGGACCGCCTTCTCCCTCTTCAAAAACGACGTCGACCGCGGCGAGGGCAGCATGGACGTGATCGAGCTGTCGGCCGAGGTCGTGACCGCCATCTACCAGCTCCTCACCGCACCGACCATCCTCCAGGGTCTGCTGGCGCGCTTCGTCGACGTGCGGGCGCTGCTCCAGTACCTGCAGGAAGAGAAAATCCATGGCAGCCTGCTGGTTCGGGCGCCCGACGAGATGGGAATCGTCCTGCTCCGTGACGGCGCGCTGCTCGGAGCCTTCACCCGCGGGCAGCCGCAGCTGATGCAGGATCCCGAAATCGTGACGCGGCTCTGTGCCGATCCCAAGACCCGGATCGAGGTCAAGGCCGTGGCCGACCTCGAAGAACCGGAGTCAGTGAGCCTCGAAGAGATGCTGGCCATGACGCCGTCGGTCGCGGCGACCACCTACCGGCCGGCTCCGTCCCAAGCGGCCGCCGCGCCGGCAGCCCCAGCCGCCCCGCGTGCGCAGAACTACCAGCCGGCGCCCGCGCCGGCGCCGGCCCAACCTGCAAGCGACGAGTCGAACATCGATTGGTCCGCACTGATGAGCCAGCTGAACCAGATGGCGGACGCTGCCCTGGCGAACCGCTCGAAGAAGGTCAAGGAGATGCTCGGGTCCACCGAACACAGCGTCGACGGCCTCGACCGAACCATCGACCGGATCTCGCAGACCTCGATCATGTTCGTCGATCCGGCCCGCCTGACCAACCTCGCAAACGAGATGCGCCAGCTGGTCGAGGAACAGCGCTAGCCGCGTCCACCCTCGTTCGGCGACTCCTCCTCATGGCCGTCCTGGCACCGGCGCTGGCCTCCTGCGCCCTGAACCCCCCGCGGATCGTCAGCATTTCGCCCAGCCGCGAGGTCACCGACGTGCCATCGAATCAGACGATCAGCATCGGCTTCGACCGGCCCATGAACCACGACTCCGTGGAGAAGCGGTTCGACCTCGCGCCGGCGCTTCCCGGTTGCAGCGGATCCAAGAATTGTCACTTTGCCTGGACGGGCAACACGCTGATGTTCATCCACAGCCATGTCAACTTCGCCCTCTCCACCCAGTACAGCGTGTCGATGCACGCTGGGTACGCGGACGCGAGCGGTCAACAGAACACGCTCGACCACTCGTGGCGTTTCAAAACCGAGGGGCCGCCGGCGCTGACCTCGGTCAACCCCTCCGACAACACGTCAGCCATCGCCCCAGATCGGAACATCGTCCTCACCTTCAGCCGCCCGATGCGAGCTGACTCGTTGCCGGCCGCCATCCAGCTGAGCCCTGACGTCCCATTCTTGCTGCGATCAAAGCCCGGGGCCGACGGCTCGCAGTTCGAAATCGTTCCGACCGCCCTGCTCCAGCCCAACCAAACCTACACGGTGACGGTCGATCGACCGGTCGATGTCCACGACAACGCGATCAATGGACGGGTACAGACCCGCTTTCGAACCGGACCACTTTCGCTCTCCCGGAAGATCGGGTACCTGGTCGGCCAGCGAGGTCAACCTGCCTTCGCGGTGGGCATCGTCGACCCGCACCCCGATACGTTCCTGGGCCGGTCGACGCCCAAGATGATCTACCAGCTCAGCGCCCAGAGCCAGCTCCAGGACGCCCTCCTGTCCTTCGATTGGTCACCCGACGGCCAGCGCCTGGCAGTGGTCGCGGCGCCCCGCGGCGCCGATCACGGCCCGATCCAGATCGTCGACCTCGCCTCCGGGACGGTGATCCGTCCGGGGATCAGCGGCGCAGCGGTCTACTGGGCGGCGGACGGGACCATCATCTATCTCACGGATGGGAGCCTGCGACGGTTCCGTCCGACGACGCTGGAGGACCTGGCCCTCACTAGTGCCGTGGACGGCCGCGTCATCGGCCCGATCGCACTCAGCCCGGATGCCAAATCGGTCGCCTACAGCACGATGGATGCGCAGGGCAGCGCCCACCTGTGGATCCTGAACCTGGACCTGCGGACCCGTTACCGGCCGATCGGCCTGGACGACCCGGCCGACCAGCCTGCCTGGTCACCGAACGGGACCAAGCTGGCCTTTCGGCGGCTGACCGCGGCGGGCCCGGAGCTCTGGATCTACGACCTCTCCGCCAGCGGCACCAGTGCCTACCGGCGCGGCGGGGCGCTCGACATCACCGGTGCGGCGTGGCTGAACGACAACAGCACGCTGATTGCCGCCACCGGCGGCGGGAACACGGCGGCCCTCTACCGGGTCAATATCTTCTCCGCCAGTGAGGCCGGCGGCGTGATGAAGGTCACCGGTGGCAAGGACGCGCCCAACGGGTCGGTGCCGAACGCGCCGGCCTACGACCGCCGCGTCGCTTTCGTGGGCCTGGTCGACCAGCTGCCCCAGATCTACGTCATGAACGGCGATGGCTCCCGGCCACAGCAACTGACTGTCTGGGAGGCGGACTATCCCTATACCGGCCAGGCACCCAACTGGACACCGACCGGCTAACGCGAGGTCCGGCGCAGTCCTCCCGCGGCGCCCATGATGGCTCCGACGATTGCGCCAAGCGCCAGGCCGACCGCGATATTGAGAACCGACTTACCGAACAGGGCGTAGGCGACACCGCCGACGGCACCGCTGATCCCGCCGGCGACCCCGCCCGCGGCGGACGCGGCCGCCAGGCGTCCAGTCTGCGTTCGCACCCGATAGCCGATCAACCCGTAGCCCAGCACAGGCGCGAGGATCGCGATCGTAACCAGCGGCACCTCCGGGATCCATGAGAGGGATGGCGTGAGGCCGAAGACGGCAAGAATGACGACGACGACGCCAAGTGTGAGCCCTCCCCATATCCCCTCCCGCAGCCAGGCTGGGTGGCTGTGCTGAGGGTCCCGCATCGCCCGCGATTCTAGGCGGCCTAAGCGGCCCGCGGGAGCGCGTCGTCAGGCACGACCTCGACCTGGGGCGGCTTCAGGTAGTTGGCATGGAAGTAGGCGCGCACCCAGACCGTGGCCAGCATGGCAATCGCCATCAGCAGGGCCGATGACCAGAAGGGAATCCAGACCCGCAGGCCGTACATCCAGCCGGCGAGCGGGTAGGCGACGATGACCACCGCGCCCGTGACCAGCGCAAAGAGTCCATAACCCTTGGCCATGGCGTAGTCCGGCAGTACCTCGCCGATCACGGCGGTCATGACCTGACGGAAGGACCAGAACGCCCCTCGCAGGAAGAAGGCGAACCCCAGGATCGGCAGGGCCATCGAGGAAAGGAGCAGGATCGCGGAAACGACGTAGGCCGCCTCGAAGCAGAGGACGATGGTGACGCTGCCGAGCGTCCGGCGGAGCCGCCCGAGGCTCAGACCCATGATCACCGAACCCAGGTAGAGGACGCTCATCAAGACCCCGATCCAGAAGTTGTCGACGTGGGCCGCCTCGTGGGCGTAGAGCGCGGTGAAGGTCCAGGGAATAAAGATGATGCCGGTCACGACCGTAAACAGCGCGAGCATGACGCGATAGGCAGGAAAGCGCATCAGGTCTCGGTAGCGGATCGCCGGCACGGTGAACGTCGGCGTCCGCTTGGCTGGGAGGAACGCGATGCAGACCGCCGCCAGGAAGAAGAAGGCGAACGACACCCAGAAGAGCGCGCTCAGCGGGATGACCTGGGCCAGCCAGCCGCACAGCACGCTCGAAGCGATCAGTCCAAGGGAGTACGCCGAGAAGACCGTGGTCATCACGGCAGCGATCCGGTCGCGCGGCACGCCGAGTGAAAGGTAGACGCTGATCGCCGGGGTATTGAAGACGGAGACCTGCAGGAAGAGGATCCCGAGGGCGGTCCAGCCCCAGTGGGGCGCCAGCGCGTAGCAGAGGGGTGCCGGCACGGCGATCGCCCAGCCCGCGATCACCGTCTTGCGGAGGTCGCGGTGCTCGGCCAGGCGGGTTCCAGGCAGCATCACCACGGTGGCCACCAGCATGCCGATAGCAGCCAGGAGGCCGATCTCAAACGCGCTCGCACCCAGCTGCCGCTGGTAGATGACCCCGAAGGCGATGAAAGGCCCGGCGCCGAGGCCGGAAAGCCCGTGGGCGAAGAAGAGCAGCCAGCCGCCACGGTCGATCCGAACGCGAACCTCGGGTTGGTGGCCGCCCCGCGCCGAAGACCGGAAGCGATGGGCGCGGGCGGGCAGCACATCGGTATATCGCGCCGCTCGGGTCGACCCATCGGGGTCGGCGGCGACGAACCGGTGAAGCCCGGTTGCGGGCCGACGCGACTACGCGGCTTGCTGTTCTCCCAGGCTGATGCGCCGGTGCAGGCGCTTGAGGCCCCGCGGCGCCCACCAGTTGGCCCGCCCGAGCAGCCGCATCACGGCCGGCACGATCAGTGCCCGCACCAGCGTGGCGTCGATGGCGACGGCGAGCGCCAGGCCGAGACCGATCGATTTGATCAGGACCACGTCCGCCAGGCCGAACGCGAGGAAGACCGCCACCATGATGGCGGCGGCACCGGTGATGAGCCGACCACTCTTCTCCAGGCCCTGTGCCACGGCTTGCGTGGTGTCGCCCGTCTTTCGATATTCCTCCTGGATACGGCTGATGAGCAGCACCTCGTAGTCCATCGAGAGCCCGAAGACGAGGCAGAAGAGCAGGACTGGCACCGAGGGATCGAGGGCAGCCGGGGTGAAGTTCAGCAAGGAGCTGAGGTGACCTTGCTGGAAGACCCAGACCAGCGCGCCAAACGAGGCCCCGATCGACAGGATGTTCATGATCACCGCCTTGAGCGGGAGCACCACGGATCCGGTCAGGAGGAAGAGGACGAGATAGGTCACGATCATCACGTAGGCGACCGCCAGCGGAATCCGTTGCAGGATGAAGTCGGTGAAGTCGAGGGAGAAGGCATCGACCAGCACACTGCTACCCGGCGGGACGGTCATCGTTCGCAGCGAATGCACGATGGCGCGGGAAGCATCACTCTCCTGTCCGTACTTGGTGACGACGGAGAGCACCGCGATCTGCGAGCCGGTCGTCCCGTGGACGATTGATTGGACGCGGGCTGTCTGCGCGGATGCCGGCTTGGTGAGGAGCGCCTGGTAGTCGGAGCGACTCAGCGAGGGGTCGAAGCTCACCATGCTCTCGACACCCTCGACGCCCGGGATCTGGTTGATCCGCTGCGCCAGGTCGTAGAGATCTCCTACGCGGTCGCTCGTGAGTGGTCCGCCACTTGGATACTGAACCACCACGTTGAAGAAGGTCTGGCCCTGTCCGGGAAACTTCTGCAACTGGTCGTAGCCCCGCCGGGTCTCGGCATTCGGCGGCAGCATCCCCACGTCGCCGTTCGCGATCCGGATCTGGAAGATCGGCGAGGCGACCAGGACCAGTAGGAGGACGATCGGCACCAGCACCAGCAGCGGCCGACGCATGACGCGAATCGCGACCGCGTGCCAGACGCCGCGGCCGGCGGGCCGTCGCGGAAATGGCAGGCGGAGCTTGTTGACGCGAGGACCGAGGATCGCCAGGAGCGATGCAAGAAAGGTCAGCGCGTAGAGCACCGCGATCGCGACCACGATCGCGCCGGCGAATCCCATCGAGGCCAGGAAGGTCCCCTGGAAGAACAGCATGGCGCTCAGCCCGATCGCCACCGTGATCCCCGAAAAGGTCACCGCGCGACCGGAGGTTCGCATGCTGGCGATCAGGGCTTGCTCAGCGGTCGCGCCGCCCGCCAACTCCTCCCGGAAACGGTTGACGATGAAGAGCGAGTAGTCGATCGCCACACCGAGGCCGATCAAGGTGACGATGTTGGTGGCGTAGGTCGAGACATCGGTGACGCGCGCGAGCAGGCCGACTCCCGCGAGACCGCCCAGGACCGCGAACCCGCCGACGCCGAGCGGAAGGACGGCGCTCACGACCGTGGCAAAGACGATCAAGAGCAAGGGCAGGATGACAAGCAACGAGACCACTTCCGCTCGCTGCAGGTCGGATTGCAGGTACTTGTCGAAGTCTGAACCGATGGCGACAGAGCCGGTACCCAGCACCTGAAGTTGGTCCGAGTGCACCTCGGTTCGCATTTGCTTGTAGAACTGGCGGGCCGTCGCATAGTCGTCCTTCAGGCTCACCTGCGCGAAGATATGGTGGCCGTCGGTCGAGGTCATCGCCTTGGCTTGCTCGGCCGGCACATCGAATGGCGTGTCGATGCTCTTCACCCTCGGATCATCCTTGAGCGGCTGAAGGGCGGCGAGTACCGCCGTCTTGAACGCGGGGTCCTGCACGCCCATCGTCTGACTGCCGAAGACCAGGACAAAGGTGGACCCGGCGCCAGGCCCGCTCTGTGGCAGCTGATCGTGCATAAGGGCGATCGCCCGTCCGGACTCCGTGTTCTGGCCACCGCTGTTCTTCAAGGTGCCCCCGTTCACAAGGGCCAGGATGGACCCGGCCAGCAGGAGCAAGGACGCGCCGAGTACGGGCCAGCGGAATCGGTAGACGAAATGACCCCACCAAGCAAACATGTCTAGCCCTCCTCCCGGGATGTGTTTCGTGGTCGCGTGGCAAAGGCGATCGTCATCTCGCTCAGCGCATCGATGGCCGACTCGGCGTCGAACTCGGGATCCATCACTTTCTGCACATAGATCCCGTGCAGGCCACCCCAGATCGCGGCGGCGATCGCGTCGGCCGAGGCGACCGGCGGCTCGGCCATGCCGGCGATGACCCCCTGCGTAATGCGGGCGACGAAGGCCCGCCGCTCCTCGATGAAAGCACGGACGGCGGTCGCGATCTTCGGGTTGTGCAGCCCAACGCCGAACATGTCGAAGGTCAGGAGGAAGAGGCCGCCATAGGTCTTCAGTTCCTCCTTGGCCAGTTGGAATCCCAGGCGCGCGAACAACATAGGGTCGGCATCTTCCGGCATCGGCCCGCTGAGGCTGACGCCGGCGGCTTCCCACACCGCCATCAAGGGCTCACACGCGTGCTCGATTGCCGCCACCAGCAGGTCCTCTTTGGTCTCGAAGTAGTAGTGCGCCAATCCCGGCGCCACGCCGGCTTCGGCCGCGATGTCCTTCATGGCCGTCTCGTGGTAGCCGCGCCTGACGAGCGTGCGGTAGGCGGCGTCGACGATCCGTTCCTTCGTCTGATGCGGCATCAGCTAACGCCCGACGACCGTAATTGAATGGGCAATCAACTTTGTTTGGTCATTCAATCAAAGAGCGCACCCGATGTCAAATCCGGTGGTGGCGGAGGGTCCCTTTAGCCGGCGACCGCGGGTCGCAGCTCGGGCAGCCGGTGGGCGCCGTATTCAGCCACCAACCGGTCGACCGTTTCCTTCCAGGTGAACTGGGTGGCAACCAGACGGCTGCGGCGGCTGAAGCAGCGGCGCAGCTCCTCGTCGGCGAGCAGCCGGCCGATCCGCTCGGCGTACTGGGCCGGATCGTGGGAGACGAGCGTAAAACCGGTCAGGCCGTCTTTGACGATGGTGGGGAGGCCACCGACTCGGGCCGCGACCACCGGGGTCCCGCTGGCGGCCGCTTCCAGCGCCACCAGGCCGAAGGATTCGCTGTACGAGGGGACGACGCAGACCGCCGCCAGGCTCAGGTACCCGGCCAGCGCTGGCTGGTCGACCGGTCCCATGAAGCGGACCTGGCCGGCGATGCCGAGTGAGGCGGCCAGCCCTTCCAGCCGGGCACGTTCGCCGCCACTTAAGCGGCTCTCGCTCGCGCCGTTATGGCTGTCGTCACCGATGACGAGAAGAACCGGGGGCTCGGGCTGCGCTCCGTCGCGAGCGAGGATCGCCATCGCCCGAATGACGGTTTCCACGCCCTTGAGCCGCTCGAGGCGTCCGGCAAAAACGACCACTTTCGCCTCGCCTAGTCCGAGGCGCTTGCGAAGCGCAGAGGTCGGCCGCTCGTTGAAAACCCGGAGGTCTACGCCGGGAGCAACCACGCTCAGCCGGGTTCGCGCGGCGCCGTAGAGACGAACGAGGTCATCCGCCTCCTGCGCGCTGGAGGCGATCAAGCGATCGCAATTCCGCACGATCGCCTGCTCGACGGCGATTCGATGCTCCGGCTCGACCACGGCGCCCTCGGCCGCCCGCTCGTTTTTGACACGGGCCAGCGTATGGAAAGTGTGGAACCAGGGCAGGTTCCATTCGTCGCGGAGGCGGGTGGCAACCCACCCTGACAGCCAGTAGTGGCTGTGGATCAGGCTGTAGTCCGTGCGGCGGCGGCGCTGCTCGCGCAGGACGGCTTCGCTGAAGTCCGGAAGCAAGTCGAAGAGCTGCGCCTTGTCGATGTCGTCGGCGGGTCCGACCGCGAGGCGTGTAACCCAGCTCTTCTCGGCCAGTTGCACGCGGTCGAGGCCGTCCGCGCTCGACCGCCGCGTGAAGACCTCGGTCGGGATGCCGCGGCGGCTGAGCTCTTCACAGACCGCCCGGATATAGACGTTCATGCCGCCGTTCTCGCCTGCCCCGAGGGAGGCGACCGGCGACGCGTGCAGACTGACGATGGCGAGCGGTTTCAGGCCATGCCTCCTTGGGATCCGTATCGAATAACACCTCATCGTCGCCGTTTAGTCACCGCGCGGTCAACTTCAAACCAGTACGAGACCAGCAGCGAAGCTGTGTCGAGCGGCTAACGGTTGTCGCTGAGGGCGCCCTGTGCTACCGTTGACCGCATTCTTAGCCACCCTGGCCTGAACCGAAACTAACGATCCAGCCCCAGCCAGTCAACCCGCTCAAACGCTTCCAGCTTCCCCTCCTGGTCCTCACCCTCGTCTTCTGTTACGGGGTGGCGGGTTACATGCTGCTGCTGCGCTGGAACCTCATCGACTCCCTCTTCATGGTGCTCACGACCGTCACCACGGTCGGCTACGAGGAGGTCCACCCGCTCGGCCCGGGGGGCCGGGTGTTCACGATGACGGTCATCGTCCTGGGGGTCGGCACCATGCTCTACACCCTCGGTATTCTGGCCGAGACGCTGATCGAGGGACACCTCGGCCAGTACGCTAGGATGCGCGGCATGGAGCGGCGGATCGCCGGCCTCAACGATCACTTCATCGTTTGCGGCTACGGGCGGATGGGCACGCGCGTCGCGCAGGAATTCAAGCAGCAGGAGACGCCGTTCGTCATCGTCGAGAGCAATCCCGAGTCGCTGGAGCGGCTGCGCGCGACTGACCTCCTCTACGTTGAAGGTGATGCCGCCTCGGACGATAGCTTGCTCAAGGCCGGCATCCTGCGCGCCAAGGGGCTGGTCACGGCCGTCGACTCGGACGAGCGTAACGTCTTCATCACCCTCACCGCCCGCTCGTTGAACCCCGCGCTGCTGATCGTCGCCCGCTCCTCCTACCAGGACTCGACCGAGAAGCTCCGCCGGGCCGGCGCCAACCAGGTGGTCTCGCCGTACCTGATGGGCGCCCATCGCATGGCAGCGCTGGCGACTCGACCGGTGGCCGTCGACGTCCTCGACACTGTGCTCCATGGAGAGAACATCGACCTGGTCGTCGAGGAGCTGCTGGTACTCCCCAGCTCCCGGGTGCTCGGCCGGACGCTGGGCGACTCGGGGATCCGGGAGGCCGGCGCCAACGTGCTGGCGATCCGCAAGCGGAGCGGTCAGCTGCGCATCAACCCACCCGAGGCCCAGGTGCTCGAAAGTGACGACTTGCTGGTTGCGATCGGAACGCGCCAGCAAATGAGCGCCGCCGAACGGCTGTTATGACCCACGTTCGGGTCGGTGGTGTCCGTCCCTAAGCGCTTCGTCTTTCTTTTCTCCGACACGGGCGCCGGCCATCGCGCCGCCGCCGAGGCCGTTGCCGAGGCCATCCGCCGTCGCTATCCAAACCAGTTCACGGTGGACTTGAAGGATCCGATGGCCGACCGGCGCGTCATCGCCGGACGCCTGACCGCGCTTTACGGACCGGTCACCCGGCGGCTCCCGTTTCTGTGGGGAGCCGCCTACCGGGTCACCAACATGCGCCCCACCGTCCGCCTCTTCCAGCACGCCATCGGCGGAGGGGTAAGGCGCCGGGTCGCGCACGCCCTCGAACCGCGGCCCGCGCTGGTGGCGAGCTTTCATCCGCTACTCAACCACGTCGCCGCCGAGACGGTCCCCTACGGCGTGCCCCGGGTCACCGTGATCACGGATTGGATCGATTTTCACCAGGCATGGACGGACCTTCAGGCCGACTGCATCATCTGTCCATCGGAGGCGGCCTATCAGTTGTGTCGCCGCCGCGGCGTGCCGGCCGATCGCCTGGTGACCGCCGGACTCCCGATCCACCCGCGCTTCCAGGACGCCATCCGCGGCTTCACCGAGAAGCGGTCGATGCGGCTCAAGCTTCGCCTGCGGCCGCATGCGCCCACCGTTTTGCTTGCCGGCGGCGGTGACGGCACCGAGCCGCTCCGCAAGTACGCGGCGGCCCTGGCGCGTTCGCCCCTCGACATCCAGGTGCTCGCCGTCTGTGGCCGCAACAAGGCATTGGCGGAGCGCATCCGAGAAGACAACCATGCCGGCGTGCGTGTCTTCGGTTTCGTCGACAACATGCCGGAGCTGTTGCTCGCCTCCGACCTGTTGGTGACGCGCGCCGGTCCCGGGATGATCGCGGAAGGCCTGGCTTGCGGCTGTCCGCTGCTGTTGACGGGATACTTGCCCGGCCAGGAAGGAGGCAACGTGAAGGAGGTGGTGAGCCGCGACCTTGGCCGTTTTGTGCCGCGGCCCGATGACCTGGTGGAGGCGGTCACCGCCTGGTTTGCGAAACCGGAGTCCGCGCGCCTCGAGGACGCGACCCGCGCTCGCGCGGCGGCCGACCCGGCCGCGGCCTTTCAGATTGCCGACGTGATGGTGAAGCTCAGCGCCTGATGGCCGTACGCCTGGCCGTCGCCGCGTCGATTTGGTTGATGGCCGCCGGGTGCAGTTCAGCGACCAACCCACCACAGGCAGCGGCGAGTCCTTCTTCCAGCCAGGTGGGGGTCAGATTCACCGGCGCCGTCACGGGGACGATGATCTCCAAGGCCGGGTTTGGGCCGCCGAGCTGTCAGCTGCCTCGTCCGTACGAGGTGCCGAAGGTATGGGTATACCGGGTCATCGGTACCGTGGGTCTCTATCACGATGTCGCGTTTGAAATTGGGGTCGATGACTACAAGGGTCCTGCTACTTACCGAAACTCGGCGATATCGATCGTGATCCTCGGTCCGATCGGAACGGATCTGAAGGCTTCGCAGACGTTCGAATCGAGCGGCAATGGCACGCTCGTCATCAACGCCGATGAACTATCTGGAAGCATCGACACCACACTACGGGCCCATCCGAGCTATCCCGGCGGCACCGTTAATGCCGCGACCGCACACGTCCACGGGACGTTCACCTGTAAAAGCTTGAGGCCGCGGGCGGAGAGCCCTTAGACCGCGGCGCTGGGGCAGAGCAGACGAAAGTCGCAGCCTGAGCACTTCATGCGGTCCGGCCTGGCAGGGAAGAGCTCGGCGCGGATGCCCTCCGCGACCTTGACGATCGTCTGGCGGTCGTCCTCGAGCCGTTCTTCTGGTTTGTCGACCGTGACCCGCTCGCTGGTCTCGAGATAGTAGTAGGAGAGGCTGAGCGGGTCGAACCGGAAGACCTCACGGGCGGCCAGGGCATAGACGCCGAGCTGCAGGTCGCGCTGGAGGTCGGCGGCTCGCTTGGCCGAGCCCGTCTTGTAATCGATGACCTCGTAACTGCCGTCGGGGTGGCGGTCCACACGGTCCATCCGACCGGTGAGCCGCAGCCCGTCGACGCGCAGGCTGAAGGGTTGCTCCAACAGCAACGGCTTGCTGAGATCCCCGGCGTCGAATGCCCGGCGCAGGTAGGTCCGGCCGAGATCCTGCAGCGAGGGCGCCTGCTCGGGTGCACAAAACCGCTCCCTGGCCCAGGCCGCGACGTAGGCCGAGTCCACCATCGCCCACGTCAGTGGTTTCTCGCGCTCGATGCTGCCAAGCGCATCCTTGAGCGCCTCGTGGAGGATGCGGCCGAACTGCATTTGCGGCTTCGGGCGCGTGGGTAGTCGGAAGACGAACCGGTACTGGTACATCTGCGGGCAGCGCAGGTAGGTATC
>DATBYU010000127.1:0-6003 GCA_036513555.1 Candidatus Dormiibacterota bacterium | reverse complement strand
GCCGCGGGACGCCTTGAAGGCATGGCCTCAACGGTCGACGCCTTCGCCCGACAGCAGTCCAATGGTGTGGCTGCGGTCGAGGTGTTTCCCATCGATGCCTCGGTTGGCGGTGATGGCATCCTTGCCAAGAACACGATCCAGACCGTGGCCGACCTCAAAGGGAAGACGGTCGGCGTCAACCAGGGCTCCGTCTCCGAGTGGTTTTTGGCTCAGGTCCTGGAAAAGAACGGCCTGCATCTGTCCGACGTGAAGGAGCAGAACATGACGTCGGGCGCGGCCGGGGCGGCCTTCGTTGCCTCGAAGCTCGACGTTGCCGTTACCTGGGAACCATGGCTGAGCAAGGCCAAGGTCCGGACCGACGGCCACGTCCTTGTGTCGTCAAAGCAGTATCCAGACCTGATCATGGACAGCTTCGCGTTCCGCAAGGATTTCATCCAGAAGTATCCGGATACCGTCAAGGACTTCATGAAGGCCTACTACGACGCCTTCACCTGGATGCAGGCGAACCAGACCGAGGCACTCAAGGTGATCGGGGATGCGGTGCAGGAAGTGCCGGCTGACGTGTCGGCCGATCTGGCAACCATGACGCTCTTTGACCTCAGCACCGGAAAGCAGGTCATCGGCACAAGTAGCAGCCACGGCAAGATTTACGACAACGTCAAGGCCGCGGCCGATTTCTGGAAGGCCCAGGGCAAGATCGATACAGTTGTCAATCCGAGCGACGCGGTCGATCCCAGCTTCATCAACAGCTTGTAGGTACTCGTGAGCGAGCGGGTCCCAACGACCCAGGCGGCGCCGGCGGCTCCTGCCCGTGTGCAGCGCCGGCGCCGTGGGCTGCTGCGCACGTACCTGACGCCCAAACAAGCCATCCCACGTTCGGCCAGACTGGTCCTGGGCATTGGCAGCTTCGTCGTCATCATCACGCTCTGGAGCGTCGGATCGGCCCTCATCAACAATCCCCTCTTCTTGCCGAGCATCCCGCGAGTCGGCACAGCCTGGATCGACATGTGGCAGCACCAGCACTTCCTCGGCGACGTCGCCTGGAGCACCTTCCGGATCGTCGCCGGATTCTTGATCGCTGCGGCGATGGCGGTTCCGCTCGGGCTCCTCATGGGATCGTTCGAGGTGGTGCGTTCGTTCTTTCAACCGCCGATCAACGCGATCCGCTATATGCCGGCGTCGGCCTTCATCGTTCTGCTGATCGTGCTCCTCGGCCTCGGTGAGGAGGAGAAGCTGACGCTTATCTGGATCGGCGTCTTCTTTCAGCTCGTGTTGATGGTGATGGACATCGCCCACCGGGTCCCGGACGAGATGCTCAATGTCGCCTATACGCTCGGGGCATCGCGCTGGAAGGTCTTCTACAAGGTGTTCTTGCCCGCCACTTTTCCCGAAGTCGTGGATGCGCTGCGAATCACGATGGGCTGGGCCTGGACATACTTGATCGTCGCCGAACTCCTGGGCGCCGAACGCGGGATTGGCACCTTCATCATCATCTCCGAGCGGTTCCTCCGAATGGATCGCATCATCGCCGCCATCATCACCATCGGGATCCTCGGACTGATCACGGACACGATCTTCGGTCTGATTCATCGCTGGGCATTCCCGTACGTCGAGAAGGTCCACGCATGAGCGAGATCCGTTTCGTTGACGTTGCCATGCGCTACCCGACACGGCGTGGCGAGGTGCGTGCCCTGCAGCAGATTTCATTGGCCGTGCCGGACGGACAGTTCGCCTGCATCGTCGGCCCATCGGGCTGCGGCAAGTCGACGCTGCTCAGCATCGCCGCCGGCCTGGTGCTACCAACCGAAGGCGAGGTCCTGGTTGATGGCAAGCCAGCCTACTCGCCCGGCCCCGATCGGGGCATGGTGTTCCAGTCGTATTCGCTCTATCCGTGGCTCTCGGTTCGACGCAATATCGAGTTCGGCCTCGAGATCAAGCGAACGCCGAAATCCGAGCGAACGCGCCAATCGAGCGAATTGATCCACCTGATGAAACTCGACGGGTTCGCGGAGGCATTTCCGAAGGCCTTATCCGGTGGCATGAAACAGCGGGTGGCGATCGCTCGGGCGCTGGCGAACGATCCTGAGGTGTTACTGATGGACGAGCCCTTCGGCGCGCTGGATGCCTTGACCCGTCAGATCATGCAGGAGCTGCTGACTGACCTCTGGCAGCGCTATCGCAAGACGGTGCTGTTCGTGACCCATGACATTGATGAAGCAATCTTCCTGGGTGACGTGATCTACATCATGACCAACCGGCCCGGCCGCATCCGCACCACCCTGAACGTCGATCTGCCGCGGCCGCGGAGCTTCGACATGGTGACCAGCCCGCGCTTTGCGGAGCTGCGCAACCAGGTGGTCGGCATCATCCACGAAGAGAGCATGAAGGCTGTCGAATCGGAGCTCGCACGTGCCTAGGTACCGGCCGCTGGACGCGATGGTCGCCCCGCGCTTCACCGGCGTCGGCAGCTTCATGCGCCTGCCCCAGGTCAGCGATATGGCGGGGGTCGATGCGGCGATCCTTGGCATCCCGTTCGATACCGGTGTCAGCTACCGGATCGGAGGCCGCTTCGGGCCGGCGGCGATCCGTGAGGCCTCGCGGCTGCTGCGCCCCTACCACGTCGAGCAGGAGATCGAGATCTTCGACCATCTCTCGGTGGTCGACGCCGGCGACCTGGCGGTTGTGCCGGGCAACATCCAGGCTAGCTACCAGGTCATGGTCGACGGCCTGCGCCCGATCCTGGACGCAGGCGTCATCCCGCTGGCGATCGGCGGCGACCACAGCATCACGCTCGGCGAGTTGCGCGCGGTCGCCAAGCGCCACGGCCCGGTCGGCCTGATCGACTTCGACTCGCACACCGACACCTGGGACAGCTACTGGGGCGAGCGGTACACGCACGGCACCTGGTGCAAGCGCGCCATCGAGGAAGGCTTGATCGACACGAAACGTGCGGTCCAGCTCGGCATCCGCGGCTCCTTGTACGGATCGGAGGACCGCGGTGGCGCGCGGGCGCTCGGCCTTCATCTGATCCCAACCGAGGAACTGCTGGCACGTGGCATCGACGATGTGCTGACCGAAGTCCGCAGGCGGATCGGCGACGGGCCAGTCTTCCTCACCTTTGATATCGATTTTGTCGATCCGGGCTTCGCTCCGGGCACAGGGACGCCGGAGGTCGGGGGACCGAGCAGCCGTGATGCGCTGCGACTGGTTCGGGGCCTACGCGGGATCGAGATCGTCGGCTTCGACCTGGTTGAGGTGCAGCCGCAATACGATTCGGGTGAAGTCACCTCGCTGCTGGCGGGGACGCTGTTGCACGAGTTCCTTGCGCTGGTCGCGCTTCGGCACCGGGACGGCCGCGACGTGCGCAGACCCTGACTCCGGCATAATTGCCAGCGACATGGACCTGACCTTCGCCGCGATCGTGATCATGAGTGCCTGGGTGGTGGGTATCGCGGGCGCCGGCCTGGTGATGGTGCTCCGGCCGGGTGGTGTTCGCGTTCGGCTTGCCGCGGCCGCCTCTCCGACGGGAGGGCCGACCGGACGACGCGACGAGATCCTGCTCGGTGGCGATGCCGAGGTTCTTGGCAATGTCCGCGGTCGGGTCGAGGCCGTTCGGCTGCGACCGCAAGGCCGCGAGCTGCAGAGCCTCGAGCTGTCGACTGGTCTCGGCCTCGAGACGCAGCTCGTGCCGGCGACAGCCATTCTCGCCGCCGATGGCCGCGCAGTACGCCTGGCGGAATCATGGACCGAGTTGCCTGACGGATCAGATGCCGAAGCCGTGACGCTTCGCCGCGACGTTGCGGTCAAAGGCAGCGACGGCAAGCGCCTCGGCCGTCTCAGACTGGTGTGCTTCGATCCCGCCTCGGGCCAAGTGACCGCCCTGGTCATCGCCGGTCCTGGCACGCCCAGCCTGCGCTTACTCCCCATCGACCGCGTCAGAGAGGCCGGCCCGGACTCCATCGTCGCTGACCTACGCAGCGGTGACCTGCCGAAACTGCAACCCTTTGCGACCGACTGGGAGATCAGGCAGGCGGTGATTGAGCGACTAACGGCCGACCCGAAGCTGCAGGCGGTCCAGCGGTCGATCAGCATCGACGTCCAGGACCAGGTCGTCACGTTGCGCGGCTATGTCGCCGACGCTTCGCAGACGGAACAAGTCGCGCAACTGATCAGGTCGGTGCCGGGCGTGCTGCAAATCGATCGGAAGCTCATCACGGACGAGGATCTCGCCAGCGCGGTCACGGACGCGATCCGGCGTGACACCGCCGCATCGGCCGCACAGGTGCAGGTCAAGGCCCACGATGGAACCGTCGACATCACCGGTGAGGCGCCGGATCGGGCGACGGCCCGCGCGGTCGAACGAGTCGCCGGCCAGGTCGCTGGCGTGCAGGTCGTCCACAACATGGTCGGGATCCGCAAGCCCGCAGCTCTCGCGTCGTAAGTTGACCGAGCGCGCCCGATGGCTGGAGGTCGTACGTCCCGGCGGCCGCTCGCTCGAAGTTCTCGTCGACGCGGAGGCGGTTGGCATGCCGTTGGTCTATCACTCCGGCACACCCGCAGCTGCTGTCTGGTTTCCGCAGCTCGCCGACGCCGTGTCGAAGGCTGGACTCAAACTCGTTACCTACTCACGCCCCGGGTATGCCAGCTCCACGCCGATGCCGGGCCGCTCGGTTGCCGATGCGGCTGGCGATGTGAGCGGCATCCTGGACGCCCTCCATGCGGACGGGTTCGTTGCTCTGGGCTGGTCGGGCGGGGGCCCGCATGCACTTGCCTGTGCCGCCCTATTGGCCGATCGATGCGCCGCGGCAGCGACGATCGCCGGCGTGGCGCCATACCCGGCCGAAGGGCTGGACTGGATGGCTGACATGGGCCAGGACAACGTTGACGAGTTCTCCGCCGCACTCGCCGGAGGGGAAACGCTGGAACCTGCAGTTCAGAAATGGGCTACAGAACTGCGAAACGTCCAGGGCCTGGATGTCGCCGCGTCGCTTCGAACCCTGGTTTCCGATGTCGATAAGCGTTCCCTAACGGGGGAATTCGCGGACATGCTCGCCGAGTCCTTCCGCCGTGGGGTCTCCAGCGGAATAGCTGGTTGGTGCGACGACGACCTCGCGTTTGTCCGGCCCTGGGGCTTCGACCTCGGTGCGATCCAGAGGCCCGTCGCAGTCTGGCAGGGCGGGCAGGACCGGATGGTTCCGTTCGCCCATGGTGGGTGGCTGGTTCAGCATATTCGGACCGCCCAGGTCCATCTTTACCCAGACGAAGGCCACCTGTCGTTGGCCGTCGCGTCACTCGAAAGAATTGTCACCGACCTGGCCGCCCTCGGAAAGGCAGCCAGCCCTACCAGGCGCTAGGTACGTCTTAGGGGCCGGACGGGCCGGCCCCTATCCTCAGAGATCCGCAGTCAGCTAGTTGTTACCGCCGCCACCGCCGCCACCGCCGCCACCGCCGCCGCCGCCACCGCCGCCACCGCCACCTCCACCATCGCCTCCGCCGTTACCGCCCGCGCGGAAGACGCGGGAGAGATCATTTACCGCGGCATCGCGCGTGCCCAGCGGAGCGAGGCCGAACCGGTGCTCGATCGTGGCGAGGATCGAGGTAGTGTCGTATTGCGTGTGATCAACGACAAAGTCGTCGCGCAGGCGAGGCGCGATGATCAACGCCGGGATCCGAGTACCAGGTCCCCAGACATCATGCGGGCCGGCCGCGCCGCCCTGACCGGGAGGTGTGACATGGTCCCACTGTCCGCCAAACTCATCGTAGGTGGTGACGACCAGCGTGTCCTTTTTGCAAGCGCTGCCCTCGATCGCTTTGATCAAATTCACGAGATGTTGACTCCCGCTCGTCTCGTTTGTGTATCCGGGATGTTCGTTATCGGCTCCGAGCGGCTTGACAAAGCTCACCGGCCTGAGATTGCACTGCCGGTTGGTTGACGTGCTGGCGAGCTGCATGAATTCGCCTTCATCTCGCAGGTGCTGAGTGCGTGCCGTCGTGCCCGGGGCG
>DATBYU010000126.1:0-20266 GCA_036513555.1 Candidatus Dormiibacterota bacterium | reverse complement strand
CACCCAGATGGAGCCCGCGATCAGGGCCGCCAGCACGAGGGCGATCAGCACCGCGGCAGTGGCGATCCGGGTCGGCATGTTGGACCGGCGCGCTACGACGACGGGCGGCTGGCCGGCCTTCGCATCAGCGACCTCGATTGGTAACCTCCTCCGGCCTCGCGCCGAATCGGCGTACGCGCCGCTGGTAGGCGGCGAGTGCCTCGTCGAAGTCCGCGCCGCCGAAATCCGGCCAGAGGGTCTGGGTGCTGTAAAACTCCGAATACGCCGCCTGCCACAGCAAGAAATTGCTGAGCCTCATCTCGCCGGCGGTACGGATGACCAGGTCAGGGTCCGGTAGCCCACGGGTATAGAGGTGACTCGCGAGGCCGGCTTCGTCGAGCTGCGTGAGGTCGGCACCGTCACGCGCCAGTTCGTGGATCGCATCGATGATCTCCTGGCGGCCGCCGTAGTTGATCGCGATGTTGAGGATCGCCCGGCCGCTGACCCGGGTCCGCTCATTCGCCTGCCGCATCTGCTCCTGGAGGGCGGCCGATAGATCCTGGAGCCGTCCCGAGAATCGAAGTTCGATCCCGCGCTCCGCCAGCTCATCGACTTCGCGGCGGATGGTGTCCGAGAACAGGTTCATCAGGGCGTCGACCTCGTCGCGCGGTCGCGACCAGTTCTCGGTCGAAAAGGCGTAGAGAGTGAGAACCCGGATGCCCCGCTTGTCGGCCGCTTCGGCGACGCGACGGATGGCCTCGATCCCGGCCTTGTGCCCCATCACGCGGGGCAGCAGGCGCTCACGGGCCCAGCGGCTGTTGCCATCCATGATGATCGCGATGTGCTCGGGCGGGGGCAACTGGCTCACCAGGGGTTCTTGGGCGTTAGACCTCCATGATTTCGGCTTCTTTGCGCGCCGCCATCTGGTCGACCAGGGCAATGTAGCGATCGGCAAGCTTCTGCAGCTGATCACCGCCGCGATGCGCCTCGTCGGCCGAAATCTTCTTCTCCTTCTCGAGGGCCTTGACGCGGTCCACTTGCTCCCGACGGATGTTGCGAACTGCCACGTGCGCTCCCTCCGCGTAGCGCTTCACGAGTCGCGCATACTCCCGCCGCCGCTCCTCGTTCAGTGGAGGAATCGGGACCCGGATCAGCTGGCCGTCGTTGCCGGGGTTCAACCCCAGCTCCGACTTCTGGATCGCTTTCTCCACGGCACTGATGATCGTCCGGTCCCATGGTTGGATCAGGATCATGCGCGCCTCGGGCACCGTAATCGTGGCCAGCTGGTTCAAGGGCGTGGGATTTCCGTAGTACTCGACCGGGATCTTGTCCACCAGCGACGGGCTGGCTCGCCCGGTCCGGATCGTAAGGATCTCCTTGCCGAGCGCTTCCAGGCTCTTCTGCATTTTGGTTTCGGCGTCTTTGACGTTGGCTTCGATCATGTGGGCGCTCCAACGAGTGTGCCGATCTGCTTGCCGGCAATGACCCCCTCCAGGTTTCCCGAGT
This sequence comes from Candidatus Dormiibacterota bacterium, assembly GCA_036513555.1. GTDB lineage: Bacteria > Chloroflexota > Dormibacteria > CF-121 > CF-121 > CF-13. The sequence continues at coordinate 18,781 of DATBYU010000126.1, read as the reverse complement.
GCGAGAGGTCGAACACGATGATGGGGATGTTGTTCTCTCGGCAGAGCGTCACCGCCGTGTGGTCCATCACCCGCAGGTCCTTGTTGATCAGGTCAAGATAGTCGAGCCGGGCAAATCGCTTTGCCTTCGGATTCGTCACCGGATCCGCATCATAGACGCCGTCGACCTTCGTCGCCTTGAGCACGACCTCGGCCTCGATCTCGACCGCGCGCAGGGCGGCTGTCGTATCGGTGCTGAAGTAGGGGTTGCCGCTGCCCGCGGCGAGGATGACGACCCGTCCCTTCTCGAGGTGCCGGACGGCGCGCCGCCGGATGTATGGCTCTGCGATCTGGTGCATGCTGATCGCCGTCTGTACCCGGGTCGGCTGATCCATCTTTTCGAGCGCATCTTGCAGGGCGAGGGCGTTGATGACGGTGCCCAGCATGCCCATATAGTCGGCCGTCACCCGATCCATCCCCCGTTTGCTGGCGGCGTCACCGCGGATGATGTTGCCGCCACCCACGACGATGGCAAATTGGGTATCGTAGGCGCGCTTCACCCGCACGATGTTGTCCGCGATCTCATTGACAACGTCGGGGTCGATCCCAAAGGCGGCCTTTCCAGCGAGGCCCTCACCCCCCAACTTGAGGAGCACCCGTTTGTAGCGCGGCTGGGCCGTCGGTTTGATCACAGCATGCAGCGGTTGGACTAGCTGGCTTCTCCGACTTTGAAACGAGCAAAGCGGGAAATGGTTATGTTCTCGCCCAGCTTCGCGATCGCCTCTTTGAGCATCTGGTCCACGGTCCGCTTATCGTCCTTGGCGAAGGGCTGGTCAAGCAGCACCTCGCGCTTGTAGAAGTCGTTGAGCTTCCCCTGGACGATCTTCTCGATCACCTGGGGCGGCTTCTTCTGCTCACTCGCCTGGGCTTCGAAGATGGCGCGCTCGCGGTCGAGCACGTCCTGCGGCACGTCCTCGCGCCGCAGATAACGCGGTTCCGCCGCCGCGATATGGATCGCGATCTCGTGGGCCAGGTGCCTGAACTCGTCGTTGCGCGCGACGAAGTCGCTCTCACTGTTGAGCTCGAGCAACACGCCCAATTGATGGTTGTGATGGACGTAGGTCGCGATGATGCCTTCCCGAGCAGTGCGAGTGGATTTGGCGCCGGCCTTGGCGATGCCCTTCAGACGCAGCCAGTCCTTGGCCTTCTCGAGGTCGCCATTGGTTGCCTCGAGGGCACGCTTGGAATCCATCATCCCTGCCCCGGTGGCGTCGCGCAGCGCTTTGACTTGATCAGCTGATATGGCCATGGTTATTTCTCATCGTCCAGCGCCTCGTCCTCGTAGAACTCGGCCTCGTCGATTTTCGGCATTCCCGCGAATCCCTTCTCTTCTTCTTCCTCTTCTTCGGCACCGAACTCGAACTCGGTGACGGGCGCTTCGGGCGCCGCGGTGAGTTCCTCGGGGCTGATCAGCTGGCGCGCCTCGAGCGCCGCGTCCGCGATCTTCGACGTGATCAGCTTGACGGCACGGATGGCGTCGTCGTTGCCGGGGATGACGTGGTCGATCTCGTCCGGGTCGCAGTTAGAGTCGGTGATCGCCACGATCGGGATCCCGAGCTTGCGAGCTTCGGTGATGGCGATGTGCTCTTTGCGCGGGTCGACGACGTAGACGGCGCCGGGCAAACGCTTCATCTCCGCCATCCCGCCGAAGAAGCGCTCCAGCCGCTGGTACTCCTCTTCGAGCTGCGTGATCGCCTTCTTGCTGCCCGTGAAGCCGCCGTTGTTGCGGATGACCCGCAGGCTATTCAGCCGATCGATCTGGCGGCGCATGACCGTGAAGTTGGTCAGCATGCCGCCCATCCAGCGGTGATTGACGTAGGGCATGCCGGAGCGACGGGCTTCCAGCTCGATCGATTCCTGGGCTTGCTTCTTGGTGCCGATGAAGAGCACCATCCGGCCGCCGCCGACGACCTCTTTTACCCAGTTGGACGCGTCATCCAGCAGCTTGACGGTTTGCTGCAGGTCGATGATGTGGATCCCATTGCGCGCGGTGAAGATGTATCGCTTCATCTTCGGGTTCCATCGGCTGGTCTGATGGCCGAAATGGACGCCAGCCTCGAGTAGTTGCTTGAGCGTGACGAGTGGCATGCGAAAAACGGACCTCCTGTTTGTTCTTCCGCCTCCGTCTTCCGGTCGCCGGACCTGTCGCAGGCAACCCGACGCCGTCAGGAGACGTGCTTATTTGTTCGCCAAAGTATAGCCGCTGATCGTGAGATTGAAACCCGCGGCTACGCCGCAGGGGCGGTCGGCTTCTTGGCGCGAGGGGTGCGAGGCGCTCGGGCGCGAGCAGCCCGCTCCGGTTTGCACGCCGGGTAATCGGAGCAGCTCTTGAACTCGCCGTAGCGGCCCTGACGGAGCACCTGGGGTTTACCGCAGCGCGGGCAGGGGTCGTCCATGAGCAGCTCGCTGGGCGCCGGGGGTGTCACCACCCGCTTCCCGCCCTCGATGTAGCGGCAGTCCGGGTAGCCGGAGCAGCCGACGAAGCTGCCGAACCGACCCTTGCGATTCAGGAGGGGCTTGCCGCAGGTGGGGCAGGCGCGGTCCTGGATGATGTCGGCGGGGTCGATCTCACGCTTGACGTAGCGGCACTTCGGGTAGCCGGAGCAAGCGACGAAGGGCCCGCGCTTACCGTTGCGCGTGACCAACGGCTTGCCGCACTTGGGGCACATCTCGCCCGTCGGCACCGCGGGGGGCGCCTTCTCCTGCCCCTCTCGACCCTGGATGTAGTCACACGCCGGGTAGAGCGAGCAGCCAACGAACTCTCCGAGCCGGCTCATGCGATGAACCAGCCGGCCGTTTCGTCCCTCCTCCTTGCACTTGGGGCAGTCTTCACCCGTCTCCCGCATCGGGACTTTCACCCGGGCGGTGGCTTCCGCTTTCGTCAGTGTTTTGGCAAAGGGTGCGTAGAACTCCCGAACGATCGGCACCCATTTCCGACGTCCTTCTTCGACGTCATCGAGCTCTTCCTCCATGCTCGCCGTGAAGGTGGTGTCGACGATGTCGGGGAAGTGTTCGACGAGCCAGTCATTGACGGTCTTGCCCAGGTCGGTTGGGGATAGCCGGCGCTCTTCTTGCTTGACGTAGTGGCGTGTCTGGATGACCTCAACCGTGGGCGCGAAGGTGCTCGGACGGCCGACGCCCAGCTCTTCCAGCGCCTTGATCAAGGAGGCCTCCGTGTAGCGCGGCGGCGGCTGGGTGAAGTGCTGCTCGGGTTTCAGCTCCTGCAGGTTGAGCGGCTCGTCAACAGCGAGCAGCGGCAGCTCCTTCTCCTCGTCGTTGTCGCTGTCCCGCTCCCAGACGCGATAGAAGCCGTCGAAGACCAGCACCGAGCCGTTCGCTCGGAACAGGTAGTCGGCGGCGCCGATGTCAACGCGTGTCTGCGCGAAGCGCGCCGGGGTCATCTGGCTGGCGGTGAACCGCTGCCAGATCAGTCGATAGAGCCGGAGCAGGTCCGGTGTGAGAAAGGCGCGGACGGAATCAGGCGTCCGCGTGACATCGGTGGGTCGAATCGCCTCATGCGCATCCTGCACCGAGCCTTTTGCTTTGTACTCGATTTTGTCGCGGCGGGCATAGGTCGGTCCGTACTCCTCGGTGATGAAGTGACGAGCGGCCGTTGACGCCTCGTCCGAGATGCGGAACGAGTCGGTGCGCATGTAGGTGATCAGGCCGGTCGGCCCCTGTGCGCCGAGATCAACACCTTCATACAGTTGCTGGGCGAGGCTCATCGTCCGATTCGGCTTCATGCGTAGCCGATTGGACGCATCCTGTTGCAACGTGCTGGTCTTGTACGGCGGCGGGGAATTCCGCATGCTGTCCTTGGTTTCGATCGAGAGCACCTTGTAGCTGGCGCCTTCGAGCTGCGCCACGATCTCCCGCACCTGGCTCTCTTCGGTCAGCTCGAGCTTTTCATCGGCGCCCTGCTTGCTGTGCAGGCGAGCCGGGAAGATACGCGGCTGATCGACTTTTGACACCATCGCGTCGAGCGTCCAGGATTCGACCGGAACGAACTTCTCGATCTCCTCTTCGCGCTCGACGACCAGCCGCACCGCGACCGACTGGACCCGCCCCGCGCTCAAGCCCTTTCGGATCTTTTTCCACAGCAGTGGGCTCAGCTTGTAACCGACGAGCCGGTCGATCACGCGACGCGCCTGCTGCGCATCGACGAGATCCTGGTTCATGGGCCGGAGCGCGTTGAGCGCCTTCTCAACGGCGCTCGGCGTGATCTCGTGCAGCTCGATGCGCTGTGGGTTCTTCAGGTTGAGGACATGCGCCAGGTGCCAGGCGATCGCCTCGCCTTCGCGATCCGGGTCTGAAGCCAGCAGGATCTCCGAGGCCCCCTTGGCGGCGGCCTTCAAATCCTTGATCGTCGATTCCTTCCCCGGGATCGTTACGTATTCCGGCTTGAACGAATGCTCGACATCGATGCCAAGCGTGCTTTTCGGCAAGTCACGCACGTGACCCATCGAGGCGCGGATGTCGTACTTGCCACCAAGAAACCGGCCAAGCGTTTTGGCCTTCGCGGGGGATTCAACGATGATCAGTGGGTTTGCCATGTCAATCTCGCGACGCGCGTGTCACCGCGCCGCAGTCGCCGATTATATAGCCGCCTATTTCCAACAGCGTCAAGCGCCGGTTCACTTCCTTGATGTCAAGGTTCATCATGGCCGCCAGGTCATCATGATGCCGCGGTTCTACCCAATCAAGCAACTCCCAAACGGCACGAAGCTCGGGATCTTGCGGACCCGAATCCGCGCGCGTACGCGCACGCGTGCGCGCGTGTATGCGCGCCTGCGCACGCGCGCGTGCGCGTGAGAGCTCGGAAAACTCATCGAGCACGTCCTCAACCGTTTGCACCAGCTTTGCCCCATCCTTGATGAGCTGGTGGACCCCGGTTGCCAGTGGGTTCTCGATGCTTCCCGGAACGCAAAGGACATCGCGGCCCTGTTCAGCGGCCATGCGGGCGGTGATCAGCGCGCCGCTTCGTTGCGCGGCTTCGACCACGATCACGCCAAGGCTGAGCCCGCTGATGATTCGGTTACGCACCGGAAATCGGCCGGGCAGCGGTAGCGTGCCGGGCTCGGCCTCGGTAATGACCGCCCCGGATTGCGCGATCGCCTGCGCCAGCTCGGCATGCTCGGGTGGGTAGATACGGTCGAGCCCGGTCGCCATCACGGCCACCGTCGGGCTCCCGCCCTCGAGCGCCCCACGGTGGGCGGCCGCGTCGATGCCGCGCGCAAGCCCACTGACAACCACCACGCCGACCTCCGAAAGATCGCGAGCCAGGCGACGTGCCGCGCGCTGGCCGTAGGGCGTTGCGCGACGCGAGCCGACGATGGCGATCATGGGTTCAGCCGGAAGCCGACCGTTGACGTACAGGCGCGGCGGCGGATCGTGGATCTGCTTCAGCAGCGCCGGATAATCCGGATCGCCCAGCGCGACGACACTATCCACTTTCGCGGTACTGGAGTGCCTCCGCGACGTGAGCTTCCTCGATGCCCGGGCACTCGTCCAGGTCGGCAATGGTCCGCGCCACGCGCAGGACTCGATGGATGGCACGGCCACTGAGCTGTAGCCGCTCGCCGGCTGCCTCGAGCAGCGCCTGGCCACTGGCAGCCAGCGGCTCCCGCCGCAACTGCGGACCGGTCAGGGCACCATTCAGCGGACCCTGGGGGCGCCGGTCTCGCTGCCGCTCGCGCGCCCGCAGGACACGCTCGCGGACCACGGCGCTGGATTCGGCCACCGGAGTGCTTCGCAGGAGCTCGCCGGCCGGCTGCCGCGGGACGAGGACCTGGAGGTCGATCCGATCCCGAATCGGCCCGGACAGTCGAGCACGATACCGCTGGCGATCCAGCGGAGTGCACTCGCAGATCCGGCGGGGGTCGCCGGCAAAGCCACACGGGCACGGGTTGGCCGCCGCTACCAGGATGAAGCGGCCCGGCAGCACCGCGTGCCCGCGCGAGCGCGCCACAGCAAGCCGGCCCTCTTCAAGCGGCTGGCGCAGCGATTCGAGTGCATCACGGCGGAACTCGGTGATCTCGTCCATAAAAAGGACCCCCCGATGCGCCCTTGAGATTTCGCCGGGCCGGGGCGAGGCCAATCCCCCGCCAACCAGCGCGGCCGCCGAGATGGTGTGATGCGGCGCCCGAAATGGCGCAACCTCGAGCAGGCCCGCCCCCGCCGGCAGCATGCCGACACAGGACGCGATTGAGGTCACCTCGACGGCTTCCCGCTGGCTTAGCGGGGGCAGGATGCCGGGAAGCGCCCGGGCCAGCAGGGTCTTGCCCGCACCCGGCGGGCCCACCAATAAAAGATGATGCGCGCCCGCGGCCGCGACCTCGAGGGCACGTTTGGCGTGGGGCTGACCAAAGATCTCGGCCAGGTCGACGTGATGCGTGGGCGCTACGGAGGTCGGCGTCTCAACCGGCGGCGACTCGTCGAGCGAGGCGCCTTCGTCCCAATGGACCTTGAGCTGTCGAAAATGGCTGACCCCGACGACCGGTGCCGCGGTTGCGATCTTCGCCTCGGCCACATTGGCCGCCGGGACATAGAAGCGCCGGATCCCCAGCCGGTCAAGGTGCGCGATGATCGGCAGGGTGCCGCGGATCGGGCGGACGGCGCCGTCAAGCGCCAGCTCACCAAGCCAGGCGGCGTCGGGCGGCAAGCCGCGGTCTTGCGCGGCATTGACGATGGCCGCCGCCATCGCCAGGTCAAAGCCACTCCCCTCTTTCGGCAACTGGGCCGGGGCGAGATTGATGGTCACCTTGCGGCCGGGAAATTCGAAGCCGCTGTTGTTGATGGCGATCTTCACCCGCTCGCGAGCTTCCTGTAGCGCCCGATCGCCCAGTCCCACGATGTGAAATCCCGGGAGCCCGTCGGCAATGTCTGCCTCGACCTCGACCCGGACGCCGTCGAGGCCGAAGACCGTCCCCGACAGGGCTCGGGCCAGCACCAGGGCCGATATTACACGTTTTTGTATATATGTGTGCGCTAGATGACCCCTCGCACCCGCAACGTCGTACGCTGCCGGGTGATCGCCACCATATGCAGTTGAAACAGACCGCGGCCCGCAGTCTCGGCTGGCTCACCAGCCTGCCCTTTCGCCTCAACCCTCGCATTCGCATCGGACCCGGGTTGCTCGGGAATGGCCGGCTGCGCATCCAGGGGCCAGGGCAGGTGGTGCTGGAGGCCGATGTCAACGCATGGTCGCACGCCGAGGTCAACCGCCTCATCACCACGCGCCCTGAGGCTGTGATCCGCATCGGCCGGCGCGCCCGGCTAAACGGCTGCACCATCGTCGCGGCCGAACGGGTCGACGTGGGTGCCGATTGCGTCCTCGGATCCTGCGAGGTACGGGACCATCTCCCCTATTCCGAATCCCCGGCGGATCGCCGACGCCCGGGCCAGGCGCATGCGGTGGTTATCGAAGATAACGTCTGGATTGGCGGACAGGTGTCCGTGCTGCCCGGCGTGCGGATCGGTCGCGACTCCGTGGTGGGCATCCACGCCGTCCTCTTCGACGACGTCCCACCGGGCGTCATCGTCGGTGGGAACCCGGCCCGCGTGCTTCGCCGGCTTGATTTATCCGTCAGCGGGGATAATCGAGAGCAGTGAAGCTCAACCCGCCGCCAGCCATCTGCGATCAGTGCAAGCACCTGCCGCGCTGGGAACACATCAGTGGTCCCGATCAATCGGTGCGGCTCGAAGATGGGCGCCAGGTGGTGCGACGCGGCCAGGTCTGGGTGTGTAACCATTGCGGGCACCAGGTACCAGTCTCGTTCGAGGCGTGGACCTGACGACGGCCACCGCCACCCGGCTCGAGCGACTCCGGCAAGTGCTCGATCAGCGTGTCCGGCGCAGCATCGACACGGCGCCCCCATTGATCCGAGCCGGCGTGCTCATCCCCCTGGTCACGCGCGGCAGCACCCTCGAAATGCTTTTCACCCGCCGCACCGACACGGTCCTTACGCATAAGGGTCAGATCTCGTTTCCTGGCGGTCAGCGGGAAGACTCCGACGCCGAAACGGTCGAGACCGCCCTGCGAGAGAGCTACGAGGAGATCGGCCTCGAACCGTCGCGGGTCACGGTGCTGGGCGAGCTCGACGACGTCTTCACAGCGGTCAGCAGCTTCGTGATCACCCCCGTCGTGGGCCTGGTGGAGGGCGGCATCGATGACCTCCGACCAGCTCCGGATGAGGTGAAGAGCCTGCTCATCGTGCCCGTCAACCGCCTGCTCGACTCCGAGGTGCACACCACCGAAACCAGGAGCGTCGGCGAGCAGCTGTACCGCATCCACTACTACACGATCGGCGACGACGTCATCTGGGGTGCCACCGGACGGATCGTCTACCAGTTCCTCAAAGCCTGGGAAGAAGCCGCCTGAACGCGCTCGGCGCGTTTCTTGAAGAGACCATTCAGACGCAGCCGGACGCTATCGCACGGCTACTTCGGGATGTGCCTCCTCAGTCCGCGATCTCGCGGTTGAGGGGACGGTCACGTATTTTCCTGGTCGGCACTGGGACCAGCTACCATGGCGCGCTGGTCGGCCAGTATCTCCTAAGAAGCGCCGGCATCGAGTCGTGGGCAATCCCAGCCTTCGAGTTCGCCAACTATCCACCTCGTTTCAAGGACGACGACGGCCTCGTGCTCCTAAGCCACCGAGGTAGCAAGCGCTTTAGCCAGGCCGCACTCGAACGCTTCAAGGGCAAGGACCAATGGCTCGCGATCACGGGCGACGGGTCTCCGCTGCGAGGGCCGGGCGTCCTCTCTACTGTTCCCCAGGAGCGTTCGCCGGTGCACACCGCGAGCCATACCGGTGCAATGGTCCGTTTGGCCCAGCTTGCGGTCGCGCTTGGCGCGCCACCCTGGGCGAGCGAGCTTACCCGTCTACCGGACGCCGTCCGCGCAGCCCTGCAGCTCCGCCCCCAGGTAATCGCCGCCCTGCATCGGTTCCCGGTTGGTCATGTGATTCATTTCGTCGGCGGCGGGCCCGCGTACGCCACGGCTCTGGAGGGGGCGCTGAAGTTACGGGAGGCATCCTTCGTCAGCACTGAGGGCCACGAGCTGGAGAGTATCCTGCACGGTCCCCTGATCAGCCTTCAGTCGGACGACGCGGCCGTGTTGGTGGCGCAACCCGGCGCGACCCTGGAGCGGACGACCGAACTGGCGGCGGCCCTCGGTGAGATCGGAGTAACCGCGATTGCTGTCGGTGGCGCTGCGACCAGCCTTCCGGGCGCGGTGATTGCCCTGCAAACCCCGGCACTGGATGAGCTGCTAGCGCCGATTGTCAATGTCGTGCCGTTGCAGTGGCTAGCCCTGGAAGTGTCGCGGCGTCGCGGCGTCGACGCCGACAGCTTCCGCAAGGAAGGCCGATACGCGGAGGCTCAAACCAAATTCATCTTGTGATCTGAAGCCGGCATGAGACGCACCTAGTCGATCGCGTTTTTGATGTGATCGACCCTGACCAGTCGGCCGTCAGTCATGGTCAGACCGACGACGTCGAAGCGGACGGACCCGCGATGTGGCCGTATCTTTAAGTAGTACAGGCCCAGCTGCCGTAGCTTCCGTATTTTCTTGGCGTCGACCGCCTCCTGGGGCAGGCCAAAACCGTGGCCGGCCCGGGTCTTCACTTCGACAAACACCAGCGTCTTCCCGTCCATCGCCACCAGGTCCAGCTGGCCGAGCGGCGTCCGAACATCCTTCTCAACGATCTGGTAGCCGAGGCCACGGAGGTGGTCCTCAGCCAGCGCCTCGCCGCTAACTCCGAGCGGATTCAGTGGCAAAGGCGGCCGCTTCCAGCTCGGCGCGGGTCCGGATCGAGATGAACGACCGCCGATGCAACGGGCTCAGGCCATGCCGGTCCATGGCAGCGAGGTGGTCGGGCGTCGGGTAACCCTTGTGCATCTCGAACCCGTAGCCGGGAAACTTCTCAGCCATCCGCTTCATCAGCCGGTCGCGGGTCACCTTCGCGAGAATCCCGCCGCACATGATCGAGATCGAGCGGCGGTCGCCCTTGACGATCGGGAGTTGCGGGGTCAGCGCCTCCGGTAGCAAGAACCCATCGACCAGCAGGTAGTCGATCGGACGGCCGAGCTGTTGGAGCGCGATGCCCATCGCCCATCGGTTGGCGCGCGAGACGCCGACCCGATCGATCTCGTCGACCTCGATGATGCCGACGCCCCAGGCCTCAGCGCCTTCGAGGATGCAGTCGTAAAAGTGGTCGCGTTCCTCGGCGGTCAGGAGCTTGGAGTCGTCAATCCCTTCGCAGTGGAAGTAGGGCCGCATGATCGCCGCTCCGGCGACCACCGGACCGGCCCATGGCCCGCGACCGGCCTCATCGACGCCCGCGACCGTCGCGTAACCCAGCCCGAAGGCCTGGCGCTCGAAGACCCAGAGGTCTCGGTCAGCTTTCGGCCGTTTCTGGCGTTTCGGTGCCGGCGTCGGTTTCGCTGTCGGCGGGGACGGCTGTGGTGGCAACGGCTTGGCGCTTCTCCCGAATGCGGGCGCTCTTCCCGACTCTTCCTCGTAAGTAATACAGCTTGGCCCGGCGCACTTTGCCATGCCGAACCACGTCGATCTTCTCAATCCGCGGTGAGTGCAGCAGGAAACTCCGCTCCACCCCGACACCGTGAGCGATGCGGCGCACGGTGAAGATTTCCTTGGTCCCGCTGCCGCGGCAACCGATCACGATGCCTTCGAAGATCTGGATCCGCTCGCGCGTACCCTCGACCACCTTCGCGTGCACCTTGACCGTATCGCCGGGGATCAACGTGGGCACGTTCTTGCGCTGGGACTCAGCGTCGAGCAGGTCAATGACGTTAGACACGGCGTACAAGGATAACACCCAGCTACGACGTGGGCTGAGGGTCGAGCAAATCGGGACGGCGACGGCGCGTCCGCTCGGCGGCCTGGGCTCGACGCCAGCGCTCGATCTCGGCATGATGGCCGGAGAGCAACACCTCAGGAACCTGGTGGCCTTCGAAGACCGCGGGCCGCGTGTAATGCGGGTACTCGAGCAGTTGCTCGGCAAACGACTCGTCCTTGGGCGAGTCCTCCGAACCGAGGACACCGGTGACGAGTCGGCTTACTGAGTCGATCAGCACCATCGCCGGGAGCTCGCCGCCGGTGAGCACGTAATCACCGATCGAGACTTCCCGGTCGACCAGGTGGGCACCGACCCGCTCGTCGACGCCCTCATAGCGGCCGCAGATCAGGTAGAAGTCGGAGTGGGCGGCCAGTTCTCGTACCAGCCCCTGGGTAAGCCGTTCACCTTGCGGGCTCAGCAGGATCACGGGCCCGGTGCCGGCGCGTGCTCGTACCGCTTCGAAGATGGGCTCTGGCTTGAGCACCATCCCGGCGCCACCACCGTAGGGAATGTCGTCGACCTGGCGGTGCCGATCGTGGGTGTAATCGCGCAGGTTGTGAAGTTGTAAGGTGACCAACCCGGCGGCGAGACCTCGGCCCGTGACGCCCGAGCTCAGGGGACCAGGGAACAGCTCGGGGAACAGAGTCAGTACTTCGATGTTCACGCCTGCGTCTCTTCGTCCAGCTCGACGGTGATCCGGCCCTCTGACGGCGCGATCGTGCGGACGACGCTGCGGATCATCGGGATCAAGACTTCGTGGCTTCCGTCCGTCACGCGGAGAACGTCGTTTGCCGGGTAGGTGAGCACCTCCGCGACGTGGCCCAGCTCGCGTGCGCCACGGGTGTCGAACACTCGCAAACCCACCAGCTGAAAGTGGTAGTAGTGGTCGGGCGGTAGCACCCGCGCCTCGTCAAGCGGTACGGTGCAGTAGGCGCCCATGAGCTCCTCGGCGGCGTTGCGATCGTCGATGCCGTCGAACGTCACGAGCAGACCATCGGGCTGTTCGGTGGACCGAGCAATACGCAGGCGGCGGCCTGAGACGTCCACCTCACGCCCAGCTGCGAAACGATCAGGAAAGTCGGTCAGGAGCTCGATCCGCAGCGCGCCCTTGACACCATGGGCGCTCCGGACGAGACCAATCCGAAGATCGGTCTCCGGTTCCGTGGTCACACGATCTCGACCATCACCCGATCGTGGTTCTTCAACGCGGCGGCCCGCACCACGGCGCGGATGGCATCGATGTTTCGTCCGCCCCGGCCGATGACTTTGCCGACATCCTCGTTGGCCAGCGTGACCTCGACCCGGTTGGTCCGCTCCCCTTCGACCATCGCGACGTGCACGTCCTCGGGCTTGGACACCATTGCCTTGATGATGTAGCCGACCAGGTCGGTGTAGTCGTGCATCGTCAGGCCTCCTCGGTGGCGGCGGCCGGGGCCGGTTCGGGTGTGCTCGGCACCGCCGGTGCCGCAGCAGCGGCAGGCGCGGCCGCGGGCGCGGCGGCGGGCTTGGGCGGCTTGGTGGGCCGCTTCCTGGCCGACTCCTTGGGCAGCAGTCCCTGGTCGATCAGGAACGCGCGCGCTGTATCGGACGGCCGCGCGCCCTTCTGCAGCCAGACTTTGATCTTGTCCTGGTCCAGGTTGAGCTTCACCGGCTCCGTCATCGGATCGTAGGTGCCGAGGATCTCGATGAACTTGCCGTCTCGCGGCGAGCGGCTGTCCGCCACCACCAGGCGATAGAACGGGTGCTTCTTTGCGCCGATGCGCCGCAGTCGAATTTTTACCGACAAACTATGACCTCCTAGCCTTTCAAAAGTTGAGCGGGATCGAAGGGTAATCCCTTGATGCCTCTTCCCTTCCCCATCTGTTTCATCATCTGCTGCATCTGCTGAAAGCCCTTGAGCAGCCGATTGACGGCCGCGATATCGGTGCCGGCGCCGCGCGCAATGCGGCGACGGCGGCTGCCGTCGATCGTCTCGGGTCGCTCGCGCTCCTTCAGCGTCATCGATAGGATGATCGCCTCCATCTCCTTCAGCTGGTCGTCACCGGGGAGCGCGCCGGCGAGGTTTTTGATCTTTCCCGCACCCGGCAACATCCCGATGATCCCCTCCAGCGGGCCCATCTTCTTGACCTGCTTCAGCTGTTCCATGAAGTCCGTGAGCGTGAGCCGCCCAGCACGCAGCTTCTTTTCCATTGCCTGCGCCTGCGAGGCATCGACGTGATCCTGCGCCTTCTCGATCAGCGTCAGCACGTCGCCCATGCCGAGAATCCGCGACGCCATCCGATCCGGATAGAAGACCTCGAAGTCGGTCAGCTTTTCACCGACGCCAACGAATTGGATGGGCGTCTGGGTCACGGCGCGCAGCGAGAGCGCCGCGCCGCCGCGGGCATCGCCGTCCATCTTGGTCAGGATGGCGCCGCTGAGGGCGATGGTCTGCTGGAAAGCGGTCGTGACGTTGACCGCCTGCTGCCCGGTCATGGCATCGAGCACCAGGAGCCGGTGTTGCGACGGGACGGCGTCGGCGATCGCCTTCAGCTCGACGAGCAGGTCCTGATCGACCTGCAGGCGGCCCGCGGTATCAACGAGGACCACGTCGGCGTTAACCCGCCGCGCCTCCGCCAGCGACTCGCGGGCGATGGTGACCGGATCGGTGCCGCGTGGCGCATAGGACGGTGCGTTGATGCTCTTGGCCAGCACCTCCAACTGCTCCATCGCCGCGGGACGGCGGACGTCGGTCGACACCAGTAGCGGGCGGTGGCCTTCCCGGCGGACGAACAGAGCGAGCTTGCCGGCGGTCGTCGTCTTGCCGGAGCCCTGCAGGCCGGCGAGCACGATCACCGTGGGCGGCGACGACGCGTACGTCATGGGCGCCCGCTCGCCGAGCAAGTGCACCATTTCCTCGTCGACGATCTTGACCAGCTGCTGTCCCGGGTTCAGGCTGTCCATCACCTCGGCCCCCACCGCCCGCGTGCGAATGCTCGCGACGAAGTCCTTGACCACCTTGTAGTTGACGTCGGCCTCCAGTAGCGCGAGTCGGACCTCGCGCAGCCCGGCATCGACATCGGCCTCGCTCAGCTTGCCCCGCCCGGTCAGCTTCTTGAGCGCCGCGTCAAGGCGCTCGGTCAGGGACTCAAACACGCTGGGTCCGCTCCAGTCCGAGCTTGCGCTCGTAGTCGTCGAGGTTCACGGTGGTCCGCCGCACCACGTCGTAGACGGCCGTCCGCGTTACCCCTTCCTGCTGGGCGATCTCGCCATAGGACCAATCGAGCTCCCATGCAAGGTGGAGGATGCGGCGCTGGTGCTCGGTCAAGAGCGAGCCGTAGAGATCGAGCAGGCGCAGCTGGCGGTGACGGCGGCGGGCACTGTCAAGCATTTAGCCTTGACAGTATACGGGCTTAGCTTCGCTTCTCCTCGTTGCGGAGTACGAATTGCAGCAACCAGAGAATCCCGACCACCGCGGCACCCAGGGCCAGCAGCCCAATCGCGCCGACGACGACGGTGAGGATCAGGATCGTCAGACCGGTTCGTCCTCGTCCGCGGGCTCGACCCGTTCGTCCTGGAGGATCTGGAGCGCTTCCGCGGCTTGCTCGCGCGGCACCCAGAGGTCGACTGCGGCGATCTCGCCGGCGGTTTCAGGGATCACCGCCGCCATCGCCTCATGCCGCAGATACACCTGGATGCCGGACGCTTCCAGGACGGCCTTCCAGACATCGGCCTCGGGCAACCCATTGGCCGTCACCAGCTTGACGAACGCCTTCGAGGTGTCTTCTGGTGTCATCCTGCCTCCTCCATTCGCAACAATGCATCCAGGTAGGGCCCGGGTTCGAATCGGTTCAGGTCATCGAGGCCTTCGCCAATGCCGACAAGCTTCACCGGCACCGAAAGCTCAGCTTCGATACTAAGCACTACGCCCGCCCGAGCGCTGCCATCCATTTTCGTCACCGCGAGCCCGGTGAGACCGATCGCCTCCTGGAAGACCTTGACCTGCTGCGCCGAATTCTGCCCCACGTGCGCGTCCAGGACCGCGAGCACCTCCTGCGGCGACTGCGGATCGAGGCGCTGCAAAACCCGTCGGACTTTCCGCAGTTCCTCCATCAAATCGGTGCGGGTGTGCAGCCGACCGGCGGTGTCGATGATGACGGGATTCGCCCCACGGGCACGCGCCGCTTGCACGGCATCAAAGGCGACGGCCCCAGGGTCGGATCCCGGTTGATGGGCGACGACCTCGACCTCGGCCCGCTGTCCCCAGAGCCGGAGCTGCTCGATGGCCGCCGCGCGATAGGTGTCGGCGGCGGCCAGCAGCGGGCGGCGGCCTTCCCGACGCAGGAGGTGTGCGAGCTTTCCAATTGTTGTCGTCTTGCCCGATCCATTGACGCCGACGACCAGCACGACCGCCGGTGCGCCGTCTAAGTTGAGGTCGCGCGAGCGTCCGCCCATCTGGGTCGCCAGATCATCCTTGAGGAAACGCAGCGCATCGGCGGGCGAGCGCAGGTGGGCGCCGGTCGCCTGCCGCCGCAAGTCCGTGACCACTCGATCAGTGGTGGGGACGCCGACGTCGGCCGCGATTAAGGTCGCTTCGAGATCGTCCCAGAATGCGGCATCGAGGGCTGGGCGCCCGAAGACCTCTTTGAGGTCGGCGACATAAGCCTGCCGACCCGCGTCGAGGCTCTTCGAAAAGCGCTTCCAGAATCCCTGGCGCTCGGTCGGCGCCCTCTCATCCGGCTCAGGCGGAGCGTTCACCTACCGGGATCAGGGCGTCCTGATGCAGGCGGACCGACACAATGCGCGAGATCCCGTGGTCTCCCAGTGTGACGCCGTAGAGCACTTCGGCCTGCGCCATGGTCGAGTGGTTGTGGGTGACGATCAAGAATTGCTGGTCGCTGGCGAGGCGTTTCAACACCCGATTGAAACGGATGACATTCGCGTCGTCGAGCGCGGCGTCGACCTCATCCAGCACATAGAAGGGGCTCGGATTAACGGCCTGCAGGGCAAAGAGGAAGGCCAGCGCGGTCAGCGCCCGCTCGCCGCCCGACAGTAACGTCAGCGGCTGCAATCGCTTGCCGGGCGTCTGCGCCAGGATCTCGACGCCCTCGTCGAGTGGGCTACCCTCGGGTTCCCCCTCGAGCCGCAGAGTCGCGCGTCCGCCCTCGAACAGCTCGGCAAAGAATTCCTGGAAGTTCACGGCGACGGATTGAAAGACGGTGCGGAACCGGCTGTCGATTTCTGCTTCGAGCCGCTGCCGTAACTCGTTGAGCTGCCCAGTCGCGGCCTCGAGATCGGCCAGTTGGGACGACAGGCTGTCGCAGCGGACGCGTACCTGTTCGTATTCCTCGGGCGCGAGCAGGTTGACCGCGCCCATGGCATCGAGCCGTCGCTGCAGGCGCGAGACCTCGCGTTCCGTCTTCTGCCAATCGACGTCCTCGATCCCCTCGGTGTCGTCTTCGATTTCCTGACCACCCTCGCGGAGCGCGAGCGCACACCGGTCAACCTCGACCTGCGCCGCCTCGCCGTCCGCGACCGATGCGGTCCAGGCGTCATCGGCATGGGCCAGCTCGACTTGCAGCGTGACATTGCGCTGTTCGTCCTCGCGGAGCTGCGCCTCGAGGGCGGCGAGCGTGTCGACATCCGGGAGCTGCGCCGACTCGAGCGTCTCCAGCTCGACGCGCAACGCCTGCGAGGTCTCGAGCCACCGGAGGCGCTCCTCGTGGATCAGGGCCGGCTGGACCGCCAGCTCGCTCTCCGCGGCGCGGCGCTGGGCGAACTCATCACCATGCGATCGGAGGGCCTGCTGAGCTCGCTCGAGCTGGCGCACCAGGTCATCGGAGCGCTGTCGGGCCAGCGCCGCCCGGAGTTCCGTCTCCTGGCGCCGGTCCGTCAGGTCACGCAGGCTGGCGGCGACCTCGAGGATCCGCAGCTCGAGTGCGGCGAGCTCCTGGTCCGCGGTGGTCTCCGTCTCGCCCAGCGCACGCTGGCGGCCCAGCGTCTCGACCTCGGTCTGCTCGGCTTGCTGCAGAAGTCCGCCGATCCGAATCAGTTGCTGCCGCAGTTGCCCTTCCTGCTGGCTCTCGCGCTGGAGCGCTTCCGTCGCGGCGGCCAACGCCCCCGCGGCCTGGGCCGCGGCCGTCCGCGCCTGATCAAACCGGGTGAGAATGGCCTGACGTTCGGCGGTGAGATCTGCGCGAGCGCTGGCGATCCGCTCCACCTCCTCGGCAGCGTTCAAAGCGGCTTGACGCTCGCGGCCCAGGGCTTGTTCGGCGTCCCGGATTCTCGCCTGCACTTCGAGCACCGGATCTGCAGCCTTTCCACCTCGGTAGGAAACGGCGGTGATGATCTCACCGGCCGGGGTAACCGCTCGGAGATCCCGATGTTGCTCCACAATGCGCGCCCCTTCCAACCGATCCGCCACCAAGACGACGCCGCGAAGCAGATGGGCAACGAGCCCACGGACCTGATCGGAGGACTGCACCAGGTCAATTACGGGAAGCAGCCCCTCGAGCGTGGGCGACGACGACGCGTCTCCCGACGCATACAGCAAAGTTTCGCGTGCATCCTCGGCGGCGGCCACCGCGGCAGCGGCACTGGCGACACCATCCCGACTCGGGGCGACCCAACCATGCAGCCACCCCTCGAGCGCGGCCTCGACGGCGGCTCGATGGATCGGCTCGACCTCGATGAGTTCGAGCAGGCGTTCCCAATTGCGGTCAATCCGTAGGGGCCCGCGACGCTGGGCCCCGTCCAGCAGCGTCCGCAGTGCTCCCAGTTCTGCCTCAAGGGAGCGGAGCGCCGCCTCGCGCTCGACGATTTCCTTGCGTGCCGATTCGAGCGAACCTTCGGCCTCAACCAGACGTTGCCCCAGCACGTCGGCCGCTTCACCGACGGACTGGAGCTCGCCGCCCGCGGCCTCGGCGGTTCGGCTCCGCCGGTCGAACTCCTCGGCCAAGGTCGCGCGTCGTACGGACCAGGCCTCGAGTTGCGCCCGGGCCTGTTGCTGCTGTTCACTCAAAAATTGCCGCCGGCCTTCCAGCTGGCGAAGTTCTGCCTCGATCGACGCCGTTTCTCGCTGGGCATCGTGGCGCCGCTTGTGACGGGCGATCCGCTCCGCTTCGAGCGCCGCTTGCGTTTCGCGCGCGGTTTGCTCGCCGTCAACCGCTGCCTGGAGGGCGCTGGTTGCCGCCTCGAGTTCAACGCCCGCACTCTCGACCGCGCGAGCGAGCTCATCCACCACACGGGTCCCGGCTTGTTCGGAAGCGTCCAACCGTTCGAGCTCGCGCTGCAGCGCTTCGAGGGCTTGAACTGCGGCGAGGTTGCGTTCCTGGGCGATTCTCGCCTGGTGCTCACTCTCGGCCAGGCGGAGTCGCACATCGGCCACGGCCTCCTGGTGATGCCAGCGCGCCTCACGGGCCGCAAGCAATGCCGAGCGGTGCTCCGCGTAACGCGGTTCGAACTCGGCGACCGCCTGGTTCGCTGCAACACGTTTGTTGTCCGCCGTTTGCTGGCGGGCCAGGGATTTCCGGAGTTGGACCATCGCTTTGCGCCAGGCATCGCGGGCAAGGCTGCCCTGCAACACCTTGAGCGCATCGGCGACCTTGTTGTATTCCTCGGCGGACGCGGCCTGCACGCGGAGTTCCTCGGCGCGAGGGCTCAGCTCGTTGAGAATGTCGCGCGCGCGCCGCATGTCGCGATCCGCCTCCGCCAGGCGGTTGATCGCCTCCTGACGCTGGTCGCGAAGGCGCCGGACCCCGGCTGCTTCTTCGATCAGCTCGCGTCGCAGCGCCGGGGCGGCCTGGATGACGAAGTCGATATCGTTCTGCGCCGTCACCGCGTAGCCGTCCTGGCGTAGGCCGGTGCTGGCCAGCAGCGCGTCGATATCTTTCAATCGGGCGCG
>DATBYU010000125.1:0-2596 GCA_036513555.1 Candidatus Dormiibacterota bacterium | reverse complement strand
ATGGACGCCACCTATCATTGGAGGAGCGTGCATGGAAAACCCGCTCTCCCTGTGGCACTTCTACCTTCGAAACAAGCGCAAGGTGCTCCCAGTCATCGGCATCCTGGCGCTGGCGATCCTGGGCGTCGTCGTTACCGACTCGCTCCTGGCCTCCGCCCGTGAGACGGCGTACGCCACCTACGGCAGCTACCAGAAGCTGACCCTGGTCGCCCCCCGGGCGACCCGTGAGCAGGACCTGGCCAACCCGCTGGCCCAGTCGCTCACCCAGCTCCGCGACGTGCAGCTCAAGGTGGACAACCTCGACGGACCGGGTGGTCTCAACGCCTACTACGACGCCGTCATCGCAATCCCGGCGCGGCTCCGGGCGCAGCTGCCGGCAGTGCAGCAACTCCAGGTCGATGCCGCCAATGCCCGCTATTACGCGGCGCGGCTTCGTGGCGACCTGATTCCACTCGGTGACCTGATCGTCCGTGTCCAGCGGCTGCAGGCGGAGCAGCAATCCCTCAATCAGCTGGTCCAACAGCTGAGCCAGAATCCCAGCGACCCGCGGCCGTTGATCACGTACCTGCAGCAGCACCAGACCTGGCTGCAGTCGGTTCTCCCGGATAGCGCCCAGCTTGGACGGCTGCAAACCGCCGCGTCGAATGCCTCATCCGATGCCGCGGGCCTGCAGCAATCGTTGCAGGCGATGAACCGCGACACCGCGAATCTCAATACCGCCAGCCAGAACGTCGCCGACATTCCGATCCCACCGTCCCCGAGCGCCACGATCGACCAGTTCAAAGGAGCGCTTGACCGCCTGACCTCGAGTCTGGGTGCCATACAGGCGCCGCAGCCCGGTCTCGACAAGCTGCTGGCGGACACCCAGCGGATCCCCGGCGTCGCCTTCGTCAAGCGCGATGCCTACTCCAACCTCGACATCAATCTCCTTGCCGGCAATGCCCAGTTCGATCTCTATGGGTTCGACCCGCAGGGCATGGGGCAGCTGCTCTCCCTCTACGGTGACCGGGTGGTAGCCGGTCGCCTACCGGCGGCAAACGCCAACGAGATCGCCGTCTCCGAGGAGATCGCCAGATCCCGTCACGTGTGGGTAGGCGGCAAGCTGGGCAATGCCCTCGATGAGCTTGACCGCCTGCCCGATACCTTTACCGTGGTCGGCATCATTCGTGGGCCGACGCGGTTGGGTGTCATCCCACTCGACTACATGACCGAGCACTATCTCTTCGAGCGCCGGTACCAGGGCCTGGTCGTGGTGCCGCAAGCTGGGCACGAGCAGGCCGTGCATGACCAGCTGCAGAAACTGGCCGCCGGCACCGCCTTCCGCCTTTTCGACTGGCCCTACATCAAGTCGAAGATCGATAGCCTGATCGCAAACCTCGACGCCATCAACACCTTCTTGATCCTGCTGGTGACGATCGTGCTCTCACTGGTGGTTGGGCTCCTCAACAACCTCTTCTTCCGGCAGCGCATGAACGAGTTCGGCCTGCTGGCCGCCGTCGGATACAGCCGCTGGGGCTTGATCATGCGCGTCGCCCTGGAGTCATTCGGTGTCACCCTCGCAGCGTGGATCATCGGCGTCGGCCTCGGGGTGGCCGTGCTCAGCTGGTTCAACCTGACCTTCATCGTGCCGCATGGTCTGCTGATGAACATCTTCGACTGGAACGTACTGGCCTTGCACACGCTACCCATCCCGGTGATGGTGTTCGCCTTCGGGATGGGCACCGTCGCCTGGCAGTTGCTGCGCCTTGATCCGATCTCCATCATCGAACGGAGAGACTGATGCTCAGCGCCCAGGACCTCGCGCTCGACTACCGAACCGGCACCGCCGTCGCGCGCGCGGTCGATACGGTCTCGCTTTCGGTCGAGCCGGGCAGTTTTGTCGGGTTGATCGGACCCTCCGGCTCGGGAAAGAGCTCCTTGATGTATCTGCTCTCCGGACTCAAGCGGCCTACCCGTGGGATGGTCGCGTTCGACGGCCAGGATTACCGTGAGATGTCCTCGCCCGGGCTGATGCGCCTGCGACGGCAGCGGTACGGGTTCGTGTTCCAGCAGCACTTCCTGATCAACTACCTGTCCGCGTTCGAGAACGTCCTGGTGGGCGCGGTTAAACGCAACCACGAGGTGGTCGCCTATGCGCAGGAGTTGCTGCGCCGGGTTGGCCTGGGCGACAAGTTGCGCCAGCGGCCCTACCAGCTCTCAATCGGAGAGCGGCAACGCGTGGCGGTGGCGCGCGCCCTGGTGCACCGTCCCGCGATCGTGTTCGCAGATGAGCCGACCGCCTCGTTGGATCAGGCGACCGGCCGCGAGGTCATCAATCTGCTCGTCGATTACCGGCGACGGGCCGGCGGGAGCGTTGTGGTGGTCACCCACGACCCGGCGATGCTGACCGACGCCGACCGCGTCCTGCAGATGCGCGACGGCCGCCTGACCTAACGTTGCTAATTCGTCCCCCGCTTGGGGGGGGTCAGGGTGGGGGCGCTCCGGCCAGCCCGAGTGCGGCGGCGTTGCCCTTCATGGCGTCGATCACCATTTGGATGTGCCCATCGAGCTCGACGCCGAGCTGCTCGGCCCCTGTAAAGATCTGCTCGCGATGCAC
>DATBYU010000124.1:0-2526 GCA_036513555.1 Candidatus Dormiibacterota bacterium | reverse complement strand
CGAAGAGCTTGCCGTCTCGAAGGAAACGCTCGAATTCGACCGGACGCTGGCGGTGTTCGATGGTCGACAGGTTGTCGGAACCGCGGGCATCTTCTCCTACCAGATGGCGGTACCTGGCGGCGGGTCGCTGGCATGCGGTGGTGTGACGCGGGTCGGTGTCGCCGCGACCCACCGGCGCCGAGGCTTGCTGACCGCCATGATGCGCCGGCAGATGGACGACATGCGCGAACGCGGCGAGCCGTTGGCCGCCCTCTACGCCTCTGAGGCGCCCATCTATGGCCGCTTTGGCTACGGGCTTTCGACCTACATGGCGGAGATCGAAGTCGATCGGGCACACGCCGCCTTCTCGAGACCGCACTCGACCGCCGGCCGCGTGGTGATGGTGGACGTCCCGGCTGCTGTCGACGCCTTTACGGACGTCTGGTCCCAGGTGCAACCGACGCAGCCTGGCATGCTCACCCTCGACGCGCGCTGGTGGCGCCTGCATCTCGTTGACCTCGAGAGCTTCCGGCAGGGCTTCAGCCCGCAATATCGGGTTGTCTACGAGGTCGAGGGCAGGCCAACTGGGTTTGCCCTCTATCGGATCAAAATGGATTGGGACGCGATGGGTCCGATCGGTGTGCTTCGCGTAGGGCACTTGATCGCCGCCAACGCCGACGCCTACGCGGCGCTCTGGCGATACCTCCTCGAAGTGGACCTGATCGCCCGCGTGACCGCTGAGGCGCGACCGGTCGACGAGCCGCTCCGCTTCTTGCTGGCCGACTCGCGTCAGCCCAAGACGAGCATCGATGACGGCATCTGGTTGCGACTCGTCGACGTGGCGGCGGCGCTGGCCGGCCGCCGGTATGCGACCCAGGGACGGCTCGTACTTCGCGTTCGCGACGAATTTGCCCCGTGGAACGACGGACACTACGAGCTGAACGGGGGGCCGACCGATGCGGTCTGCGAGCGCTGCACCGACGATCCCGACGTGGAGCTCAGCGCCGCCGACCTGGCGGCGGTGTACCTCGGCGGCAATCGAATCCGCACGCTGCACGAGGCAGGGCGCATCGAGGAACTCCATCGCGGGGCCGTGTCGCGTGCGGATTCGATGTTTGCCACCGACCGCACGCCCTGGTGTCCTAGCCACTTCTAGATTCCCTCACCCCGGGCGGGGAGGGTCGGGGTGGGGGGTAGATAATCCGAGCGTGGACCGCCAGACCTGCCTGTCCTTCGACCGGCAGGATCCGCTCGCGTCATTGCGCGAGGAGTTCGCTGTACCCGAGGGCGTGATCTACCTGGACGGCAACTCGCTGGGCGCCCTTCCAAAGCAGACGTTGCCTCGCCTTACCGAGGTGATCGCCAATGAATGGGGCAACGGCCTGATCCGCAGCTGGAACGCGGCCCATTGGATGGAGGCGCCGGCCCGCATTGGCGACAAGATCGCGCGATTGATCGGAGCGAAGTCGGGCGAAGTGATCGTCGCCGATAGCACCTCGGTCAACCTCTTCAAACTGCTGGCCGGGGCGCTGCGCGTCCAACCCGGGCGACACTTCATCCTGACGGAGGCGTCGAATTTCCCGACCGACCTTTACATTGCGCAGGGGTTGGTCGACTTACTGGGGGGCAACCACGTCCTGCGCGTCGTCGAACGCTCTGAGATCGAGAGCTCTCTCGACGGTAGCGTGGCCGTCCTCATGCTCACTCACGTCGATTACGCGACCGGCGAGATCCATGACATGCGGCGCATCACCGCCGCCGCCCAGAAAGTCGGCGCACTGATGCTGTGGGACCTCTCGCACAGCGCCGGTGCGGTGCCGATCGATTTGAATGCATCAGAGGTCGACCTGGCGGTTGGCTGCGGCTACAAATATCTGAATGGCGGGCCGGGCGCCCCCGCGTACGCCTTCGTCGCCGCAGGCCTCCAGGACGCGATGCAGTCACCACTATCCGGCTGGATGGGCCACGCCAAGCCATTCGCGTTCGAACCGGATTATCGTCCCGCTCCCGGGATCACCCGGCAGCTTGCCGGTTCCCCACCCATCCTCAGCATGATGGCGCTAGAAGTGGCGATCGATCTCTGGCTACGGGTCGATCAGCAGGAGGCGCGCCGCAAATCGATGGCGCTCGGCGACCTGTTCATCCAGCAGGTGGACGAAACCTGCCGCGACCTCGGTGTCGAGGTGGTGGGGCCCCGCGACGCCGCCCAGCGCGGGTCGCAGGTGTCGCTGCGCCACAAAGAGGGATACCGTGTCATGCGCGCGCTGATCGATCGCGGCATCATCGGCGACTTCCGGACACCCGACTTGATGCGGTTCGGCTTCGCGCCGCTCTACACGCGCTATGTCGACGTGTTCGATGCGGTCCGCGGACTCCGCGAGGTGCTGACCTCGCACGCCTGGGACCGACCGGAGTACGCGACCCGTCTTGCGGTTACCTGATGACGAACAACAACCAGGGCGATCGGCTGCTCCGAGGCTACCTGAGCAGCCGCCGGCTGCTGCTCGCGGCCGGCATCATCACACCGGTCGGGATCCTCATCGTCAA
>DATBYU010000123.1:0-2746 GCA_036513555.1 Candidatus Dormiibacterota bacterium | reverse complement strand
GTGGTCAACGCAGAGATTCGCAGAGTCAAGGCAGGAGAGCCCAGCCGAACTTCGGCCTGACCGGCTTGCCATAGCCGCCGCCGGAGGGTATAGTTTGTTGTGCGATGAGCACCGGTTTTGCAGTGCGCAACAGAGTGCAGTCGCTGGATCGGGCCCTGGAGATCCTGAAGCTCCTTGGGACGGAGCCCGAAATGCGGGTCACCGACCTCGCCCGACGGCTGGAGGTGCACAAGTCGACCGTGTTCCGGCTGCTGTCAACCCTCCAGGAGCACGGCCTGGTCGAGCAGAATCCGAGCACCGAGAAGTACCGCCTGGGGTACGGCCTGGTGCGGCTGGCGGGCTCGGTTGTTGCCGAGGTAGACCTCGCGCGGGCCGCCCGTCCCGTGCTCGAAGAGCTGGCTCTCCGCACCGGCGAAACGGTCAACCTCGCCATCTTGCAGGGGAGCCAGGTCGTCAACATCGACCAGATCGCCGCGCCCAACGTGGTCGTCAACGTCAACTGGGTCGGCAAACAGACCCCGCTCCACGCCACCTCGAACGGCAAGGTGCTGCTCGCATATCTTCCGGAGGCTGAGCGTCGCCGGCTGCTCGCTGAGGCGCTGCCGCGACTGACGCCCCGCACCATCACCGACGCCCGCACGCTCGAGAAGCAACTGCGCCGGGTGGCCAAGGACGGCTACGCGTTCACCCTCGAAGAGCTCGAGATCGGGTTGAACGCCGTGGCCGCGCCGGTGCGTGCCGCTGACGGTCGGGTCCAGGCCGCGGTCAGTGTGGCCGGACCCTCCTACCGCGTAACCCCGCAGCGACTCAACGAGCTCGGTGAGGTGACACGCGAAGCCGGCGAGGCTATCTCGCGGCGGATGGGATACATCCCAGGAGGAGGCGAGGCATGAGTCGGGAAGAGGAGATTCGGCAGGAGCTGTTCGATCACACGCTCAACGGACACGCGCCCGAGGTCAAAGCGCTGACCGAGGAGGCGCTCAAGCTGGGCATGGATCCGATGGACATTCTGTTCAAGGCGTTGATCCCATCGCTTGAAGAGGTCGGCCGCCGGTTCGAGAAGGGAGACTTCTTCGTTCCCGAGATGCTGATCGCCGCCCGCGCGATGCAGGGTGCGCTGGTCATCCTGCGGCCACTGATTGCTGAGACGGGCGCCAAGCCGATCGGAAAGG
This sequence comes from Candidatus Dormiibacterota bacterium, assembly GCA_036513555.1. Classification (GTDB taxonomy): domain Bacteria; phylum Chloroflexota; class Dormibacteria; order CF-121; family CF-121; genus CF-13. Next base: position 1,574 of record DATBYU010000123.1, on the reverse strand, counting down.
TCGTGATCGGCACGGTCAAAGGCGACATCCACGACATCGGGAAGAACCTGGTGGTCATCATGCTGGAGGGCGCCGGCTTCGAGGTCGTTGACCTCGGCGTCAACTGTCCTCCGGAGAAATTCGTCGAGGCGGTTCGCGTCAACGAACCGCACATCGTCGGCTTCTCCGCGTTCCTCACCACCACCATGCCGATGTTCAAGGTCAATATCCAGGCTTTGGAGAAGGCCGGCCTGCGCGAGAAGGTCAGCGTCATGGTGGGCGGCGCCCCGGTGACGGAGGAGTACGCGAAACTCGCGGGTGCGGATCATTACTCACCCGACGCATCGATCGCCACGCGGATGGCCAAGAAGATCGTCGGTGCGGCGCAGGCCGCGGAGAATGCGGCGCTGACCCAGGCCGTTGAGCTCATCGACAAGACGCTGAAGAAGGGGTAGGGACGATGCGCGTGGTCGAGCGCCTGGTGCTTGCCGTCGAGAAGCCACTCAAGGAGGCGATCTGGGACTGCCGCATGTGCGGCGAGTGCATCCTGCATTCGACCGGCCTGAGTTGCCCGATGCGCTGCCCCAAGAACCTGCGCAACGGCCCGTGCGGCGGCGTGCGCGCGAACGGCAACTGTGAGGTGTACGCGGACAAGCGTTGCGTCTGGGTCGAAGCCTGGGAGGGGTCGCGGCGGCTGCCGGTGTTCAAGGATCACATCCAGCATCTGCAAAGGCCGGTCGATTGGCAGCTGCAGGGCACCTCCTCGTGGATCAACCTCGTCAGCGGGCGCGACCAGATGGCGCCAAAGGGTTGGCATGTCGATCCCTAGCCGGCTTGCCGAGCTGCTGCGCGACGGCCGCTTCGTCGTCACGGCCGAGCTCTCCTCCGTCAACAGCGCCGATCCGGAGGCGACCTGGCGGCGGGCCGAGGTCCTGCGCGGATCGGTCGATGCCATCAACTGCACGGATAACACTGGCGCCCATGTCCACATGTCGTCGCTGGCGGCGGCCCACCTCCTGGTGGAGAAGGGGCTCGAGCCCATCATGCAGCTGACGGTCCGCGACCGGAACCGGCTGGCGCTGCAGGCGGACCTGCTCGGCGCCGCGGCGCTCGGCGTTCGCAACCTGGTGCTGATGAGCGGTGATGACGTGACCGCGGGCGATCATCCGGAGGCCCGCCGGATTTATGACATCGACTCCATGCAACTGCTCGAGGTAGCGGTGACCATGCGCGATCGGGGCACCTACCTGAGTGGCCGGAAGCTTGAGCAGGCCCCGTCCTTTTTCATCGGCGCCGTCGAGAACCCCTTCGCGCCGCCACTGGAGTTTCGCCCGCTGCGGTTGCAAAAGAAAGTGCGGGCCGGTGCCGACTTCATTCAGACCCAACTGGTCTTCGACCTGCCGGTCTTCGCTCGCTTCATGGCTATGGTCGCTGACCTCGGCCTGGTCGGCCAAGTCTTCATCATTCCGTCGATTGGGATTCCCCGCTCGGCTCGTGGTGCCCGCTTCATGCGCGAGAAAGTTCCCGGGCTGCACGTGCCCGACTCGCTCGTCACGCGCCTCGAAAAGACCCCGGAGGCCCGACAAGCGGAGGAG
>DATBYU010000122.1:0-2446 GCA_036513555.1 Candidatus Dormiibacterota bacterium | reverse complement strand
AGGGTCACGCCGATACGTTACGGGAACGTCGCTTCAGCAACCCCCAGCCCGCTATACTTTGAGATATCCGACTAATCCGGTCGGAGATCCATGAGATTCTCCACCCGCTCCGAATACGGAATCCGCGTCATGGTGCGCCTGGGCCGTGGCTACGGCCTTGGCCCGACGCCGCTGGCTGAGCTCGCCGAACAGGAAGGGCTGCCACAGTCGTACCTGGAGCAGATCGCCGGCCAGCTCCGCCGGGCGGGACTCGTGACCAGCCGGATGGGGGTCAAGGGCGGCTACACCCTGGCCCGCCAGCCCGCCGCCATCTCGATGGCCGACATCGTGCGCAGCCTCGAGGGCACGCTGGCCCCCGTGAGCTGCCTGGCGGAAGGCGGTGGTCCCGGCGAATGCACCCACGCCGACACGCCCTGTTCGGCGCACGCCTTCTGGGAGAAGCTGCAGGGAAGCATCACGTCGACGTTGCAGTCGGTGACGGTCGCGGACTTGATGCACGAGGCGCAGCCGGCATGATCCTGGCCCGCGCCATCAACGCTACAGCCGTGCGAGCCGACTTCCCGATTCTCGGCCGCACCATCAACGGCAAGCCGCTGGTCTACCTCGACAGCGCCGCCACCTCGCAGAAACCGGCGGCCGTGATCGACGTCATGGACGATTACTACCGCCGCTACAACGCCAACCCTCATCGCGGTGTCTACACCATCAGCGAGGAGGCGACGGCCGCCTACGAGTCGGCACGCCAGCGGGTGGCGGCCTTCATCAACGCCACCTCCGTCAAGGAGGTCATCTTCACTCGCAACACCACCGAGGCCATCAACCTGGTGCGCTACACCTGGGGCCGGGTGAATATCCGTGGTGGCGATCGGATCCTGCTGACCGAGATGGAGCACCATAGCAACCTCGTCCCCTGGCAGCTGCTGGCGCAGGAGGTGGGGGCCCAGCTCGAGTTCCTCCGCATCGACGACCAGGGGCTGCTACAGCTCGACGAGCTGGAAGCCCGCCTGGATGGCGTCCGTCTGCTGGCGATCACCCACCAGTCGAACACGCTCGGGACCATCAACCCGATCAAGGCGATCACCGCCGCGGCGCATCGTGCCGGGGCCCTCGTGCTCATCGACGGAGCGCAGGCCGTGCCGCACATGCCGGTGGATGTCAAAGACCTCGACGTCGATTTCTATGCCTTCAGCGGCCACAAGATGTGCGGGCCGACGGGGATCGGCGTCCTCTGGGCACGGCGAGCGCTTTTGGAGGCGATGCCGCCATTCCTTGGCGGGGGCGACATGATCAAGCGGGTCAAGCTCCACGAGGCCAGCTGGAACGACCTCCCCTGGAAGTTCGAGGCCGGGACGCCCGCCGTGGCAGAAGGCATCGGCCTGGGTGCGGCGGTCGACTACCTCAAGAATCTCGGCATGGACCAGGTTCGAACGCACGAGCGGACGCTGGTGGATTACGCGCTCGAGAAGCTACAGGAGATTCCGGGCATCGTCCTCTACGGCCCGCGCGACCCGGAGATCCACGGCGGCGCGATCTCCTTCACGATCCCTGACATCCACCCCCACGACCTGGCCACCCTGGTCGACCGCGACGGGATCGCGGTGCGCGCCGGGCATCACTGCACGCAACCGCTGATGGACCGGCTCGGCGTTCCGGCCACCACCCGGGCGAGCTTTTACATCTATAACCAGCCGGACGAGGTCGATCAGCTGGTCAGCGGAATTCAGAAGGCGCAGAAGGTGTTCGCATAGCTATGGGTGACGATCTCTACCGCGAGCAGATTCTCGAGCACTACAAGAACCCGCATCACTTCGGGGAGCTGGCCGACGCCGACATCACCCAGGAAGGCGACAACCCGCTCTGCGGCGACGTCATCACCCTTTACCTCAAGCTCGACGACGGCAAACTGGGTGACGTCAGCTTCCGCGGCCGGGGTTGCGCCATCAGCCAGGCATCGGCATCGATGCTGACCGACATGATCGTCGGCCGGCCGGTGGCGGAGCTGAAGAGCTTTCCGACCAGGGACCTGCTGGAGGAGCTGGGCATCCAGATCAGCCCGGCCCGGATGAAATGCGCGACGCTCTCCGTCAATACGCTCCGCGTCGCGCTCAACGGCGATTCGCACGAGGAGGAGGACTGAATTGGCTTCGAATACGGAATCGACGGGTAAACTGACAAAGGGAATGGCAGATTTCGAGATCAAGGACCTTCGGGTCAGTGTCGAAGGCCGCGAGATCCTCAAAGGCGTGTCGCTCTCGGTCAACAAGGGCGAGGTGCACGCCGTGATGGGCCCGAATGGCTCGGGCAAGAGCACGCTCTCGCACACCCTGATGGGCCACCCCAACTACAAGGTGATCAGTGGCGAGGTCCTGTTCAAAGGCAAGAACATCCTCACCCTCCAGCCCGAGGAACGGGCGAAGCTCGGCATGTTCCTCGCCCTGCAGTATCC
>DATBYU010000121.1:0-36326 GCA_036513555.1 Candidatus Dormiibacterota bacterium | reverse complement strand
TGGAGCGGGAGACGAGACTCGAACTCGCGACTCCGACCTTGGGAAGGTCGTACTCTACCAACTGAGTTACTCCCGCTCGGCTAGCCGGATTTTAGCATCGCTCTTCCGCAGTTCCTGGCACATCGGCCAGATGACCCCGATCAACTCAGCCATCCGCGCCGCCGTCACCTTCACCCGGGCGGCGTCGAAGACCTCCACCGGGTGCGTCTCGTAGAGCCGAACCCAGCCGCGGTCCCAAGGTTCGAGGTCGATCCGCTCCCCGAGGCGCGCCTTGATCATGAGCAGCTGACGGGCGAGTCCTGCGGCGATCCGATCGTTGGTCGCGGGAGCTGCCTCGAGGTGAAGACCGAGCTCCAGCCGGCCGGTGTTCGCGTGCCACCAGGCTTCGAAATGCAGCCGGGGGTCATCATAGAACCACTGCGCCTGGCTGGAGCGGACCCGGTGGCTGACATCCTTCAATCGGACGGGCAGGGCGGCCGCGACCGGTTTCGGCAGCGCGCGGAAGAACCCGGCCGTGCGCACGAATCGCCGCTCGTTCCGGCTGCGCGAGCCGGAACGCCCGGGCACAATGGGTCGGATCGGCACGCTCCCCTCCGATTTAGCGGGCGGCTGCCGGGCTGGCCGAGCCGGTGTCGCCGACAGCGGTCTTGACCATTGCGCTATAGCGGTCGGCCAGGGCGCGCGCCTTGTCCGAGTCCTCCATGCTCACGATGATGTGGTAGCGCGGCATGTCCGGGTCGGGCAGCACCAGCACCCATCCACCGTCTACGAACACCTTGATCCCATCCGCGAGGTCCACCGGGGCATCGCGATGCAGCTCCACCATGGTGCGCATCACCCGCCCCTTCGCGTCCCATGGCACGGTCTCCAATCGGTGCTCGTAGGCCGCTCGCGGCACCTCCTTCCGAACGGCGGAGACCGCCCGTCCGTCCTTGGCGAGCAACTCCAGCAACTTGATCAAGGTGAAGATGGCGTCGAACCCCAGCAGGTGGTCGGGGAAAACATACCCGCCACTCGCGTCCGACGCCAGCCGCGCCTGGTGCTGTTGGGCGGCGCGCAGCAGGGAGGAGGGCTCCGTCTTGCCGGGCACGAAGTGTGAACCCGGCACCTGGCGAACGAGGGCGGCGATCGTCTGCGGCACCGTCGCCGGCGCGAGCAGGACCCCGGGCTTCGCCTTGAGGGCCAGCAGGGCGATCACGCCCAACGCCTCGTGATGGTCGAGCAGCTCGCCCTGTTCATCGATCAAAAAGAGGCGCTCCGACCCGTAGTCGATGTAGGCGCCCAGCTTGCAGCCGAGCGTCCGGGTGATCAGCGCCGATTGCCGGCGGGCTTCGTTGAAGGCTTCGCTCGTCTTCGATTGGTAGGTCTCGTCGAAGCCGGCATTCAACGGGATCGCCTCGATGTTGAGCTCCTTGAAGAGGCGCGGCAGCACCATCGAGGCGCTGCCGTGGTCGAAGTCGACCAGCACTTTCAAGTGTCCCTGGCGGATGGCCTCGACGTCGATCAACCCGATCAGCCCGTCGATGTAAGAATCGATGGCGTCCTGCGGGTAGGTGATGTCGCCCATCTCGTAGAAGTGCACGCGGCGGATGTCCTCCCGGAAGAAGATGTTCTCCAGCTTGCGCTCCGCCTTCTTGTCGAGCACCACGCCGCTGGCGTCGAACATCCGGATGTCGGCCGAGCGGCTGTCGAGTGGCGACATCTGGATATGGACGGCGCCGGCGATCCGATGATCGCGCGCGTAATACTGGACCACCGGGATGGGCAGCTCGCTGAGGTCGATGATCGAGGCGCCGGACGATATCATGCCGGCGACCATGGCCCGCTTGATCATTCGAGAGGGACGCTGGCCGTCGCGGGCGGCCGCCATCGCGGCGCCCTTGGGAAAAAGGGCGGCGAACGATGCTCCCAACCGGGCGCAGTACTCGGGCGTGAGCTCGATGTTGACCAGGCCGACGAGCCCGTAAGAGGAGAACAGCCCTCGCTTGTAGTGACCCGCCCAGATGATGCTCTCATGTACCGTTGACCCCGGCTCGATCTGCTTGTCGGGCCAGAGCTTCACTCCTGCATCGATGGTGCTGCCCTCACCCACGACAACGTCATCGCCGATGACGGCCCCCTCTTCGAGCAGGCAGCCGTTCTTGATGGTGACGTGGCGGCAGACGATCGCCTGGCGCAGCCTGGAGTTCTCGCCGATGTAGGAGTAGGTCCAGATGATCGAGTTGCTGACCTTGGTGTTCTCGTCGATCACCGAGAAATTGCCAACGCAGGCCGGCCCATTGATGAAGACGCCCGCCTTGAGCTTGCACTCGTTGCCGATGTAGGCCGGGCCATTGATCCGCACGTCATAGCCGATTTCGACGTCCTCGCCGATCCATACATTGCCGTGCCGCCGCTCCCCAGCGATCTCGACGTCGCACCGTCCCTCGAGTGCGTCCCAATTCGCCTGGTAATAGGTCTGAATGTTGCCGATGTCGCACCAGTAGCCGGGCACCAGGAAGCCATAGAGCGGCATCGCGCTGGCCAGCATCTTGGGGAAGACGTCGCTGCTCCAGTCCACCACGGTCGCTGGCGGCATCATGTCGAGCACCTTCGGCTCGATGACGTAGATCCCGGTGTTGACCTGGTCGGAGAAGACCTCACCCCAGGATGGCTTTTCGAGGAAACGGTTGATCGTGCCGTCCGGGTTGGTGATCACGACCCCGAACTCGAGCGGGTTCGGCACCGAGGTCAGCACGATAGTGGCGGCCGCGCCCTTCTCCTCGTGGTACTGCATCACGCGCGTCAGGTCGATGTCGGTAAGCGCGTCGCCGCTGATGACGATGAACGGCTCGTCCAGGAACTCCTGCGCATTCTTGACGCTGCCGGCGGTGCCCAGTGGTGAATCTTCGACCACGTAGGTGATGTCCACCCCGAAGTCCGAACCGTCCCCGAAGTAATCGCGGATCGCGGAGCCAAGGTACTGCAGGGTGACGACCACGTCGGTGATTCCGTGCTTTTTGAGCAGGCGAAGGATGTGCTCCATCACGGGCTTGCCAACGACCGGCACCAGGGGTTTCGGCACCCCGCTCGTCAGCGGCCGTAGCCGCGAGCCCTCGCCGCCGGCCATCACGACGGCCTTCATACGGGTTGCGCCTCCGTCTTTTGAACCCGCTCGCGCAGGAATGCGGCGGAGTCCTCGGGCTTGACGACGTTGATCCACATTCCCGTCCCCAGCTCGAAGCCCGCCGCGGTGCTGAGCTTGGGAATCAGCTCCAGGTGCCAGTGATACGCATCGGTCACGTCGGCCTTGAGTGGCGCGCTGTGGATGAAATAGTTGAAGGGCGGATCGTTCAAGCCGTCGCGCAAGGCCTTCAGGGTGAGCTGCAGCGCCTCCGCAAACGCCGGCTTCTCCCTTACGAGATCGAGGTCGCCAAAGGATGCGGCATGGCGCCGGGGCATGATCCAGGTCTCGAACGGAGTCCGCGCCGCATACGGGGCAAACACGACGAAGGCGTCGTTCTCGAACACGACCCGCGTGCCCGCGCTCCGCTCGTCGTCGAGCGTCCGGCAGAAGACGCAGGCACGTTGTTCCTGGTGGAACCGCCGGCCACCCAGCAGCTCCTCGGTGAAGCTCGGGGGGACGAGGCTGATGGCATAGAGCTGCGAGTGCGGATGCTCCAGCGAGGCCCCGGCCGGCCGCCCGTGGTTATAAAGGATCACCACGTGCTCGAGTTTCGGATCCTTGGCGTGATGGCGATAGCGGTCGACGTACGACTGCACGATCTCCTCGACCTGCCGTCGGGGCAGCAGCGGCGTCGGCGCCAGGTGGTCGGGGCTGCTAATCAAGACCTCGCAGGCGCCGATGGCATCGCGCTGCCAGAAACGACCCTCGTGTTGTTCCTGTCCATCGGGCTCGAGCCGAAAGGCCGCATACAAGTTCGGCACCACGCGCACCGACCACCCCTCACCGTTGGCCGCTCCGCCCGGCACACGGTAGGCGAGCACCTCCGGCGGCGTCATCGCCTCATGCCCGGGACAGAAGGGGCACACATCGCGGGCCGCGACCGCCTCTTTGACTGCCTGGGTGAACGAATCGGGCCGCCTCGCGCGCTCGGTGGCGACGGCCACCCAGCGCCCCGTAATCAGATCCTGACGAAGCTGGGGCAGGGGCAAACTCCTGAGGAAGGACGCGAGAACGCAGTGTTCATTATGCCGTAAGGTTTACCGGCGGTGATTCCTTGCAGGACCTTTAGCATTGTCGCCGCCGACCCCTTAGCCGGCGAGTCCGGCGTGGCGGTCGCATCGAAGTTCCTTTCGGCCGGCGCCGTGGTCCCCTGGGCGCGCGGCGGGGTTGGTGCGATCGCCACCCAGTCCTACGCCAACACGAGTTACGGCCCGGCCGGCCTGGACCTGCTGGCAGACGGCCTGGCGCCGCAAGCGGTTATTGAGCGGCTCACCGCGGCCGATCCCGACTCGGCGAAGCGGCAGGTCGGCATCGTCGACATGCAGGGTCGCGCGGCGACCTTCAGCGGTGCGGAGTGTTTCCCCTGGTTTGGGGGGCTGACCGCCGATAACGTCGCGATCCAGGGCAACATCCTTGTCGGTGAGGCAACCGTCGCCTCGATGCTGCAGGCCTTTCGCGCCACGGGTGGTACCCTCGCCGGGCGTCTGCTGGCCGCGTTGAAGGCGGGAGATCGGGCCGGTGGGGACCGCCGGGGAAAGCAGTCGGCCGCGCTGCTGGTGGTCAAGCCGGCCGGTGGATACGGCGGCCACAACGACCGCTGCCTCGACCTCCGGGTGGACGACCACCCCCATCCGGTTGACGAGCTCGAACGCCTCACCGGCCTCTGGCGCCTCTACTTCGAAAAACCATCCGATGACGACCTGCTGGTCATCGACGACCGGCTGGCGCACGAGTTACGAGCCGGCCTTCGCCACCTGGGGTATGACCCCGGCCCCGACGGCGGGCCATGGAGCGACCGGGCTCGCCTGGCCTTCATCGCGTTCTCGGAAATGGAGAACCTCGAAGACCGGCTCCGCCCCGACGGCCGCACCGACCACCAGGTACTCGCCTATTTCCGCGAGCGCCTCAAATTCCCTCCCCCTCTGGGGGAGGGTCAGGGTGGGGGCTCCGCGTAGCTCAGTCGGACGCCGATCCGGCGAAACCCAAGACCGGCATAGAGCGCTTCCGCGCCGGGATTCTCCGCGTCCAGGAAAACCAGGGTGCCGCCCTCGTGGAACTGCCGCTCGATCAGCGCGCTGCAGATGGTCGCCGCCACCCCCCGACGTCGAAACGGCGGGTCGGTAAGCACCCCGTAGAGTTCAGCCACCCCGTCCACGGTTCCGATCGATGCACGCCCGGCAACCTGACCATGCAGCTCCCCGACCGCGCGCAGCGTCGACGGATGACGGGGGTCCGACTCGAGAAACCGGACCACCACCGATGGCGCCGCAAAATGCCGGAATTCCTCCGGCTCACAGGCCATCAACGGGTTGCGGCTCTCGAGGACCAGTCCGGCCCGTTCCAGCGCCGCGCCCAGCGCAGGCCAGGTTTCCTCATTGAACTCGATCCGCAGCGGCTCGTGGAGGGCCCGGTAGCGCGCCCACACGGCGTCGATCGCCGCCGGCAGCCGCTCGTCGAGCGGATCGACGGGCAGCGCGTAGTTGAAGCCGAGCAGCTCGCCGGTGCGTCCGGGAATCGCGCGGAAGGGCGCGACGACCTCCACCGCCACCTGCGTGGCGGCCTTCTCGAGGAGCGTCAGCTCCCATTGTTGAAGCCGCTCGATGGTCTTGGTCGACGGCGGCTTAGGGGCCAGCGGTCAGGCCGACGGCAGGTCGGTTTCCGTCGCCGACCGGGCGCTGAGCTCGCCGGCGAAATGGCAGGCGGCCACCTGGCCGGGGCGCCCGTGCGCGACCAGCGGCGGCTCGAGTTCGGAGCACACGCCGGGAACCCGCGCGATCGGGCAGCGCGTGTGAAAGCGGCAGCCACTGGGCGGATTGACCGGCGAGGGAATTTCGCCTTTGAGCGGGATCGGTTCGCGATTGGCCTCGCGGCGCGGATCCGGTATCGGGATGGAGCTGAGCAGGGCGCTCGTGTACGGGTGTTGCGGACGGTCGTAAATATCCACCCGGTCCGCGATCTCGACGATCTTCCCCAGGTACATGACCGCGATCCGGCTCGAGATATGCCGGACCACGGCGAGGTCGTGCGCGATGAAGAGATAGGTGAGGTTGAACTCCCGCTGCAGGTCCTGCAGCAGGTTGATGATCTGCGCCTGGATCGAGACGTCGAGCGCTGAGACCGGCTCGTCGCACACGATCAGCGACGGGTTCAGCGCCAGCGCCTTGGCGATGCCGATGCGCTGCCGCTGGCCGCCCGAGAACTCGTGCGGGTAGCGGTTCGTGAAGTTCGGGTTCAGACCGACCACCCGCAAGAGCTCCTGGATGCGCAACTGCCGCTGGCGGCCGCGCGCCAGCCCGTAGTTGTCGAGCGGTTCGGCGATGATCTCGCCGACCGTCATGCGCGGGTCGAGCGAGGCGAACGGGTCCTGGAAGATGATCTGCAGCTGCCGCCGGATCTGCCGTAACTTGCCGCCGCGCAGCTTGGTCACGTCCTTCCCTTCGAAGAGGACGCTCCCGCCGCTGGCCGCGTGCAAGGCGGTGATCACCCGGCCCAGCGTCGACTTGCCGCTCCCGGACTCCCCCACCAGGCCGAGCGTCTCCCCCCGTCGAATTTCAAAGCTGACGCCATCGACGGCACGGACCACCGCGCCGCCCATGCCGCCGACGGGGAAATGCTTGTAGACGTTCTCCACTCGCAGGATGACGGGGTCGACGCGGCGCTCGGTCGAGGGACTGGCCTCGGCCACTTTCACCCGGATCCGGCCTGCTTGAGCTCGCTGGCCGCCTGATGCGACACTTCGCCCGCCTTGGTTTCGTCTCGCTGCTCCTGGGGCACGTTGCGCATCAGCACCCAGCATCGCGCCACCTGGTCAGGCGCCACTTGCTCGAGTGGCGGCTCCTCCCGCTCGCATTTCTCGACTTTGAAGCGGCAGCGTGGATGGAATTTGCAGCCGGGAGGCAGGCGGACCAGGTCGGGTGGCAAGCCTTTGATGCTGACCAGGCGCTCGGCCCGGGCTACGTCGACCCGCGGGACGGACCGCAACAGCGACCAGGTATAGGGGTGCTGAGGGCTGTCGAAGATCTGCTCAACCGGCCCTTCCTCGACGATCCGGCCCGCGTACATCACGATGATCCGCTGGCATAGGCTGGCCACGAGGGCCATGTTGTGGGTGATCAGGATGATGGCCGCCCCCACATCGCGGTTGAGCTGCTTCAGCAGCTGGATGATCTGCGCCTGCACCGTGACGTCGAGCGCGGTAGTCGGCTCGTCGGCGATCAGTAGTTCCGGCTCGTTGGAGAGGCCCATGGCAATCATGGCCCGCTGCCGCATGCCGCCTGAGAACTGGTGCGGGTAGTCCTTCGCCCGCTGGATCGCCTCGGGGATCCGGACTTTCTGGAGCAGCGGAACGACGCGGTCCTGCGCTTGCTTCTTGGAAAATCGCTCGTGGGCGCTCATCGCCTCGTCGATCTGGGTCCCAACCCTGGTCACCGGGTTCATCGACGTCATTGGGTCCTGGAAGATCATCGCGACGTCGTTGCCACGGAACTCACGGACATCGTCGTCGTTCATCTGGACGACGTCCTGGTCCTTGAAGAGGATTCGCCCCGAGACGATCCGGCCGGGGTCCGGCACCAGCCGGAGGATGGAAAAAGCGGTCATCGTCTTCCCCGAGCCCGACTCCCCGACGATGCCGACCGTCTCCCCACGGCCGACATTGAAGCTGATCCCGTCGACCGCATGGACAATTCCCCGGGAGGTGAAGAACTGCGTCCGCAGGTCCTCGACCCGCAAGATAGGGGCTGCCATCCGCCCTATCTTCGCATTCGAGGATCGATCGCGTCTCTCAATCCATCGCCGATAAAGCTGAACGACAGCATGGTGATGGCCAGCGCCAGCGCGGGCACCAGCACCTGGTGCGGGTAGGCGAAGATCGCCTGGTTGCCGTCCGAGATCATGATGCCCCAGCTCGGGGTAGGGGGCGGGATGCCGACCCCCAGGTAGCTGAGAGTGGCCTCGAGGAAGATCGCTCGGGGGATGCCGAAGGTCAGGCTGACGATGATCGGGCCAAGCGTGTTCGGCAACAGGTGCCGGAGGATGATCTTTGACGGGCCGCTCCCGGCCGCCCGCGCCCCCTCGACGAACTCCTTCTCCTTGAGTGAGAGCACCTGGCCGCGGATCAGCCGCGCGAGGTCGACCCAGCCGATGATCCCGATCGCGCCGAAGATGACAAACAGGCTCGGCTGGAAGATCGAGACCACGACCAGCAGGAAGAGCAGGTCGGGGAAGGCGTACCAGATGTCGACGAACCGCATCAGCAGGTTATCGATCCGACCGCCGAGGTAGCCGGAAACGAGGCCGATAGTCCCTCCAATCAGCAGATAGATCGCCTGGACGGTCAGCCCGATGGTGAGCGAGATGCGAGCGCCGAACATGGTGCGGCTCATCAGGTCGCGGCCGAGATAGTCAGTCCCGAGGGGATGCTGGAGGCTGAAGCTGGCGTAGGAGTTGGTCACGTCCTGCTTCAGGGGATCGGCGATGACGTGGAGCGCCACGAGCAGGGGCGCCACCAGGGCGTCGAGCACGAGGAGACAGACGAAGATCAACCCGCCGACAGCGATCGGGTTCCGGCGGAAGCGCTGCCAGGCATCCTGCCAGAGCCCGATCTGCTCAGGATTTTCCCAATCGATTTGCTCCAGCGAGACAGCGGCAGCGGCAGCCATCAGCCGAGCCTGACCCGGGGATCGATCACGGTGTAAAGGAGGTCGACGACAAGGTTGGCCAGCGCGACGATCACCGAGAACAGGATCGTGGTCGCCAGGATCATCGGGTAATCCCGCGAGCTGACGGCGATCACGAAGGCGCGGCCGATCCCGGGAATGGCGAACACGCTCTCGACGATGACCGAGCCGGTGATGAGCACGGCGAAGGTTGGCCCCAGTGCGGAGACGACCGGGATCAGTGAGTTCTTCAAGACGTGCTTGGTGACCACCAGCCGCTCGCGCAGGCCTTTTGCCCATGCAGTGCGGATGTAATCCTGGCGGAGCACCTCGAGCGTACTGGCGCGCGTCAGCCTGGCGATAAAGGCAATCGGTAGCGTCGCCAGCGTGACGACCGGCATGATGAGGTGCTGGTCAAGGGCAAAGCCGCCGGTCGGGAGGGAGAAGTTGCCGGCGGTGATGCGGTAGAGCGAGACCGAAAAGATGATGATCAGGATGATGCCGAGGACAAACGCCGGCGTCGACGCTCCGATGGTGCTGAAGCCGACCACGGCATAGTCGACCCAGGTGTTCTGCCGCAATGCGGCGACGACGCCGATGCCGATCCCGAAGATCACGATCATCACGAAGGCGAGCGCCCCGATCACCGCGGTGGGCGGCCAGCTCCTAAGAATCAGGGCGCTGACCTGCTGGTCCTCGTACTGGAACGAAAGGCCGAAGTCAAAGTGCACCACGTTCACGAGATAACGAAGGTACTGGACGAGAAACGGATCGCTCAGACCGTACTTCGCGTTCAGGTTGCGAACGACCGCGGCCGACAGTTGCTTGCCTTCCCGGTCCCAGGGGCTGCCTGGGGCCAAATGCATCAGCACAAAGGTGATCGTGATGACGAAGAAGAGAACCGGGACCAACCACAGGATCCGCCGGATGATGTACAGGGTGAGGCTGGCCCCCCGGCCTCGTGGAATCTTGAAGGAGATAAGGGCGCCCCGCGGTGGGGCGCCCTGCACTACGGCCAAAGTTCTCTCTTTTTAGTGTGTCGCGATCGAAGTCTTACCCCAGAACCAATCGCCGACGTCTTCGAAGTCTTGCGCGGTCGTCGTTAGTCCCTGGACATAGGGCTTGACCAGGAACATGTAGTTGCGCTGGTACAGGAAGCCGCCGCCGGCGTCGTCGATCAGGATCTTCTGCGCCTGATCGTAGAGGCTCTGCCGCTTGGTTGCATCAGCCGTGGTATCGGCCTGCTTCACGAGCGCGTCGTAGGCCGGGTTGCTGTAGCCGCCGAACACGTTGCCGCTACCGGTCATCCAGATGTCGAACCAGTCCTGGTCGTCCGGATAGTCGGCTCCCCAGCCACCGACATACAGCTGGTAGTTGTGTGCCCGGAGCCGGGTGGTGACCGTCTTGCTATCGATGACGATCTGGTTCACCTTGACGCCAAGGTTGGTCTGCAGCTGGGCGGCGAGGAACTCGCCGATCTGCTTGTTGGCGGTCGTGTTGCGGATCAGGAAGTCGATCGTGATCTTGGTCGGATCACCGACCGCATTGGTCAGCAGGGTCTTGGCCGCGGCCGCGTCGAAGGCCTGCGTGTTGCCAAGGTCAGGCCGGTAGCCGTTCATCCCCTTGGGAATGAAGTAGGGGGCAGCGGTCGACCGCCCCTGCAGCACGTTGGTGACCAGCAGGTTGCGGTCGATAGCCTTCGAGAAGGCCAGGCGGGCGTCCTTGTTGTTGAACGGCGCCTTCCGCGTGTTGAAGTCCATCCAGAAGAGGGTGAGCTGCGGAACGAACTTGATCTCCTTGCTGAGCTTGGGGTCGTTCTTGACCAGCTGGGTGTTCGCCAGCGGGACGTTGACCAAATCCAACTCGCCGTTCAGGTACTTCGCATAGGCCTGGTTATCGTCCGAGATCTCGTAGTTGATGATCTTGGTCACGGTCGGCTGACCACCCCAGTAATTGGTATTGGGGACCAGCGTGATGTGGTCCTTGGAGACGAACTCCGAGACCTTGTACTGGCCGTTGGTGATCAGCGAGGTCGGCGAGGTGGCCCACTTGTCGGAACCGTACTGGTCCACGATGTCCTTGCGGACCGGGGCCGACATCCAGAGGCTGGCGATCCACTTGAAGAACGGGGACGGCGCCTGCAGCTTGACTTGGAAGGTGCTGGCGTCCGGCGCTGAGAGACCAAGCCCGCTGAGGAAGGCCGGGATCTTGGCCGCGTCCTTGACCGGGTCGAGGCTGGCGTAGTTTGCGGCGCCCGCGATGGTGCCGTCAAAGAAGGGATCCGCGTACGAGGCTGCGAGGCGCGGGTCCAGGATCCGCTGCCAGGCGTAAACGAAGTCGGCGGCCGTGACCGGCTTGCCGTCACTCCACTTGGCGTTCGGGCGGATTTTGAAGGTCCAGGTCAGCCCATCGGACGAGACGCTGTAGCTCGAAGCCGTCGCTGGGGCGGCATCGGACAGATCCGGTTTGATTTTCAGGAGGGCTTCACTGATCGAGGCGCCGACGGCGCCCTCGTAACTGTACTGCTCCTGCCCTGGGTCGAGGCTGTTCGGCTCGGTCACGATGTTGACCCGGAGCGTCTGATCCTTCGCCAGGTTGCTCGTCGTCGGAGCGGATGTCCCGCACGCCGCCACGAGCAGTCCGACCACCGTTAAGAGTGCCGGTACCCTAAGCCATCGGAATCGAGCGAATGAGTCGTCCATATACGTCAATTACCTCCCTTCCAGGGCGTTGAAATATCGGCGTTCTCGACCGGTCTTCAAAGCGGAATCGTCGTAATCATGACCTACCGGGTGTCAAGACATCAAGAAAACCGTCCAAATATTAAGGTCTATTAGACGGAGCCCCTCTCGGGCGGGTCACGGGCCAGTTACCAGCCGTAGGGATCGGTGGCGGCGGCGGAGTACTCCCGAGCCTCGGCGTGGTTGGTAATCGCCGCCCGGTAGAGGCGGACGTACTTCTCGGCCGAGTTGGCCCAGCTGACGTCGGTCGACATTGCATTGGCCTGCAGCCGCTGCCAGAGCTGCGGCTGGCGGAAGGTTTCCAGGGCCCGGACCACCTGGGCGAAGAGGTCCCAGTGGTCGTAGGCGGTGAAGACGAAACCGTTGCCGGTCTGGCGCACGGGATCCCAGTCGTCGATCGTGTCCGCCAGGCCGCCGGTGGCTCGCACGATGGGAATGGTTCCGTAGCGGAGGCTGATCAGCTGGCCGAGGCCGCACGGCTCGAACCGCGACGGCATCAGGAACATGTCCGAGCCCGCGTAGATGTGCTGCGCCAGCACCGGCTTGAAACCGATGGTGGCGGAGACCTTTTGCGGGTTGTCGCGAGCGCTGGCCCGGAACATCTCCTCGTAGCGGGCGTCGCCGGCGCCGAGCACGACGAGTTGGAGGTTCAGTCGCATCAGCCCCCACATGATGTTCGCGATCAGGTCGAGGCCCTTCTGGTCGTAGAGGCGTGAGATCAGCCCGATGACCGGAATCGACGGGTCCTGGGGGAGCCCGACCTCCTTCTGAAGCGCCAGCTTGTTTTCGACTTTCTTGGCGACGCTGCCCGTGTCGTAGCGAGTGGCGATCGAGGTGTCGACGGACGGGTTGAAGACCTCGTAGTCGATGCCGTTGATGATGCCGTGCAGCTTGCTGCGAAAGACCCGCAGCAGCGGGTCCATCTTTTCGCCGTACTCCGGCGTGAGGATCTCTTCCGCGTACCGGTTGCTTACCGTGTTGACGACGTCCGAGAAGTAGAGGCCGCGCCCGAGGAGGTTGACAATGTCGTCGAGCCCCGGCATCCCGGGCTTGATCAGGCCCCATTGTTCGAGGTCCGCCAGGTGAAGGGTGCCGTAGCCGAAGACGCCCTGGAAGGCGAGGTTGTGGATGGTGAGGGCGGTCGCAACATCGGCAAAGAATGGGTCACCCGCGTAGAGCCGGGCCAGCATGTTCGGGATCACGGCAGTATGCCAGTCGTTGACGTGGATCACGTCGGGTTGAAAATCGAGCGGCCGCAACATTTCGAGCGCCGCCCGGCTGAAATAAATGAAGCGTGCGTCGTCGTCCCAGAAGCCGTACATGCCTTCGCGGCCGAAGAATTGCGCGTTGTCGATGAAGTAGATCGGCACGTCATCGCCGATCCGTCCCTCGAGCACGTCGGCGTTGACCGGCTGGTGCGCCAGGGGGACGCCGAGATTGGTCACCACCTTGCGCAGTCCGTACTTGTCGACATCGATGCTGCCGTAGCGCGGCATTACCACCCGGACGTCGTGGCCCATGGCCCGGAGCGCCTTGGGCAGCGCGCCCGCGACATCGGCGAGCCCGCCTACCTTGGCAAAGGGCGCGACCTCGGCCGACACCAGCAGGATCTTCAACGGCCGGTTATGCCCTCCGTTTGAGACATCGCCCGGCACGCGGACCGCGATCGAGCCGGTCGGCGGCAGCTGTTCCACCGGTTCGCCGTCCTGATGGGCGAGCGCCACCATGTGGAGGGTATCACCGGGGTCGTGGCCGAGGGCATGGAACGGCACCGCAAACGCGATCGCATCGCCCACGTCGGCGCGGCCGCTCCAGCGCGGCTTCCCGCCGCCCGGCATCACGTCCCGAAGCTCGAGCTCGAGGTCACCCTCCCGGCGCAGCACCGTGAGCCGGAAGGCCGGCTCGAAGCCGTAGGCGGTGGCCGCGGGCCCCGTCGACGCTAGACTCCCGGAAAAGAACATCTCCAGCTTCACCGGCGGCGTTGCCCGGCGGTCGAGGAGGTCGAAGCGCAAATAAAGGTTGCGGTCGTCGTGGCCGAACCAGATCCGGCGCACCGCGCCGCGCGGCGGGTGCATGGCACCGAAGAGCGCCGTCACGTCGACATAGCCGCCCGCGTTCCACTCCTCCTGGTCGACGCTGCCGTTGAGCTTGGGGCTGATCTTCCGATCCGGCCGCTTGGTGGCCGCGCCCTCCGCGGCCGTGATGATCGGCTGGTAGAGGCTGGCCGGCGGCTGCTCGCCGAGCAACATATAGATGTTGCGCAGGTGAAGCCGAAAGAGGCTGTCCCAGATCTGGTCCATACCGGAATCGTGCGAGCGGCCAAACCACCAGAACCAGTCGCTCCCCTCTGCGATCAGCACCTCTCGGCGCGCCGCCTTCAACTGCTCCTGGTCGACCGCGTCGCGCTCCCGCTGGCTGAGGACGTTGCGGGCGTCGGCCAACATGTCCCAGGCGGCGTTGTGCTCCTGGTCGCCGACCCAGGTATCGAACGAGGCGTTGATCCAGGAACCCGGGTGGACGCGCGACAGCGATCGGTCCGCGGGGAACTCCGAGAGAAACTCCGACACGGTCACTGTCTTTAGCTCGGGCTCTCGGCTCAAGCGCGCGTAGAGCGAACGCAGGAAGGGATTGCCGTTCGCCTCGTAGAAATCCCAGCAATTCTCACCGTCGAGAGCGATCACGGCGAGGAAGGGGCTGTCCTTCTGGCGCTGCCCGATGCCCTTGAGCCGATCGACCAGGTCCTTCGCTGCCTCGTCAGGGGCCGCATTCTGGTACTCGAAGCCGATGGCGTTGGACAACCGCCCGTCGCGGAACAACAGATGGATGGGCGAAGGGCCAGCCTGCACGCGATAGGGTGCATAGAGCACCTCAGGTTGCATCGCCTGGCCCTCGCCGTCTCGGCTGATCGCGCTCGAGAGCGACCTGGCCAGGATCGCTTCATCGCTGAGCATCCACTCGATGCCCTGGTCAGCCGCCAGCCGCACGATGTCATCGGAGATCGCGGCCTCCGGTGGCCAGAGGCCGCGTGGCCGTACGCCGAAGCTGCGAGTATGAGCCTCGACCCCACGACGGAGCTGTTCGGCGGCGTCCTCGGGATGCGCGAAGGCCCGCCGGGGCATCAAAAGGTCGGGTCGCGCGGCGCGCGCGATGCCGAGGTCGGCGATCAGCGGCAGGATCGGATGGTAGGTGGGGCTGGTGATCAGCTCGGCCTGGCCGCGATCCTGGAGCTCGCGGTAGGTGGGAAGCACCTTGCGCAGCAGCTCGAGCTGCACACTGAAGATCGGCTCCTTGTCAGCCTCGGTGAAATCGCGGCCTTTTCTGACCAGCTCGCCGATGACGGGATCGCGCTCCATCACCTCCGGGCCGATCCAGGAGAGGTTGAACCAGACCTGCAGGTCGCGCAGCTCGGCATCGCTGAAGAGCCGTGCAAGGTCGCCCGCCGCGCGCGGCCACGCCTGCTCCCGCTTTCGCACCAACTCGACATACCGCGGGTACTCGCGGACGCGACGGATCTGGCTGGACTCGGTCATCCAGCGAGCGACGAAGGCACGCTCATCGGCGCTCAGGTCCGATACCGGACGTCGGGCAAGCTCGAGGTAGACGTCGGAGAAACGACCGTCGGCGTAATCCCGTATCTGGGCGACCAGGGCCGGCACGAGGTTGAAGGTCTGCTTGATGGCTGGGTAGTCAGCGAGCAGGGCCGGCATCTTGTAATAGTCCTTGGCGCAACGCAACCGCACCCAGGGGAGGAGGAACTGATTCTGCAGGTCATCCTTGTAATACGGCTGGTGCATGTGCCACACGAACGCCACATGCAGTGGTCGCGTCACGATGGAAGAGTCTAGCTAACCTACCGCTTTTTTCAGCGGTTCCGGCAGCACCATGTTGTAGACGTAACGGAGGTGTGGTGAGTACTCGATGGTGATGCGGTCACCGGGCCGCATTTGGTCGAAGGCCTTACGGTTGACGCGAAAGGCCTCGGCCCAGAGTTTCTTGGTCATGACTCGATCCCCGGCCTGCACGGCGACTCGGTAGGTGCGGCCGAACAGCCCGACATCGCGGCGCATGCTGACCACCACGCCAACCATGGAGGACCGTCGCGCGGCAAGATCCAGGGCACCCCGAACGAGCACGACGACCCCGATGGGGACGACCGTCCCGGCGGCCGCCAGCGTAAACATCAAGAGATAGACCAGCCAGCGCGCCATCGGGTGCGTGATCGCGTCAGCCAGCTCCGGCCCAACGAAGAACAGTGCCAGGCCACCAAGCACAATGGAGACAGCGCCGAGGGCTGCCGTCATCAGGGGTGGCTCGCCGCGACAGATCGTCCAGAGGTGCCACTTGACGCGCGGCCGCATCGGGCGGCCGTCCGGGCCAACGGCGATCATCAGCTGGCCCCAGGGCATGGAGCCGCCGACGAGCCGCAGCAAGAGCAGCACGCCAATGGCCACGACGACCAGAATCGCCGGCAACGGAGGCGTGGGCAAGGAAGGCACCCCTGCGGTATAACCGGGCGCCCGACCCGACCTTGCAAAGTCGAATACAGGTCGTATTCGGGGCTACTAGGAGCGGGCGACCTTACGCGTACTCGTCCATGGCGCGCAGGAAGTTGACGTAGACACGCTGCTGCTCGCGGAGGATGCCAAGCCCGCCCAGCTCCCACCACTCGTCGGGGGTGAAGTAGGCGGAGACCTCGGCCTGGCTGCCGGTCTTGGAAAACCACTGGATCAGGTGGAGGTTGTCCGACTGCAGCAGCCACATGGCGATGTCCATCAGGTGGGGATGCTTGGTCAGCTTCGCCTTGTTGTAGATGTGATGCATCAGCCGGAAGATGCCCTGCTGGGCCTCGTTGCCGAGGAAGAAATCCATGCCGCCGTCGCCGGCCCAGGTACATCCGTACTCCGGCAGCGGCATCTCGTGCGCGTCTGTGAACGTAGCAATGGCCTCTGACGGGGTCAGGTACTTCATCTTGTTCTTGACCAGATCGGCGTGGAGGGCATGCATGAAGGGGAAGATGCCGGAGTCGGCGCGGTGGTGCTCCCCGAAGGTCTCGAAGTCCCAGGCGAGGAAGACGAACTCCCCCATGGCGCCGCGGAGCCAGTTGCCGTAGGTGTCCGCCATCAGTGGCCAGCCGTTCCAGTCGCGGTTGCTGAACCGGTAGCCGACGTCGTCGCTGAGTTCGTAGTGGCGCGTGAGGAGCCGCATCTCCTCATTGGGGTAGCGGTAGAGGTGGGTGGGTTCGCGCCAGCCCATCACCCAGGGCCGGCCGTCCATGACGGCACCCTTGAAGCCGCTAGCCTGCAGCTGGAAGTAGACGTCGTTCGACATGAACATCTCGGTCGTGTCGGTGACGGCGATCGTCTTCTGGAAGGTCTCCTCGAGCTGCCGCTTGCCCCATGCCATCCGCTCGGCGAAGGCCGCGATGTCGAGATAGAAGATGAAGGAGTGATAGGGCTCCACCGCGATCAGCTCGACGTTCTCATGACTGACCAGCTTCTGGAAGCCGGCCAGCACGTCCGGCCCAAAGCGCCGCATCTGCACCAGGAACGAGACCGAGAACCCGAGCGAGATCTTCATGCCCTTGTCGACGAGTGATTGAAAAAGCTCGGTCGCCGGCCGGTAGCAGTACTTGGCCACTTTGTCGAAGTACCGCCGGTCCATCTGGTCGTCGAAGATCAGCGCGTCCATCTTCTCGGGTGGCGTTCCCCGCGGGATGAGCAGCGCCGGCAGGCGGACCCGCCGGGGCTGGTGAGCGACCATGTAGATAACGAGCGAGTTTGGCATCCGGGTCTATCCTCTCATGGCGTTTTGAGCCCCTGCTTGAGGGCGACGAACTCCAGGCGCTGCAACAGGATATCGATCACACGCTGCCAGGTGTAGTCCCGCGCGGTCCGTTGCGCCGCGATCCGCAGGTTACGCGCGACCTCCGGGCGGCCGGCCAGGTTGGTCACATAGGCCACGATCTCGGCCGCGTCCTCGGTCTCGATCACGATCGCGTTCTTGAAGGGCTGCGCGTATTCCTCACCGGTCGCCCCCACGAACGCGACCCCGCCGGAGGCCATCGCCTCAAGCCCAACGAGGCCGAACGGCTCGTGCCCGCTGTTGGCCAGGGTCGCAGTGGCCGAGGCGTAGAGCACGGGGAGTAAGTCGTCGGGCAGGAACGCCGTCACGTTCCAGATGTCGGCATCGGCATTCTCCTTGAGCGCGTTCGCCAGGCCGGCCACGTCCTCGATCCGGGTGGAGAGTGGCACGACGCGGAGGTCGCGTTGCCGGGCGAAGTCCAGCACCTCGCCGCCGAACGGCTCCAGCCCGCCGCGCATCAGCAGCCGGGTCCCGACGCCACGCTCCTTCAACTGGGCGACGGCGGCGATCGCCTGGTGCCAGCGTTTGTCGGGACTGAAGCGCCCGATCTTGAAGAGGAAGGCTGACGCGCCGACCGCGGCGCGGACCGCGCGCACCTGCGCCTGGCTGACCCGCGCGATCATCGAGCCTGGGATGCCGTTGGGCACGACGATCGGGTTGACACCCCAGCGCCACATGATGTGCTTCATGTAGCGGCTGACCGTCATCAAAGTCGCGACGTAGCCGAGCTGCCCCCAGTTGATGCGGCTGAATGAGAAGTGGTTATTGGCGTTCCATAAAAGCAGGCAGCGATTGCGTAGCCCCGCGAAGTAGAGCGCGTCGGAGATGAGCGACATGGCCTGCGCGATGTGCCACTCCTCGCCAAGTACCACGACCGTGTTGCCTCGTTCGATGGCGGGCCGGATGAAGTCCTTCACGAGGGCGTCGGGCAGGCTGCGGTTGAGGTCCGCCACCTTGTCGTCCTCACCGTCGTACACGCCGACCGGGTGGTAGCGGCTGATCCATTGGCTCCAGCGGTGCAGCCAGAGCCGTCCGTCGAGCGCGCTCTCATGCGCCGGCAGGGTGGGATCGCCGACGAAGAACAGGTGGGTCTCGAAGCCGCGCTCGGCCAGGGCGCGAGAGAGCTCCTTCACCCGGACGCCGAGGCCGCCCGCCTGCGAGTACACGTCCGGGCCCTCGAAGGAAAGAATGATGAAGGTCGTCTGCTCCGGCTCGAGCATCAGGACACCCGCTCCCGCACCAGCTGGCGGGCGAAGGCATGGACCTCCGCCGAGAGCGAGGCCAGCAGCGTCGTCTTCGATTCGAGGCGCACCGAGACATCATCCAGCGAGCCCCCGTCGTAGTCGGTCGCAACGCCGCCTGCTTCACGCAGGACAAGCAACGGGCCGGCCAGGTCGAAGGCCCGAACCGGGGCCGGCGTCGCCTGCAGCGCGACGCCGCCAGCCGACGTGTGGCAGAGGTTCAGCGCCGCCGAGCCGAGCTGCCGAACCTTCTCCGCCCTGCTAAAGATGGCGGCGGCCCGCTCCCGCGGTTCGACGCCGCTCGGGGCATCGAACGAGACCAGCGAGATCGAGCGGCCGTCGAAGGCGGGCGGGCTCGGTTGCAGCGCCTTCCCGTTGCGGAACGCGCCGCCGCCTTCGATCGCGTGGAACTCGTCGCCGGTCACCAGGTTCTGGACATAGCCGAGGCGCACGTCCCGGAATCGGTCACCGTCGGTGACGGCCAGCACGACCGCATAGTACGGCAGTCCCATCTTGGCGTTGACGCTCCCGTCCAGGGGGTCGGCCAGGACCAGCGTGGAGCCACCGAAGTCGCGTTCGCCGAGCTCTTCCGAGATCAAATGAAAACGCAAACCGCTGCGATAGGCTTGCTCCAGGTGGCGCACGACGATCCCTTCGGCGAGCTGGTCGAGATAGATGGTCTGGTCGCCGCCCGCGCCGAGACCGACCACTTCGCGACCTCGCGCCGCGCCCGACAGGGGCACAATCTCAGCGCGGATCTCCGCGGCAATGGCGCGGAAAATCGGAAGCCAGACTTGTGAAGTCACTCAGCGCGACGGCCGGCAAGCCGCTGCGTCGCTATCGTACCGGAACCCTCCCAAGCGGGGGGATGCTCCCCGATCGGATCCGGCCCTGGGTGAGCCTCCTGATCCTGGCCCTGGTCGTCAAGGCCGTGCTGGTGACCCTTACCCTGGTCGAATTCGGGGCTGCGCCCGATCCGCTGACCGCCCTCGGGCGCGCCTGGGACCGCTGGGACGCGCAGCATTACCTTTACCTTGCGACCCACGGTTACGCGGCGACGGGCGACGCGCGCAACCTGATCGCGTTCTTCCCCCTCTATCCGGCGCTGATCAGCGCCATCGCCGCGACCGGCCTCCCTGCCCGCACCGCCGCCCTGTTGATCAGCAATGTTGCCGGCGTGATCGCGGCCATCCTGCTTTATGAGGTCGCTCGCGAGGACCTGCGGGAAAACGCCGCCTTTCGGGCGGCGGCCTTCTTCGTCGTCTTTCCGACCGCGTATTTCCTGCTGGTCGGTTACACGGAAGCCCTCTTCTGCGCCCTCGCTTTCGGCGCAGTGCTCGCGGCGCGACGGCAGCGCTGGCTCTTTGCGGGGATGCTCGGAGGTCTCGCCGCGGCCGCGCGGCTGACCGGACTCGCGTTGTTGCCGTTCCTCGTGCTCGAGCTCTTGTACGCGCGGCACGCGCTGCACGCCATCTGGCAGGCGATCCTCGCGCCGGTGCTGATCGTGCTCGGCTTCGTGACTTACCTGGCGACCAACCTGGCCGTCCTCGGCGATGCGTTCGCCTTCATCACGGTCCAGCGCCAGCACTGGTCGCATTCCCTGTCCGCGCCCTGGGTCGGATTTGCCGACGCCGTCCGGGGCATCAGCTGGCGGGTGCCGTGGGAGAAGCTGACCGTCGGTGGCGGCGAGGCCGCCGGCGGGATCGCCGCCTATGCCACGACGACCCTCAGCTGGTTGCGGTTGCGACCGTCGGATGCCGCCTACGCCACGGTGCTGACCGTGATGATGACCTTTCTGCCTTTCTGGCTGAGCATCCCGCGCTATCTGTTGGGTATGTATCCGCTCTTTCTTCTCGTGGGACGGATCACCCAGCGCTGGATCTACCTGGCAATGGTCGCGGCATCCTTCATCGGCCTGCTGGTCTTCGGGCTCGCCTTCGGCCGCGGCTACTGGGCCTTCTAGCCTTCGTGAGCGCCGGAAATCGGACACCGAGGGTTTCTCGGCACAGCATCGACGATCTGCGCCACCTTCGAGTCCATCCGGAGCCACGATGGAATCAGCGTGTATCCGCCAACCTCTAATCGACCACACCAGCGAGCCGCGACGCCAATGCCAGCGGCCATCGACACGAACGAGACGGTCGGAACATCGCCAAAGACGCCGTCATCGACGGGATGGATGCACCCGGGGCAGCCGAGACTGGTCGGCCTGTGGGACGAATCCATGGTTAGGAAGTGATCGGTCGCGCCAATAATCGCCAACTCCGGT
Source organism: Candidatus Dormiibacterota bacterium (assembly GCA_036513555.1). GTDB lineage: Bacteria > Chloroflexota > Dormibacteria > CF-121 > CF-121 > CF-13. Next base: position 15,390 of record DATBYU010000121.1, on the reverse strand, counting down.
CTGCGTCGGGCGGCTTCCCAGCGTGCGTCAACTCGATCGGCGCCGACGACGATCGCGCCGTCGGCATCGGCCGCGGTCGAATCGAACCGTTGCCGCCAAGGGACGAGCGAAAAATGTCGGGAGCCGATGCCTGCCGTAGCGTCAACCTTGGGCTGGCCGAGCGATTCAACGTCCAGCAGTGGGTAACGATTGAAGTTGGACGCATCGACTGATTCAGCGTCCCAAATCCTCCCGTTGATCGCCACGTCCATGCGCATCAACATGAACAGGGCGCAGTTGTTTATCGCCCCCGCGCTCACGAAATCGGTGACTCGAGGCACCTCGAAGTGATTGGCACCGTACGGCAGCGGCACGCGGCAAGCCGCGAGTGCGGCCAGCTCGGCCGCTGGCCCTTCGGCAAGCGGAGAGCCGGCTGTCAGCTGTCGCAAAACGGCTTTGTAGGATTCCGCCACAGCAAGCACAGCCGTGCGCGCCCCGGTCCACGGCGATGCTGCTGCCCACGATCGCCCGATGGCGCCTCGGCCGAGGTACGAATCTTTGTCGTCTGCGGCGAGGTACAACGACCGAGGGTGCTCCACGCCGAGCGATAGCTGCACCAAGCATGAATCCCCCAGCGGACCGGTTTCAAGCGGCGCGGACGCCTGTGACCGATATTGGTGAAGGGCCTCCAACCAGTGACCCGAACTGAACGGTGGGCGCAACCTTGTCGCCCGGTCACGACCGGTGATCTCGAGGCGCATCGGCAAGCATAAGCCCGCGAGCAGCACTCGGAGGGTTTCTAAAGCCGTTACGCCACCAGTTGACTCGAGCACCGCGGTTGAAAGCCGGATGCCAACGCGAGTCTGGGTAAAGGCCTCCACGATTTCCGGGTCTGGGACACTTGGCGGCACCTGGTCGCGTGCCAGCAGGACAGTCCGTTCCAGGATGTCCTTCGCCGGAATCACGAGATGATCTCGGCGGGACCGATCTCGTTCCAATCCCCGTTCGGTTGAAGGACGCATACATAGAGTCCGTCGGTCGGAATGGTGGACGCGCCGAACCTAGGTACAACGATCGAGACGAACTCAGGGGTTGCCGCCATGGGCCAGCCGTCGTCGGTGGACGAGTGAAAGGCCTTCCCCGCATGCGTGTGGATCTGGGCTCGCACGACAAGACCTTCGACCGCTTGCCGGGCGGCAAAGCGGCCGAGCCAGTCCGAATCAACTTCGTACGAATACGGGGTTGCCTTATGGATCGGATGAACAATTTCCGACGGGTCCTTTTCGGTTAAGCCGCTGACCGCGTACACAACACATTCGTTATGACCAGCTCCGCATCGGCGAAGCTGGTCAATTGCCACCTGAAAGACGCCGCGGGTGATGGCGAGCATCACCCGCCGCCGCGAACCGTCCCTGCCCGGAGGATGAGCCGCTCGTCTTCCCGGATGCCGACATGCCCTGGGCCGGCCTGCCGGTCGCCCTCAACGCGCTCGACGGTCGCATCGAGGGGCTGCAATTCCGTAATGCCGTCCGCCCGGAAGAGCCCGAATGTGTGCCGGTTGCCGTCCGGTACCTGAAATGCAGCGACCGCTTGCTCGTCGATCTGGCCAACTGTAGAACCGATCGCGAAGCGAAGGTCCTTAGGAATCGCGTTGTAGAAGACGTCGACGCCAATGGAGGGGTGGGGGTTTGTGGACATGGTTTTCTCCTTGTCCTTGAATTCCGTGTGCTTGGTGCCAGTCGCTGCTGCCCGCGATCACCTCCCAGGCCGGCTTCTCGCCCTAGCCTGGGGCCAATAGTACACTTAGTATTGCCCTTTGGCAAGCTCCTGAGCAAGCTTCAGAGCAACCTTCTCGAGACCGAGATCGCCAAAGGAGTGGTTGGGTAACTTTGCGGCAACCTCCTCCGTTAGGGTTCCCGAAGCACTTGTTCCCTAAATTAGGAATACCCGCCTTGCCGCTGAACCGCCATCAAAGTATTGTCAAATTGGAGGAACGGTGATAAAATCCCGCGCGTCCCGCTCGTTAAAAGGGGAGCTGCCAATGCCCACAGAGAGCGCTCCGCGAGCTCAGAAGCGAACGTTTGCGCTCCACGATAGCCTCATCCAGGCGCTGGATCAAATGGTGACAAGTGGCGTTGCACCGACCAAGAATGCCGTCGTCGAAAGAGCGATTATGGAGCTCTTCTCCGCCTTCCTGCAGCGGCGAAAGGCCGCCGACTGGAAGGTGGCGGCTTCTAACCCAGACTTCCTCAAAGACATCGACCTAGTTGCCGCCCCACCGCAGGGTAAGCGGTCGAAACAGCCAGCCGGCGCCGCTAGGTAATCGGATGACCGCCGTGTTCCACCAGTGGCAGATTCTGGAAGTGCATCTAGATGCGATTAACGGATCGGATCAGGTTGGGCGAAGAGCCGTCGTGGTTATCAGCAATGACGGCTTCAACGAAAATGTTCCCTATCTAACCGTTCTTCCGATTTCCACAACCCCACGTGCCCCTGCGCCATCGGAAGTCAGCCTTCCAGCAGGGCTCTTCGCCGGAGGGGACAAGTCGACCGTTATGGCTCATCACATTAGAACGATATCCGAGCAGTCAGTGTCGACGCCGATTGGCGAGATAAGAGACGAGCGCCTTCGGAGGGAAATTATCGATGCGGTGCTGAGCCACCTCGGAAGAGAAGTCTCGACACTAGCTTCTCGTTAGCTCAGACAGATACGTCAATTTTCGCGTGTATTTTGCGGGTTGTGCCGCTGCTCGAACGTCTAGCGAACGAGACGCGTCAGCAGGAAGCTGACCACCACGTAGATCAGGTAGCCGATCAGGATCTGGCCGAAGCCAAGCGCGAAGTGGACGTTCATGACGCCCTGGAGGATGGCGAAGGAGAGAGCGAATAGGAGTGCGTTCAGGATGATGACAAACAGTCCCAGCGTCAGGATCGTGATCGGCAGCGTCAGGATCAGGAGAACCGGCCGGATGATGGCATTGACCAGCGCCAGGATCAGCGCCATGACGACCGCCGCCCACAGGGTGCCGCCACGAATGCCCCAGATCACATAAAAGACGAACAACAGGGCGACGACGTGGATCAGGAACCGCGTCAGCACGCCGCCATTCTAAACCGGCGGGACGGCGTAGATCTGGTAATTCGCGGTGTGCAGCACCACTCGAAAGGTTGTGTTGAAGTAGTCGACGTTGGGGTGGAAGGCGCTGATCTCGTTGGGACCGACGACGACGTAGTCAGCGTGATATTGATGCAACAGGGTAAGCGCGATCGCGCCGCCGGCGTAGATCCGCTGGATGTCCGCTTCGCGGTGGGAGTAGTTGATGCCGTAGCTCCACAGCCAGCCCGGGTAGCTCATCAGCACCGAGCGTCCCGCCAGGTCGGCGATCGGGTTCGTCGGTTGCTCGCCGGTGACAAAGATCGCCTTCGGTGGCGTCTGCTGCCGCACCTCGGCCGCCAGCTGTACTTCCTCCGCCGAGAACCAGACATACGCCGGCCCCTGGGGCGGAAGGAATTGCAGTAACGAGAGCACGCCAGACGCGACCAGGCTCAGCCAGATCGCGGCCGCCACCACGGCGCCTCCCACGTGCGCGCGGGCCAGCCGGACGAGCACCGCCCCCACGGCCACCCCACTCGCCATGTACCAGAAGACCAGCAGCTTGCTGTTGTCCCAGTCCCACGGTTGGAACTTGATCAAGTTGGCGACAAGAAAGACCAGGCTGAAGGGCGCGATCAAGAGCCGCATCCGCCCGCGCAGCGCCAGCGGGCTCAGCAAGGCGAGCAAGAGGAGCGGCCAGAACAGACCGGTGTTCTTGATCCAGAACCAGGGCGGGAAGTCAGCGCCTGACACCCAACCGATCAGCCACCGCGGGTACTGGTGATCCGGCGGCGCGCCGGGGTCTCCCGGCACGGCCATCAGCAGTCGCGGCACGGCCAGGAGGGCCATGACCGCAAAGAACCCGAGCCACGCGGGCCGCGGGAAGAGCAGCGCCCAGCACACGGTCACGATGCCGAGCACCACCAGGCTGTGCACGTGGAAGAGGGGCAGCACGCCGGTGAGTCCGCCGGCGGTGAGGAACGCGACCGCGTCGCTCTTGATGGTCCAGCGCCGCCACGATTGACGGATCGCGTCGAGGGTTTCGCGCCAGCGGAAGAACGGCGTCGCGAGCAACGGCGGCGTCAGCAGCAAGAGGACCGCCATGACAATCGCCGCACCGAAAACGAACGACCGCTGCGGGAGGTAGTAGGAAAGGATCGGGTTGTACCACTGGATGTTGACGGGCGGATCGAACCGGTCGTAGGTGCGCGGAATGTGGAGTAGCGCATTGGTCAGGCCCAGCCGCGCCGCGTCGCCGAAGAAGAACCAGAATCCGATACCACCGCCAAGCAGGGTGAGGGTGACGGCAATCACGCCGGCGCCGATCCCGCCGGTGAGCCGCCGCGCCCAAAGGATCAGCCCGCTGAGCGCGAGCAGCGTCATCCCCCAGCTCGGCCAGGCCAGCGCCGCCGGAATGCTCCAGCCACCGGCGACCAGCAGCGCGCTGGCGAAGTCGGGGGCAAACGTATAGCGGAACGGGGTCCCGGCAAAGATCGGATTCTGTGGCGGCAGGTTGTGGCCATAGACGAAGGTCGTCGTGTAGCTGGCGTGGAACGACCAGTCCGACCAGGTGTTGTTGTAGTGCGCGACCCAGGCGTCGGGCATGATCTCCACCGCCCGGAGAAAGAGATAGCCCATCGCGAACGCGACGACAGTAATGGCGACCGCGACGGATATCGCAGCGGGTTGCGCGAAAGGGGCCCCGCTCCGGCGTGGAAAAGCGGGGAGAAAATATTGGCGCCGGTGGCGCCACAGGAGATACCCGCCGGCGCAAAGCCCGAGGAGCGCCAGCAGGAGGACGAGTCCTGTCGTGACCCCCACGGCCAGCGCGAGGATGTAGCCCAGCAGGGTGAGTCCGACCACCGCCAGCACGATGCCGATCACCACACGCTCGCCCCCGGTCAGCCAGGGCGGCCCACCGGCGGCCAGGCCAAGGCCGAGCGTTAAACAGCCCGCGACGAGCGCTAGCCCGGGGAGGTCCAGTAGCAGAGGCACCAGTTGGGCATCGGCTTGACCAGGGCGAACCAGACATGGCTGTTCAGGGCGTCGGCGGTGAGCGGAAGCCCAGTCCAGAGCGGATAGAAGTAGAGGAAGAAGCCGATCACCATCACCAGGTAGGCATAGGCGGGAACCGACCCGTTGAAGCGGATCGCCACTCCCGGCAGGCGACCAGAAAGCGGGCGGAGATAAGTGAGCGCGAGCGACAGGGCGAGAAACATCGCCGGCAGGCCGCCCAGCATGTGATAGAGGAAGAGCCCGCGCGGCACCCGCGAGAGCGGCAGCCAGGCGCCGAGGAACGCGACCAGGATGAAGATCGATGCGTAGAGCCGCTGGCCGACCGGACCGGGCGCATCGCGGCGTGTCGCGTCCGCCGGATCGAGCCCACGCCGCGAACGGTAATCGCGAACAAGCGCGGGCAGCCCGATCGCGATCCCGACCAATGAAAACGTGGCGGCCCACCAGATCAGCGGATTGCCCAGGTTGAAGATCTCGGCCACCAGGGTCGAGCCACTGGACTGGTCGACGCCGAGACCCTGGCCGGCGTAGTAGTAGACGACCGGCCGGAAGTCGAGCGGCCAGGACCACCAGGGGCTGTAGAAGATGTGGTCCGCCTTCAGATTGATGTGGTAGAGCCAGGTTTGCCGGTGCCATTCGGCGATCTCGGTCCATGCCGCACCTGGGTTGAAGTGGAAGGGCGCGAAGCCGAGTGCCGGCTGCGGCAGGTTCGTGATGCCGTGGGTGATCGTCAGGTAGCGGATGAAGCTCAGGGCGTAAAAGATCGCCGGCAACAGGGCGAGGCTGAGCAACGCGATGCCGGCGGTGGCGCTGTCGTAGCGGGTCCAGCGCACGATCAGGCGAAAGGCAAGGATGGCGATGATGACGCCGTAGGCCGCCAGCGTCGTCCACTTCGCACCCAGGGCGAGTCCAAGCGTGATGCCGGTCAGCACGATCATCCAGCGCCGTCGCACCGCCGTCTCGGCGTTGAGGTGCAGGTGGAAGAAGAGATAGGCGAGGACCGCCAGCGTGATCGGAATGATGTCGATGACGGCGGTGCGCGACTCGACGAAGGTCAGGCCATCGAAAGCCGTCAGCACGCCGGCGGCGATCGCGAAGAACCGCACAGCCAGCAGCTGTCGGGCGAGCAGGTACATCAATGGGATCAGTGCCGTGCCAAAGAGCGCCGGCATGAAGCGCCAGCCGAAGGAGTTGAATCCAAAGAGCTTGATGCCGATCGCAATGATCAGCTTGGCGAGTGGGGGCTCGGGGTCGAAGTAGTCCTGCCCGAGCAGGTCCTTGTGCGCGTCATTGGCAAAGTACAGCTCGTCGAACACGAAGGGCGAGTTGGGCGCGATGTCGTTTGGCTTGCCCAACCCGGGGATCGATGGATCCTGGTAGTTGTGCCCGATCCCCCAGGCGCTGATCGGCGCCGCCGTGCCGGGGTGGGCAAAGATGTCGAGGAAAATTGGGCTGGCGAAGCGAAGAAATCCCGCGACCAGGGTGAGCGCGATCAGCCAGTAGAGGTCGGTCCGGTCGATGCGCCACCATGCGGCGCGCGGGGCTCGGCGGGCGGATGGTGTTCGGATCGCAGGGATTGGCTCGGCGTGCATCAGCTCGCTTGGCCGCGCAGCCGGCCCTTGATCTGCGCCACGAAGTCATCAACGCCGACGATCGGGACCACGATGTCCGCGCCCGCAACCATGCGAGGACCGAGGTGCCGCTCGGCTGATTCGATCAGCTCGGACTGGCGACGGTCGAGCCGAATGTAGGCGGCAGGCCCGCGGGCCAGGCGTCGGACGAAACGGTTGACGAAGCGACGCCGTTCCGCCGGCTGAAAAGCGACCTCGAGCGGTTGCCGGCGGACTCGTGCCAGCGCGGTGTAGGGCAGCTTGATGTGATGCCACAGGTAGCGGATCTCGAGCCCGTCATCCGACACCTCGATGTAGGAGATCCGCCGCACCAGCCAGAAGCTCACGACGATGGCCCCGTCGAGCACCGTGACCGGGATGAAGGAAATGATCGACTGGTGCTGGACCACCTTGATGGCGATCAGCGCCACCAGGATGATGAAAAATCCACCGTAGAACCATTTGCCGTCATTCCAACGCTGCACCGAGTACAGGATTGGGTAGCGGCGCTTCGGCTGCGCGTTCATCGCGCCACGCGGACGGTCCCGGTGCGCTCCATCAGATGGTCGGCGCCCTCGAAGTAGGTGTCGAGGTTCGGCTGCTGCTGCAGCCATTGCCAGTACTCGCGGACCATCGTTTCCAAACCGGACTGCGCCTCCCATCCGGCCGCCTTGAGCCGGCTGACGTCCGGGACCACATGCCGTGGATCCCCTACCCGGTACCGGCCCGGTGTCTCCGGCGTAAGGTCGCGCTCGGCAACGCGCAGCAGCGTGCGCGCAAGGTCGATCACGGCGTGGGCGCGGCCGCTGGCCACGTTGTAGGCGCCGCGCGGCAGCCCGTTGATGGCCGCGACGTTGGCACGCGCCACATCCTCGACGTCGACGAAATCGCGCAGCTGGTTCCCGTCCTCGAGTAGCGCCGGCGCTTGGCCGTGCGCCAGGCGGAGCGCAAAGATTCGCAGCGCGCCATAGTACGCGTTCTGAAATGGCTGGCCCTTTCCCTGGACGGCGCCATAACGGAGGATGACCCACTCGATGCCATGTCGATCACCCAGCAACCGAACCAGGTCTTCCTGCGCCAGCTTGCTCAGACCGTAAGCGCTGGTCGGCCGGGTGACCGACTCATCGGTAACCATCGGCGTGACCGCACCGCCGCAGATCGGACAGGGCGGATCCCACGTCCCGCGCTCGAGAACATCCACGCGGCGCGGCAGTGGGTAGACGTCGCCGTCCTTGCCGCATCGATACTTACCCTCGCCGTAGACCGCGGTCGTCGATCCCAGCACGATCCGCCGCACCGATGTCTTCCCCTCGAGCAGCAGCTCGAACAGAATGGCCGTGCCAACGGCATTGATGTGAAACAGCTTGCTGAACGATGGCAAATAGTCATGGTGGTCGGCGAGGTGCAGCACGACCTCGTTCTCTTTCAACGCCTTGACCCAATCCTCACGCTTCCGGATGTCGCCCTCGACCAGCTCCATGCCGACCGGCAGCGCCGGCGGGCCATCGTGGGCGGGTGGCGAGAGGTTGTCCAGGATCGTCACCTGGTGCGATTGCTTGAGCAGCAGCTGGCCGGTGCGCTGACCGATGAAACCGGCCCCGCCGGTGATCAGCACCCTCATTGCTGGGGACTATAGCTGACGCTCGATCGGGCCCCGATCCATTCCCGTGACAGCGCCGTTACCGGCTCTTCACTGGTCCTTAACCGCCCCACGGATATCGTGATCCCCGCTTCCCCTTCCTTGAAGGCCGAGACCCCAATCTCGGCCTTTCTTCTTTTTTAGCCGGGATCCAGCTCACATCCGGGCCCCTTCCAGCGAGCGCTGACAGTTGCAGCTCGGGGTGGTCGGGATGATCGGGATCAGGACGGCCAGCAGGTCACGAACCCGACTGATGTTGTCGGCCAGCACCCGCATGACGTCGTGTGCCTGGACTGCCGCAATATCGGGCGCCTCCTCGAGGCCGGCATCGTAGTCGGTCACCAATGAGAGGTTGAGGTAGCACATCTCCAGCTCGCGGGCGAGGATCACCTCAGGATATTGCGTCATGCCGACGATGTCCCAGCCCATCCGGCTGAACCAGCGACTCTCGGCTCGTGTCGAAAAGCGCGGCCCCTGCACCACCACCACCGTTCCCGTGGGTTGAAAGCGCAGCGACCGCTGTTCCGCGATGCGGCCGGACAACTCGCGGAGCTCGGGACAGTACGGGTCGGCGGCACTTACGTGAACCACATCCGGACCCGGATAGTAGGTATCCGCCCGACCGCTGGTGCGATCGAAGAACTGATCACAGATCACCAGGTCCCCAGGGTGCAGGTCAGGCTTCAGGCTGCCCACCGCGGACGGGCCGATGATGCGCTTGACACCGAGCTCGTGCATCGCCCAGACGTTGGCGCGGTAGTTGACGAAGGGCGCCGAGACCTCGTGGTTGGGTCCATGTCGCGGCAGAAATGCGACGCTGCGCCCGCCAACCTCGGCCAGTGCAATCGACCCACTGGGTGGGCCATAAGGTGTCGCGATCTCGATCTCGTCGGCGGCGTCGAGCCACTCGTAGAATCCGGACCCGCCGAAAATGCCGATCTCCGCCGTGGGCGACATCAGCCCCGTACGTGACCGCGTGGCGAGACCTGTTCGGCATAACGCGTGAGGTCGGTGATCCGCGCCCGCGGGGAGCAGACCGGGCAGTCGGGATCGCGCGGAAACGTGGTGATGCGGGTTTCCGAGCGCAAGCCGTCGTGCTGAAAGATTCGGCCGCTCAACGGTGTGCCGACGTTGAGAATGACCTTGAGCACCTCCTCCGCCTGCACACTCCCGACGACGCCAGTGGCCGCTCCAATGATGCCGGCCTCCTCGCACGTCTCGATATCGGCGGCATCGGGGGGCTCACGGAAAAGGCAGCGCAGGCACGGCCCGTCTGGGAGAACCGTCGTGGCCTGGCCACCCCACCGCAGGACCGCGCCATGAACGAGCGGTTTGCGAAGCAGGACGGCCGCATCGTTCAGGAGGAACTTCGTCTCGAACGAATCGGTTGCATCGACGACCACGTCGTACTCCGCCGCAATGGCCTCCACGTTAGAGGCGCGAACGCTTTCCTGGCGAGCATCCAGCCGGAGAGCGGAGTCGAGGATCAGCAATCGGCCAGCCGCCGCCTCGACCTTCGGCCGGCCCACGTCGCAGTCCTCGAAGAGGATCTGGCGGTTGAGATTCGAGAGTTCAACCTGCTGGTCGTCGATCAGGCCGAGCCGTCCCACCCCGGCCGCCGCCAGGTAGAGGGCAACGGGCGAACCCAAACCCCCAAGGCCGACGATCGCGACCGAGCCACCTTCGAGCCGTTGCTGCCCGGCCTCGCCGACCTCGCTGAGGATTCGTTGACGATGATGCCGCTCGGCGGTCACCGGCGTCCCTCCTCCGCGCCCACCACGGCGTGATAATCGGCGAGGGACACGATGCTCGGGCGGTCACCACAGGTAGGGCACGCGGGGTTGCGACGGTAGCCGACCTCGCGAAACGTCATCGCCATCGTGTCGTGTAGCAGCACGCGGTTCACCAACGGGTCGCCGGTGCGCGTGATCTGCTTGATGGTCTCGGCGGCCTGGATGGTACCGATGATGCCGGGCAACGCGGCCAGGACTCCAACCTGTTCGGATTCTTCGATCGCGCCGGCCGGTGGCGGTTCCGGATAGAGGCAGCGATAGCAGCCACGACCTGGAACAAAGACGGTCACCTGCCCTTCGATCCGGAAGATGCTGCCGTGCACCAGCGGTTTGCGCAGCAGATAGGCGGCGTCGCTGAGCAGGTAACGGGCTCGGAAGGTGTCCGTGCCATCGACGATCACGTCGTAGCGTTGGAGGAGCTCCATCGCATTGTGCTCGTCGACGGTGGCCTCGACCGCGTCGACCTTCACATCAGGGTTCAGTGCGCCGACGGTCCTGGCTGCGCCGTCGACCTTCGAACGATTGAGTCCCGCCATCGAGTGGATGACCTGTCGCTGCAGGTTCGAGAGCCGGACGTGGTCATGGTCGGCAAGACCGATGGTGCCCACACCCGCGGCCGCCAGGTAGAGCGCGACCGGCGAGCCGAGGGCGCCGACGCCCACGATGAGCACGCTCGAGCCCAGCAGTCGCCGCTGGCCGGCGGACCCGATTTCGGTAAGCGCAAGATGGCGCGCGTAGCGTTGTCGCTGCTCGGCCGTGAGCGATGCCTCGGCCATCAGGCGCCGCGCGGCTTGGCCGGGACGGCATGGAAGATGCCGTGGAAGACCTGCGGCTGGGCCCGCCGCAATCGCAGGCAATCGGCCAGGGTATGCGAGGCGAAGACATCGCGGGCGGCTTGCTCGGCTTTCTCGGTGACCTGCGCCAGCACGCGGCTGTCTCCGGCTTCGGCACCATCCGGCTGGCGGCTCTTGACGCCGTCGCCCTCGAGACAGGCGATCACCTCGTCGAGACGGATCTCTTCCGGGCCGCGGGCCAGCACGTGCCCGCCGTGCGGACCACGCGTCGAGTGCACCAGACCGGCACGGCGCAGCGTCATCAGTACCTGGTCAAGGAACGGCCCAGGGATCACCTGCCGCCGCGCGATTTCGCCGCTCTGCAGGGCGCCTCGTCCAGCATTGGCCGCCAGCTCCACGATGGCCCTGACCCCGTACTCCGTCTTCATCGACAAACGCATTCGCACTCAGGTCCCCTCAATAGTTGATCGGACCAGTCAAGTATAGGAGATTTTAGAGGGAAATCCGGAGCGCCAGCACCGCGAACAGCAAACCGAGGACGACCAGCGGCACGGTCGTCGCGATCAGGCTCAAACTCCGCAACCCGATCGCCCGGCGCTCTTCGCTCGACGTGCGAACCCGACTGCGCAGGATGAAGCCCTCGAACGCCAGCAAGAGCGACGAACCGCCGAGCCCGAGCGCAACCATGACGATCGCCCAGTTCGTGCTCGGCGTCCCCTCCTGCTGCGAGAAGGCGTTGAAGCTGGCGGCCAGCACCCCCACGAGCGCGACCAGCACGCCAAGCGGGACGAGGGTGAGGTTGATGAAGCGCATCGTCCGACCCGGCTCGGGCCGGCGGGAAAACTGCCAGGCCGACACCAGCACGAAGGCCATGTAGGCGACGATCACCACGTAGAAAAACAGCGGCGTCAAGACCTCGCCAAAGGTGATGGCCCCGGGGATCACCCGAACAATTTAGTCGTTAGCGCCCCTCGGGGCGCCGTGCTTCCGTTGCTAATTCAGGATTCGATAGACGTTGTTGACCACGGCGAAGGTTGTGATCCACGCCGCGATCAGGTAGGCGTTCCAGATGCTCGTGCGGCGACGCCCGTAAATGAGCAGGAAGGCCACCAGCCCGGCAACCAGGCCGAGCTTGATCGCGTAGACCGCCAGCTCGCCGTCGTGGGCGATGATCCAGGCGGCCACGCCATTGAGCTCCTGCCGTCCTTGCGAGAGCCCGATGTGAGTGGTCGTCACGTCGAGCAATTGCGCCGTGCAGAACCCTCCGAGGATGACGGCCTTCTTGCGGTTGGAGACGTCTTTCTTGCCGAAGGTTCTCACCCTCCTGCTCACAGCGCTGCCCACGTCCCCAATCCCGAGCATTGAAAAGACTCTATAGCGGCGTTATCAGAAAAGCAACGTCCACATTGGCGCTTTCTGAATACCGACCCCTTCCCTTCATCGAACTGCCCCGGATTATATGGGCAGTTTTACCACTCGTCCAGAGCCAAGTTTCGCGACCTTAGGGTCAGGCTGCTTTCTTGCTGCTGCCGAGGATCTCGCGGCGCCGCGCTAAGAGATACGGGACGGCCATCAGCACACCACCGACCACCGTGGCCCCCGCTCCATAGCGCAGGTAAAGCATCCAGTCCGCCTGGGGGTCGAGGGCCGGGTCGTAGACCGTCCGGGCATTCAGCTTGAAGCTGAGCGCGCCCACCGTGCCATTCAAGCTCCAGATACCGACGGTGGCCTCGGCGTGATTCCATTGCTGGTCCTCATTGACTGCTGGCAGGCTGGCACACGGCCAGGCACCGGCCGTTGGCAAATGAACGGGGATCGGAGGCCGAGGGGTGGCTGCCTTGGGTTGAGCGGCGAAGCGGAAGGGCTTCGGCGGTTTGCTCATGTCGAAGAGGACCACGTCCTGGCCTGTCTGGTTCGCAAGCAGCAGGTCACAGCCGCCCGTCGAACCGTCGATCGTCAGGCCGGGCGTCTTCGGCACGATGGTGTCGACGACCGTCTTGAAGGGCTGATCCTCTGCCAGGGCGGTTGCCGAGAACATCAGCAGCGCCCCGACCGGGGCGAGCGCCGCAACCAGCCGCTTCACGAGCCTATAACGCCGATTCGGCCGATGGCTGGCACCGGTCACCGGGCGGCTCCCCGGCTAGACTTGGCCCGCAGGAGGGAAAATGCCGTACGAGTTCGTGCTCACCGAGACCGACGGCGCTGTGGGGATCGTCAGGATCAACCGGCCGCAGGTCCGCAATGCCCTCAACCAGAGGACGATCGCGGAGCTCGTCGACGCGCTGGAGGCGTTCGATCGAGACGATGCGATTCGCTGCATGATCCTGACCGGCGACGACCGGGCTTTCGCGGCCGGCGCCGACATCACCCAGATGGTGGAGGCCGGTGCCGTCGAGGTGCTGAAGGACGACAACTTCGCGCACTGGACCCGCTTTCGGGCCATCCACAAACCGGTGATTGCCGCGGTCAGCGGCTATGCACTCGGCGGCGGCTGCGAGCTGGCACTGATGTGCGACCTGGTGGTTGCGTCGGAGACGGCCCAGTTCGGCCAGCCGGAGGTCAAGATCGGGATCATCCCCGGCGCGGGCGGCACCCAACGCTGGGCTCGGTCCGCCGGAAAAGTCCGCGCCATGGAGGCGGTGTTGACCGGCGAGCCGGTCGGCGCGGCGGATGCGGAACGGCTCGGTCTCGTCAACCGCGTGGTTGGGGCCGGCGCCTACATGGATGAGGCACTCCGGCTGGCGAAGCTGATCGCGCAGCGGCCGCCGCTTGCCGTGCGCCTCGGAAAGGAAGCCGTCAACCAGGCGATGGAGGTGGGGCTGACGGCCGGCCTCGAGTTCGAGCGCAAGCTCTTCTATCTTCTCTTCGCCTCCGACGACAAACGTGAGGGTATGCGCGCCTTCCTCGAGAAGCGACCCGGTCGGTTCACCGGACGATGAACGAGGTCCTGCTCAGCGCGCTTGACGGCGGCGTCCTCACACTCACGCTCAACCGGCCGGAGGCCCTCAACGCCCTCAATCGCGAGATGACGCACGCGCTGCGCGACGGTGTGGAGGCGGCGGCTCGTGATCGCGGGGTGGGAGCCGTCATCATCACCGGGGCAGGCCGCGCCTTTTGCGCCGGGGCCGACCTCAAGGATGTGGTCGCTCGACGCGAGGCCGGTGAGCGCGACCTCGGCGACGACCTCCGGACGAACTACACCCCGATGATCCGCGCCATCCGGGCCTGTCCCAAACCGGTGATCGCGGCTCTCAATGGAACCGCAGCGGGCGCGGGCCTCAGCCTGGCGCTCGCTTGCGATCTGCGGATCGCGGCGGCCGGCACCCAGCTCATCGTGGTGTTCGTCCGCGTTGGCCTGGTCCCCGATGCCGGGAGCCTCTTCTTCCTCACGCGCATGCTCGGCCTGAGCAAGGCGACCGAGCTGGCGATGTCAGGGGATCCGCTGACCGTCGAGGACGCCCATAAGCTCGGCCTGGTTGCAGCGGTCGTCCCGTCGGACCAGTTGATGACGGCGGCGATGGAGCGCGCCCGGCGCCTCAACGACGGGCCGCGCCAGACCTATGCTTTGATCAAGCAGGGGCTCGAACGGGCCCTTACCCTCGACCTCGAGCAGGCCATGGAGCTCGAGTCACAGCTCCAGTCACTGGCTGCGGAAACGCCCGACGCGAAAGAGGCGATCCAGGCGTTTCTCGAGAAACGACGGCCGCAGTTTGGCCGCGGTTGAGCGGGCGTAACCCCTAAAAAGAAAGAGCGGCGGTGTTACCCGCCGCTCTCACCTAAATCAACTAATGCCATGGGCACCACCTCCCAGTTCTTAGGCCCCATTGTATCAATTCCCCGCGCGAACGCGGTCCTCGATCAGCTCCCGGGAGATGAAGATCTGCTTGGCGCCCGCGATCGAGCGAAGCTGGCGTAACAGCTCGGCGGTGGTTCGGTTGTGGGGCAGGCCGACATCGATTTCGAGGCGGTCGTCGGTTTCGGTGAGCTCGTGAATCCGGATCGACATCGGAAACGCGCCGATCACCGCCAGCGCCGCCCGCACCCTCTCGATCTCACCCTCGCCGCGCGGAACGATCAGGCTGACCTGTGCCTCGTTCGGCCGCTTGAAGAAGCGCTTTTCGATCGGTTTCAAGACCATCAACACAGACAGGATCAACAGCGTCGTGAAACAGGCAATGAAGTATTGCGCCGTCCCGGACGCCATACCGATCGCAGCCACCGCCCAGATCGTGGCGGCGGTCGTCAGCCCGCGCACCAGGTCCTTACGAAGAAAAATGGTGCCGGCTCCGAGGAAACCGATACCGGTGACGATCTGCGCCGCGACCCGCGAAGGATCCGTGTTGGGGAAGCCGTATGCCCCGACGATCGTGAACAGGCACGACCCGAGCGAGACCATGGTCACCGTCCGTAGCCCGGCCGCCCGCTCCTGCCGCTCGCGCTCCAGGCCAACGATGGCACCGAGGAT
>DATBYU010000120.1:0-4023 GCA_036513555.1 Candidatus Dormiibacterota bacterium | reverse complement strand
GTCCGAGGGGAGACGTCCAGCATCTCGGCCAGCTCGCCCATGGCGAAACGGCCGGTGGGCTGGTGCTTCAGGCGCACCAGGATCTGGAAGCGGCCCTCACTGAGCCCGAACTGATCCGCCCAACGCTCCATGGTCGCATGCAGCTTTTTTCCCAGGATGCGGACGGCGGCCAGCGCCTCCGTTCCAGGCTCGACCTTGCGGCCTTGCCGGGTCAGGACCTCGCGAATCCGCGGGTCAAACAGGAAGCCGTTCCGGTCGGTCTTCAGTTCCGGGGCGTCGTGATCGGTCTTGAAAGTGAGTAAGCTCATATTTACAGAGCACATTATTACATAGCTCAAGAAACGGCGCAACCCGCAATTGGCGGTGGGGCGGTGACAGGTTGGGGGCGCCACCCGGCGGCGCCCCCAAGGTTCCTAAGCGACGGGCGCCACTTCCTGGTAGGCCTGCGCCCCGGCCGCCCGCTCGTCGGGCCGTGAGGCGCGAGCGCGTACGCCCAGAACGCCAGCCGCCGCGATCAGAATGACCACGACCCCCAGCAACATGCTCGGCCGCATGGCGTCGACAAACGACTGCGTGAAGACGTCATGTGCCAGCCGCCCGAGCTGTTGGGCGATTTGTGCCGGAATACCGGCGGGCAGCTGCAGCTGGCCGCCCGTCTGGCCGCGCCCGACTTCGAGGCCGTGGCTCGCCGCCTGGCTGAAGCCATCGACGAAGGGAGCGCGGAACTGGCCCGGCAGCTGCGACGAGGAGCCGACCGCGTGGTCGTGAAGGCCCGTTGCGAGCCGGTTCTGCAGCACCGCGCCGATAGCGGCGCTCCCGACCACGGTGCCCAGCTCCTGCATGGTGTTCAGCACCCCGGAAGCGACTCCGGCCAGCCGCGGCTGCAGGTCACGCGTCGCCAGGCTATAGACGGGCGTCCAGACGCCTGCCATACCCAGACCACCGACGACCAGCCCCGGGACGAAGGTCCAACGATTGGAGTCCACCTGCACCCGCCAGGCGATGTAGGCCATCCCGATCGCAAACAGCGTGAGCCCGATCATCAGGATGTATTTGCCGAAGCGAGCGGCGAGGGGAGCGACGACGCCCGAGAACAACATCATGGTCAGCGCCATCGGCGCCATTGATATGCCGGCGTCGAAGGCGCTCAGCCCGAGCACCGACTGGAAGTAGATTGTGATCGGCAAGAAGATGCCGACCATCGCGAAGCCCATCGCCATCAGGACGAGCGTCATCAGGGTGTAGTTCCGATCCTTGAAGACGGCGAACGACAGGAGCGGCTCACGATCCTGGCGGCGCCACTGGATGACGATGAAGATTGCCAGCACGATGACGCCGGCCGCGATGATCTCGGGAATCGTGATGCCCGCGGAGACGGTCCCCCAGTTGTAGCGTTGTCCCTCGATCAGCCCGAACACGACGCCGAAGAGGCCCGCCGTCGCGAGCACGACACCAACGAGGTCGAGGCGGTGCCGTAGCCCTGGACGCAGATCCGGCACCAGCGCAATCGCCGCCGCCACGATGAGCGCGCCGACGGGCAGATTGACATAGAAGATCCAGCGCCACCCGAAGTTGGTGACGATGAAGCCGCCGACGATCGGACCCGCCAGCACTGCCAGCCCAGCCAGCCCGCCGTAGATGGCGAAAACGCCGCCACGCCGCTCCGGCGGAAAGATCGTGGTCATGATCGGCAACCCCTGGGGTGCAAGGATGGCCGCCCCGAGACCTTGCGCGCCGCGAGCAAGGATCAGCTGCGTCGGGTCCTGAGCGAGACCGCTGAGCGCCGAGGCCACGGTGAAGACCAGCACGCCGGCGATGAACATGTTTCGCGGACCAAAGATGTCGCCCAGGCGTCCCGACGTGATCAAGAGCACGGCGTACATCAGGCTGTAGCCGTTGAGGACCCAGAGGATCTGGTCGAGCGACGCGTGCAGGTCGTCGACGATGCTCGGAATCGCCACATTGACGATGGTCAGGTCGAGCAAGGTCATGAAGAGGCCCAGCGCGAGCACGGCGAGCGCGAGCCAGGGCGAGGACGATCGACGAGTTTCCGACATGGTGGGGTACCCCTCCTTAGATTTCAGTGACGTGTCCGAGCCGCGCGTCGACCGCTTTCATCTCGTCGTGCGTGATCCATAGCTTGCCGTCCTCGATGTCCGCGATCAGCCGGCGAACCCACTCGAGCTCCGCCCGGTGCATGACACTCCCGTACTCGACCTCGATGAGAAAGAGACGGGGGATCGCCATAGTCTTCTGCAGCTTCGCCAAACCGTTATCCACCTCGGCAAGCTGGCTCTCGAGCATTGCCGACCGCAGTTTGAGCAACCGAACGACTTCCCCCTTCTCGAGCACGGCCAGAAATGCCAGGGCCGCGGCGAACTGCGGATAGTCGTTCACCGGCTGGGCCAGCATCTCGCGCATCCAGCTGGTGATCTCGTCGCGGCCCGTTTCGGTGATCGCGTAGACGGTGCGCTCGGGACGGCGTCCCTCGCGGCTCGTCTCCTGAGACTTGATAAAGCCACCGTCTTCTAGACGAACGACCGTGTCGTAAATCGACCCCCCCTTGAGCCGGATCACCTGGTCGTGGCCGCGCTCTTTCATCTTCAGCTTCATCTCGTACGGGTGCATCGGGCGCTCCATCAGGAGCGTCATAACCGCCAGCGCCAGTGGCGTCCGAGGTAGCTCACGAGTAGTCTTCATCGTTTAGTCGACGCCGACTATACTACGTCGACCAATCGAAGTCAACTAATCCCGGGAAACGAAGTCTTACAGCATCCTTACTGAGTTCGAGGAGGATATACGGGTCGTGAGCGCGGCCGCCCGGCGCATCCTCGTGGTCGATGACGACCCCATGGTCGCCATCACCGTACAGCGCGTCCTCCGTCCGGAGGGCTACGACGTTGACGTCGCGCTCGGCGGGGCGGCGGCGCTCGAGCAGGCACGCGCCCATCGGCCGGACCTGGTGGTTCTCGACCTGATGATGCCCGGCATCGACGGCCTGGAGGTCTGCCGCCAGCTGCGAGCGGGCGGCAGCCTGCCCATCCTGATGCTGACTGCCCGCAGCGGCACCGCCGACCGGGTGCGCGGGCTCGATACCGGCGCCGACGACTACCTCATCAAGCCGTTTGCCTACACCGAATTGCTGGCCCGCGTCCGCGCGCTGTTGCGCCGGGCGGCACCGCCGTCGACTCTCCTGCAGTTCGCCGACCTGACCCTGGAAGTTGAAACCCGTGAGGTGCGCCGCAGCGGCCGGCTCGTGCAGCTCACCGCGAAGGAGTTCGCGCTACTGACGCACTTCCTGCGGCATCCTCGGCTGGTGCTGACCCGCGACCAGCTGCTCAGCGCCGTGTGGGCCGATGAAGAGACCGATGACAACGTGGTCGCCGTTTACGTCGGCTATCTGCGAACCAAGCTCGACGGCGCCGGTGAGCCCCGGCTGATCCAGACCGTCCGTGGATTCGGCTACAGCCTGCGCGAGGCGTGACGTGTCGTTCAGACTCCGGCTGACGTTCTTCGGCGCAGCCCTCGTGGCCCTGACGTTGCTGGCCTTTGGTTGGCTGGTCTACACCCTCGCAACGAACACCCAGGGCACGACGCAGGACGATGCCCTCCACCAGCGAGCTGCCGACGCGCAGGCCGCGATCGCGACGGCGTCGGCGGACCAGCTCAGCGTTCCTGGCACGCTGACCGGGGCCGAGGACCTGGCGCGCCGAACCGATCCCTTCATCGAAATTCTGACGTCGAACGGAACGGTGGTCTCCACCACCGGCCGGATCGGCGATGCGGCCCCAGCGGTACCGACGAGCCTGTTGGCGTCCGCCTCCGCACACGGCAGCGCCCTGACCACGGTGGATCTAGGCGGCGCGCCGTCGCTTCGCTTCTTTGCTGCGCGCTGGGCCCGACCCGACCTGGGCCTCACGGGTTTCGTCGTCGCCGGGCAGCCCACCAGCATCCAGACGAATAACCGCCGGGGCATCCTCGGGTTCCTCGTGATCTCGTCGATTCCGACGCTGCTGGCGGCGT
>DATBYU010000119.1:0-14441 GCA_036513555.1 Candidatus Dormiibacterota bacterium | reverse complement strand
CGAGGCCAGGTAATAGAGCTCGTCCCGGTGCCAGCCATAGCGGTCGGCGACCGCCATCGTCACCCCTACCTTGGCGGCGACGAGCACAAGCAGGGCCATCCACGGCGGGCTCGGTTTTATGGCGCCAACCTAGCACAGTGCCGCGGCGTCACAGGAGGGTCAAGCCGCCCTGACTCGGGGTGACGCCGGCGCAACGAAGCAACGGCGCCCGTAAGGAGAAGGCATTTCGCAACGTGTCGGGATCAATCTGGATCGCAGGAGCCGTGGGTGGTTACTGCAATTGCCGACCAGCTTGTCAGGTGGTTGAGTCGCGACGACCAACGGGGTCAGGCGATGGTGGAGTACGCCCTGATCATGGTGCTGGTGGTCATCGTGGTGATCGTCATCCTCATCATCATGGGCAACACCGTGAAGAACATGTTTTGCAACGTCACGGGCGCGCTCGGGACTCCCTAAGCGCGGTAGCCCGGCGTTTCCGTGAGCGGAGGTCGCGGAACGCGGCCGTGAATGATCTCGAACCCGGTCGTGTTGCTGATCACGTCGACCTCGTCACGTCTCAAGCGCAGCTCGGCGGCGCCTTTGCCGGCGCGGAGATTCTTTAACGTCAGGTCCGGCAGCCAGTCGGGCAGATCGGGGTTGACATAAATGACCTTCGCGTGGCCGGCGCTGTGAATCCCGCAGAGGATCGCGATCAGGCGAAAGACTGAGGCGGCGGACCAGGCCTGCGGGACGTTGGTCCCGAGGTAGGGGACCGGGTAGGCGCCGGGCTCGCGCGCCACTCCCGCCCACAGCTCCGGCAGGCTGAAGTGGTCGAAGCGCTCGGCGGCCGCAAAGATGCCTTCGGCGATCTGCTGGGCCTCGGTGTGGCGGCCGGCCCGCCGAAACCCGCCCGCAATGGTGGCGTTGTCGTGCGGCCAGACCGATCCCAGGTGATACGAGTGGGGATTGTACGAAGGGTGCTTGGTCGAGAGGGTGCGGACGCCCCATCCGCTCCACATGTCAGGCTGCATCAGCCGGTCGACCACGCGGCTGGCGCGATCCGGCGGGACGATGCCGCTGGCCAGGCAGTGCCCGGCATTCGACGCCACCGATCGGATTGGCCGCTTGTTGCCGTCGAGGCCCAGATAGTAGGTGCCCTCTTCCTCCCACCAGAAGCGCTCGTTGAACGCTTCGTACAGGTTGATGGCTCGCTGTCGCAATGCCGCCGACCGCTCGGCATCGCCCCAGATGGCGAACGCCTCGGACATCCGGAGCAGGGCGTCGAAGGCATAACCCTGGAGCTCGCACAAGGCAATCGGTAGCGGCGGGATGGTCCCGTCCTCGTGCTGGATGCAGTCGTGCGAATCCTTCCAGCCCTGGTTGTAATAGCCGACCGGCGACCGCGTCTTGTATTCCTGAAACCCGTCGTTGTCCCGGTCCCCGTACTCGAGCATCCATTTCAGCGCGGCCTCTGCGTTTGGCCGGTAACGGTCCAGGATCTCCCTGTCGCCCGACCATTGGTACGCATAGGAAAACACGATCAAGAAGAGCAAGGTCGCATCCGCCGTGCCGAAGTAGGGCGTAAAGGGGAGCAGTCCGAGACTGGCGAGTTCACCGTAGCGCAGTTCATGCGGAATCTTGCCCGGCTCTTTGTCTTGCTCCGCATTGGCGTCGGTCGCCTGTACTCGCGAGAGCCGGTCCAACGCACCGAAGGCGAACTCGGGAAAGCCGCTGATACTTTCCATCGCGACGACCAGCGAGTCCCGACCGAAGAGCGTGACGTACCAGGGGATGCCGGCGGCGGGCACGTAAACGCCGCGACGTACCGCGAAGTCGGACATCCGCAGCGCCTCCATATCCGCGACCGCCTGGCGCCAGATGGCCGGCAGCGTCGAGTGGCTGGTGGCGACGTCGACCGAGGGCAGCATCCCATCGGCCATCTCGGGAATACGATTCCGGACGGCAGAGCAGGGGAGCACCCGTGCGCGCTTGCCATCGATTACAGGCAACCATTCGACGCACGTATGCCAGGTCTGCTTGGGCGCGAGATTGATAACGAACTGCATGCGGCCGTTGGCGAACTCCGGATGCGAGCCTCCGCGCTCAACCCGAACAAGCAGCTCCCGCTTGAACGAGCCGTTGCTGTACGTCGTGCGCAGCTCGCCTGCCTTCTCGTGCCAGGAGCTCTGCAAGTCTCCCCGGCGCACCAACCGCCGGCGCCGCACGTCAAAGATGTCAGCAAAGTCCGACTCGATCGCGACCTCCAGGATCAGGCGGACTGGGTGTCGTGCAAAGCTGACGAGGTCGTAGTCTTCGTGAACCCCCTCGTAAATAGTGCGGTCGAGGCGGAAGCCGATCGCGCGCTCCTCGAGGATGATGTCGTGCTCGGCGCCGTCGCGCGTCGCAGCTAGCGGCAGCTCAGGGGTGGTGAATTCGTGGCGCGCGGAGAAGTGGTCGATGGTGCTGGCGTCGAGCAGGAGGGGCACTCGGCCGTTGATGGTGACGGCGTAGCTCGAGACAAAGCGCGTGTCCCGCGCGAAGAACCCGACGCCGGCGGTTGGCACCATGGTGGCGTTCGGCTCGCTGACCATGAACTGGTGATCGTGGTTGATCGTGATGGTCGGCGTGCCATGAGTGACCGGCATCTGGGCTCAGGCCAATCTTAGGGATGAGCACGAGCGGCTGGGGCGTTAGCGAGGTGGCATGATCGGCGGCGGAGCGCCAGCGTCGTCGTCGGGATCGGCATGCTGGAGAACGTACGACTCGCTCACCTCGAGCTGCGCCTTGAGCCGGGCCAACCGGGCGACGCTGTCGCCGAGGCTGCACCGTCCGTAGTGGTGCTTGGCGTCATTCCAGAAGGTGCCGATCACGAGGTTCGCACAGGTTGTCAGCATCTGCGGTGGGACATCATCCGAGGCCGCGTTGAACTCGACCGGCTGGAATGCGCTGCAGTCGGCAAAGTCCTTGGCAAAAGGACGCGAATACGGACAGGCGTCGAGTGGCAGCTTGCCGATTACTTCTTATGCGACCACCAAATCGACGCTACTGTCAATGCGTCGAGTTCGGTGGCCGCCTAATGGCTGAGCTTGGTGAGCCGGTTCAGGCTCAGCGCGACGAGGTGATAGAGATGCTCCGGGCGTCCGGGTGACCCGTAGCGCATCACGACTTCGACCCGGCCCAACTGCACGAGATGATCGACGTAGCGCCGGGCCGTGACCCGGCTGAGATTGGCGAGTTCCGCCACCTCCACCGCGGTGAGGTCGCCTCCCGCCTCTTGCAGGATGCGGGTGACGAGCTCGAGCGTCGGTCTCGAGAGTCCCTTCGGCAAGGTCTCCTCGGCGCCGCCGTGTCGGAGGATGTTGTAGAGCGTGTCGACGGCGTGCTGGTCTGCCTCGGAGAGCTGCTTCAGGCGCCGATGCATGGCCGCGTAACTCTGCAACTTCTCGTGGAGCGCGGCGAATCGAAACGGCTTGATCAGGTAGTGAACGACGCCGCCCTGCATGGCGGCGCGCAGACTCTCGACGTCGCGGGCGGCGGTGATGGCAATAACGTCAACCCGCGAGACGCCCGCTTCGCGAATCGTCCGCATCACTTCGAGGCCTGAGATATCCGGCAAATAGATGTCGAGGAGGACCAGGTCCGGGTTGGCGGAGTTGACCAGGCGCAGCGCCTCGGCCCCGGTCGCTGCTTCACCAATGACGGTAAACCCCGGGACCTTCTCGACATAGGCCCGGTGCAACGAGGCGACGCGAAAGTCGTCGTCGACGATCAGGGTGCGAATCACGCCGTCACCACCGGCTGCGGTTTGGCCGACAAGGGAAGCCGCACCGTAAACATCGCGCCACCCTGGTTGAGCACGGTCACCTCGCCGTTGCGGCGCGCCGCGACTTGTTTCACGAGCGCGAGGCCGAGTCCGCGCCGCGAACCCGGGCTGGCCAGCTTGGTGGTGTAGCCCTCGGAAAAGATCTGTGCCAGTTGACCCTCTCCGATCCCAGGGCCGGAATCGTGCACCTTGATGATGACGTCGCCGTCCGACTTGTGAATCGAGACTTCGACCCAACGCGCGCCGCCATTCGGGGAGGTGGCCGCCGCGTCGAGCGCATTGTCAATCAGGTTGCCGACGACCGTGATCAAGTCGCGTGGGTGCCCAGCGTCGCCGTCGAGGCGGCTGTCCGGCGAGAGCCGGAACTGGATGCCGCGCTCGGTGGCCACGGCGGACTTGCCGAGCAGTAACGCCCCGAGGACGGGGTCGCCGACGCGCTCCAGGAGGGATTCGGTGAGCTCCTGCGATACGGAGGACGACTCCGTGGTCAGCTGGATCGCCTCCTCCTGACGCCCGAGTTCGATCAAGCCAGCGATGGTGTGGAGACGGTTGGAAAAGTCATGCGCCTGGGCGCGCAGGGCTTCGCTGACGCTGCGGGCGTTGTCCAGCTCGCGAAGGAGGCTCTCGAGCTCGGTCCGGTCGCGGAAGGTCGCGACGTAGCCGATGTTCCGGCCGCGGACGACCACCGGCATCCGGCTGACGACGAGCACGCGGTCGGCGGCCAGCACGACCTCGTCGGCGCCGGTGACCTCGCCGATCAGAAGGTCGCGGACTCGGCCCGGAGGCAGGACCTCAGTGAGTGGTCGCCCGACGCTGTCGCTCGACAGTCGCAGCAGCCGGCGGGCCTCGTCGTTGATCAGCGTGATCCGTCCCTCGTTATCCGTCGCGATAGTTCCTTCGCGGATCCCGTGCAGGCTCGCTTCCCGCTGCTCGAGCAACGTCGCAATCTCCGGAGGCTCCAGGCCGAACGTCTGACGTTTGAGGTGGCGAGCCAGCAACAGCGATCCAATCACGCCGAGGCCAACCGCCGCCAGCACATACAGGCTCAACTGCGGCAGGTCGGCCGCCAGCTGAGCGGAGACCTGCTGCTCCAGGAATCCAACCGAGACGATTCCAATGACCCGGCCCGTGCCATCGAAGATGGGAGCCTTGCCGCGCGCCGAGACGCCGAGCGTACCGCGCTGGATGCCGACAAAAGTCTGGCCAGCGAGAATGGCGCTGGGATCCTCGTCGATCGGCTTGCCGATCATGGCCGGGTTCGGATGTGAGAATCGAATGCCGTCCGGACCGGCGATGACGATAAAGCTGGCGCCAGACGCCTTGCGCAAGCCTTCCGCCAGTGGCTGGAGGGTACGTGACGGATCCGAGTCACGCAGCCCATCGCGCACCGACGGCAGGCTGGCGACCGACTGGGCGACCGATAGCGCTTGCTGCTCGTACCGTTGATCGAGCCGTTGCCGCTCGACCACGATCGAGCCTATTGCGCCCACCAGCAGCGAGCCCAGGATGATGGCGAGCTGGAAGGCCAGGATCCGTGATGCCAGGCTGAGGCGTGGACCGCGCACCGACCTCATCGTATCCGGTCCCGCCGTTCATAGGAAGCGACCACAACGACCAAAACGGTCGCAAACTTCGCAAGGCTTTTCAGCGGCCGTCCGGCCCATTTACGGTTGCGGCAATGGCCAGCCCGGCGATCGAGCTGCGTGGCGTCACCAAGCGATTTGCCACGCCTAATGGCGGCATTTACACCGCGCTCCAGGACCTGACGATGGAGATAGCTCCGGGAGAATTCTGCGCCATCGTCGGGCCCACGGGCTGCGGCAAATCGACGACCCTGGCGCTGATCTCCGGGCTCGAGCGGCCAAGCGCCGGTGAGGTGGCGGTGATGGGCCAACCGGTCGAAGGCATCCCGGACGGGATCGGCTATGTCTTCCAGACCGACGCGGTCTTTCCCTGGAAGACCGTGCTCGAGAACGTGGCGGCGGGACCCCGCTATCGTGGTGCGCCCGGCAGCGAGGCCCGTGCCCAGGCAAGGGACTGGATTGCCCGTGTCGGCCTCGCGGGCTTCGAGGATCGCTTTCCGCATCAGCTTTCCGGAGGCATGCGCAAGCGCGTTGGTCTTGCCCAGAGCCTGATCAACGGTCCGCGAATCCTCCTCATGGATGAGCCCTTTTCCGCGCTCGACGTGCAGACGCGCACGCTGATGGAGAACGAGCTGCTCACACTCTGGTCGTCGACCTCCGCCTCAGTGGTCTTCGTCACGCACGACCTCGAGGAGGCGATCGCGCTCGCCGACCGAGTCTTCTTGCTGACCGCCGGGCCCGGAACCATCAAAGGCACCTTCGAGGTCGACCTGCCGCGTCCGCGTAATGTCGCCGAAATCCGCTTCCAGCCGCGCTTCGCGCAAATCTATGAGGCCATCTGGAACCAGCTACGTGACGAGGTGCTGGTGAGCTATGAGCGTCAGAAGCACGCTGCCGCGGTCTAGCTTGTCCACGCAGGGTGGCGCGCCGCCGTTTACCAGCGCGGACGTCCGCCGAGTGGACGGAGCGCCGCTTGGCCCCCTCGGGGCTAAGCCGGAAAGCGCAGGGATCGATGCAGATCTCCTGGCCCGGCGCTCACGAACGGCGCGCCGCCGGCGCCTGACGATCTATGCGCTGCGCCTGGCCTTCGCGGTGTTGTGGATCGGCAGCTGGGAGTTATCGACCCGCATGAACTGGGTTGACCCCTTCTTCGTGGGCCAGCCGTCCGGCGTCGTCACGCGGCTCTGGACCTGGATCACTGATGGGACGGCACTGGGTCCACTCTGGTTGCAGGCCGCCGTGACCATGGAGGAGGCCGTCCTCGGCTTCCTCATCGGCTCGGGTCTCGGCATCGTCTTCGGCATCCTCCTCGGTCGCGTCGAGCTGCTGGCCGAGATGCTTTCGCCCTTCATCAAGGCGGCGAACGCGATCCCACGCGTCGTACTCGGCTCGCTGTTCGCGATCATGTTCGGTTTGTCCGTTTGGGGCAAGGCGGCGACCGCCGTGGTGCTCGTCTTCTTCGTCGTCTTCTTCAACGCCTTCCAGGGTGTCCGCGAGGTCGACCGCAACCTGATCGCGAATGCACGGATTCTCGGGGCGGACAATCGCCGTCTGACGACCGAGATCATCATCCCGTCGGCGATGTCGTGGATTCTGGCCAGCCTCCACATCAGCTTCGGGCTGGCGATCGTCGGCGCCGTGGTCGGGGAACTGTTCGGGGCCACCGCTGGTCTCGGCCAGCTCATCTACAACGCGGGGCACACCTTCGACGTCAACGGCGTGTTCGCCGGCATGTTCGTCTTGGCGGTCCTCGCGCTGATCGCGGAGGGCCTGATCAGCGCTCTCGAAAACCGGCTCATCAAATGGCGACCCAGTCGAGTCAGCGGCGAAATACCGATTTAGGGAGGAGAAACGATTGATGTACGGATCTAGACGTCGGGCGTTCTTTGCGGTGGGCGGGGCGACGGCCCTTGCGATTGCGTTGGCCGCGTGCGGTGGGACGCCGAACAACGCCGGTGGCGGCAGCTCGCCTGCCGCGGTGACTCCGGTGGACCTAAAGATGATGGTCGGCGGCCTCAACAAGCAGATTTACCTGCCGAACATGCTGGCCAAGCAGCTCGGCTACTTCGACGCGGAGAAGATCAACGTGACCCTGATCGACGAAGGCTCCGGGCAGGGGACCGAGCTCGAGGTCGTCGCGGGCAACGTGGACGCCGGCTCGGGCGCCTACAGCCACCCCGTCGAGCTCAACGCGCTAGGGAAGAAGATCGAGACCATCTGCCAGTTCGGCATCGCGCCCGGTGAAGCCGAGATGGTGTCGAGTAAGAAGGCGGACTCGATCAAGTCTGCGGCCGACCTGAAGGGCAAGAACCTCGGGGTCACCGACATCGGCTCAGGCACGCATACGATCACGCTGGCGCTACTGGGCAAGGCGGGCTATAGCGGATCCGACGCGCACTTTGTCGCGGTCGGAGCCGGCAACACCTTTATCGCCGCCATCAAGAACGGCACCATCGACGCGGGGATGACTACGGAGCCGACCATCACCCGGTTGCTCCAAAGCGGCGACGCCAAGGTGCTGATCGACCTGCGGACGCCGACAACCACCAAGGCGGCTCTCGGAGGCGACTACCCGTTCATTGGCATCTTTGCCAAGAACGACTGGGTCAACAGCCACAAGGACGTCGCCCAGCGGCTGGTCAACGTCTACGTCAAGACGCTGAAGTGGATGAAGGCGCATACGGCGACCGAGATCGCCGACAAGATGCCGGCCGACTACCTGGTTCCAAGCAAAGACCTGTATGTGGCGGCGCTCCAGAATCAGCTGTCCATCTTCGGCACCGATTGCAAGATGCCGGCCGCCGGGCCGCAGACCGTCCTGAGTATCGAGCAGAACTTCGTCTCGAGCTTCAAGGGCAAGAACGCGAACCTGAGCGAGACCTACACGAACGAATTCGCCAACAAGGCGAGCTAATTCGCTCCAGGCGATGGGAGGCCCGGACGGTCCGGGCCTCCTCCAGCCGTTGGAGGCAGCTAACGCGCGGTCCAGCGTGGAGCCGCGTATCGTTGTGGCATCGGCTGAGAGCGGGAAAGGAGGGCGCGTGATGGCAAGCAGCAAGGCTGGCGTTCGTACGGAGCTGTATCGCGATCAATTCGGAGTGCTGCTCCAAGATCTGAATCACCGGATGCTCGAGTTGAAATGGCTCGAAGGCAGCGCCTCGATGACCGATGACGACTTCAAGGCGTGGCTCGACCGGTTTTCGGCTGAGGCAGAGACGAGGCGGCAGCCATACCTTGTGATCAACGTGCGCGAGTTTCGCCACCGGCCCGGCCCCGAAGTCGCGGCGTGGCGGGATGAGCACATCATTCCGCGATACAACCGGGCCGGGGTGACCAAGTTCGCTTTCTTGCTCCCCGAAGGTTCGGCAGGAGCTTCGGGCTCGCCGGCTGCCGAGCCGCCAGGCAACTTTCCCACGGGGTACTTCGATACCCCCGCCAAAATCGAAGCCTGGTTCAGCCGATAGATCTCGGTGGCGCTTTGTCCATTCCTGAGCACTGACGGTCCCCGAGATTCGCTTTTTTCGGCGAGACGCGGCTAGAATGCCCCGGCGGGCAACGGCTCGCAAGGAGGGACTGATGCCATGCCAAGGAAAGCCTTATGGCTTTCGCTTAGAACATCGTTGCGGAGCGCCGAAGGCGCTTCCACTCTCGCGCTTGTCGTCATGGTCGCCGCGTTCGCTTTCGTCGCACTGCAATGGAGCTCCCACCGCCGAGTTCCAGCCGCTGCCGCATTGAGCCCAACACCGCAGCCAACGGCCAACCCCACGCCATCGCCGAGCCCATCGCCACCATCAGCCGCGGCTGGAACCGCAGGTCCGGCGACGGCAGCACCAGCGGCGACGGCCTCAGCGCGTCCGACACTACGGCCGTCGGCTCGTCCGACTGTGAGCACAACGGGTATCCTCCCGACCGCGCTGCCGACGATCAGCCCGTTGCCGACACCGATTCCCTCGATCCTCCCCACGCCGACGCCGACCGTTAGTCCCTCGCCATCTCCCTAGCCTGCGACCAGGCGGTAGATGGCGATGGCTCCGTTGACGAGCCCGAGCCCAACCAGGATCAGAAAGAGGGGCCGTGGCCCCTCTCGCCTCGCCGCTGAGGCGACGCCGAGAAGCCAGACGGCCGCGGGGATCGTCTCCAGCGTCTGCCACAATCCCAGGACCACGGCTCTATAGAGCGTCGCAAACGCTGGCAAGACTGCCTGCCTCTGAGCCGCACTCGCCGTGGCGTAGTCATCGATCAAAGGCGGGGCGGCGGTCGCCATCGCGACCGCACCAATCGATCCGACCACCACCAGCGCCAAGCCTGCCAGAGCGTAGAGATCGGCGTACCTCGCCGTGGAATAGCGAGCGCGCAGGTAGATAACGACTGGCGCAATGCTTAGGTAACCCGCCATGTCGATCAGGCTGCCCCAGCGGATCAACGAGGCGCCGGTCGGACCTGACCCGAGCAGCTTGGATGGATCGACACTCAGCCCGCTTGAGGGGCCAGCCGCCGCCGAGTACATCAACCCGGCTGCCAGCTCAAGGGTCACCGCTGCGATCCCGAACCCGATCGCGGCGCGACTCGAGATCATGGCGAGCCCAGCATAGGGTTGCCCAGCCGAAGGGGCCAGTGTGCTGCCGCCTGAATTCGGCGGACAAATACCACCCTCCGAGTGTGAAAAACCGAACCCGCAGCCAGCGGGCAACCCCCTCGACGAATGATCCAAGATCGTTCACGATCGACCCATGACGGGCCGCTTGCGCCCACTCGCCTGGGCGACTTTCGGACTGACCATGGCCGGCATGGCTGGAAACGGCATCCTCGTGGTCGTCGGCCGCACGCTGCCGGCGCAGATCAGCGACTGGCCCACCTTCGTCACGGTCTTGCTGATGGTCATTTCTTTCGCGATCGTGGGGCTATTGATCAGCCTGCGATTTCCTGGCAATACCATTGGCTGGATTTGCAGCGGCCTCGCGTTGCTGCTGTCAATCCCGGCGGGTGCCTACGGCGCCTACGCGTTCAAATTTCACCCGCCACCCATTGGAGCCGCTTACGCGGCGCTGGTCGACAACCTCGTGTTTCCAGCTTTCCTCGTTCTGCTTGTTTTCCTGGTCATCCTTTTTCCGGATGGACAGCTGCCGTCGCGACGCTGGCGGCCGGCCGCCTGGGCCCTCGGCATCAGCTGTACGTTGTGGGTTGCGGCATTTGCCTTTGCTCCGGATACCCTGCCGAACAGCTTCACGTGGCTGCGTTCACCGCTCGCGCTGCCGGGTCCGGCCGGATCCTTCTTTCTTGTCGCACGCGTCGTCGGCTGGCTGGCCATTGCTCTCGGACTGCTCGTCGCGGCCGTAGCCCTGGTCCTTCGCCTTGTCCGGTCGCGAGGCGAGGCACGCCAGCAGCTGAAGTGGCTCGCGGCGGCCGGCGCCTTTTTCGCCCTGGCCTGGCTTGTAACGACGGTTGCATCGGCGCTCGGTCTCAACGAGCTGTCGAATGCCATCGGGAGCGTGACAGCACCGGTGCTACTTGCCTTTCCGATCGCCATCGGCCTGGCAATCTTCCGCTACGGGCTCTACGAGATCGACGTCGTTCTCAACCGAGCGCTCGTCTATGGTGCGCTCGCCGCGTTCATTACGGCGGTCTACGTCGGAATCGTGGTTGGGTTGGGGAGTCTGGTTGGGTCTGCCAACAAGCCAAACCTGGCGCTCTCAATCGTGGCGACGGCGATCGTTGCGGTC
This sequence comes from Candidatus Dormiibacterota bacterium, assembly GCA_036513555.1. GTDB lineage: Bacteria > Chloroflexota > Dormibacteria > CF-121 > CF-121 > CF-13. The sequence goes on along the minus strand of DATBYU010000119.1, from coordinate 3,336 downwards.
GCATTTCAACCCGTCCGGACCAGGGTCCAAGCGCTGGCGAACCGGCTCGTCTACGGTTACCGAGCCACCCCCTACGAGGCTCTCACCGCGTTTTCCCATCGGGTGGCCGGGGCCTATGCGACCGAGGACGTTCTTCCCAGACTCGCCCATGTGTTGGCTCAAGGAACCGGCGCAATCCGCACTACTGTTTGGATCCGGCGTGCAGGCGACCCGTTTGCCGCCGCCATCTGGCCATCGGCCGAGGCTCCACTCCCGATCGGTCTCGCCGACCGCGTCGTCGAGGTTCGTCATCAGGGTGAGCCGCTGGGGGAACTGGCCCTCGCGAAGCGGCCGGGAGAGCCGTTCACGCCGGTAGAAGAGAAGTTACTCAATGACCTGGCCGCGCAGACGGGACAAGTGCTGCGCAATGTGCGCCTCACGGCGGAGCTCCAGGCCCGCCTCGACGAGATTTCCAACCAGGCGGTCGAGTTGCGGGCCTCGCGGCAGCGGATCGTCGCGGTCCAGGACGCAGAGCGGCAGCGGCTAGAGCGCAACATCCACGACGGCGCCCAGCAGCACCTCGTCGCGCTTGCGGTAAAGCTGCGCCTGGCCGCCGCCGTGGCGCGGCGCGATCCCGAGAAGGCGCGCGTGTCGCTCAAGGAGCTTGAGGCGAAGGTGGCTGAAGCGCAGCAAACGCTGCGGGACCTGGCACAAGGGATTTATCCGCCGGCCTTGCGGGAGGGCGGACTGGTCGCGGCGCTGGCACCGTATGCGAAGGTCACGGCCGATGCCATCGGCCGGTACGATCCCGAGACCGAGGCCGGCGTCTACTTCTCATGCCTGGAGGCGGTACAGAACGCGACCAAATATGCGAGAGCCTCGAGCGTGCGGGTCGATCTGCGTCAGCAGAACGGCCACCTCACTTTTTCCGTGATCGACGACGGCGTGGGATTCGATCCGAAGACAGCCAGCACCGGCACGGGCGTGCAAAACATGAAAGACCGGGTCGCATCGCTCGGTGGTTGGCTCTCCCTCGAGTCGCAGCCCGGCAAGGGAACGACGGTTTCCGGCTCACTGCCGTTGGCGACCGTCGGAGTCGCACAGTGAGCTCGATCGCCTCCGCGCCGCGTCAACGTGGTCAGCGCCTCGGCTGGGCCGGGCTTGGGATCGTCTATCTGCTGCTAGCCGGGGCGATCGGGCTGGCCATCAGCAACGCGCCAGCGTTCCGCGACCCGCAGATCGTCGGTTCCTTCGCGCAGGGAGTGATCCCGACGATGGCGATCACCTTCGTCGGGGCATTGATCGCCTCGCGGCACCCCGGCAACCGCGTCGGCTGGATCTTGCTGGCGGCAGGCATGGTCACTGGGCTGACCGCACTTCTCTCTCAGTATCTGGTTCACACGTTGCTGGCTGCCCCGGGGTCGCTCCCGGGCGTGGAGTGGGTCGCCTGGGTTGAGTCGCTGCTCAATAGTCTGATCTATCCGGGGATCGTCGTTCTGCTCATGCTGTTCTTTCCCGACGGCCGGTTGTCCTCGCCAGGGTGGCGGTGGCTGATCTGGGCGGTGGTCGCCATGACGGCGCTCAATAACGTCGTCGGGATCATCGATCCGCTGCCCATACAGTGGCCAGGCGTGCCCGCGGTGCACAACCCGACCGGCCTTGCGATGTTCAAAGGACTCGAAAACGGCCCCATCGGCTGGGTGACGTTCCTCGGCATTATCCCACTGGTCCTGCTCGGGGTTGTCTCGCTGGTGCTCCGGTTGCGCCGCGCGCAGGGCGAGACGAAGCAGCAGATCCGGTGGGTCGTCTATGCGCTCGGCGTCGCGATCGTCCTCAATGTGCTGCTCACGCTGTCGACCCTGGTTATTCCAGCGAGCCCGCAAGGCCGGGTCATCGGCAATGTTGTCTCGAACCTCCTGATTATCGGCGGGTTCGGCGTAGCGCTCCCAGCGGCGATCGGTGTCGCCATCCTGAAGTACCGCCTCTACGACATCGACATCGTCATCAACCGGACCGTCGTCTTCGGCGCGCTGGCCGCGTTCATTACGGCGGTCTACGTGGGCATCGTCGTTGGGATCGGCAGCCTGATCGGATCGCAAGGTAAACCAAACCTCCTGCTCTCGATCGTTGCGACTGCCGTCGTGGCCATCGCCTTCCAACCCGTTCGCGAGCGCGTGCAGCACCTCGCGAACCGGCTTGTTTACGGAAAGCGCGCCACGCCTTACGAGGTCATGGCCGATTTCTCCGAGCGGATGTCGGAAACGCTCGCTCCAGACGAAGTTCTCCCGCGGATGGCGGAAGCGGCCGCGCGTGGTGTCGCCGCCGACGCAGCTCGTGTGGCGGTCCAGTTTCCGGACGGTTCGCAGCGCGCCGTCTGGTGGCCGCACGAGCATCCGGATGCCTCGTTGCAACACCGGGTTGCTGTGAACTACCACGATCAGGTGGTGGGCGAAATCGCGGTGACGAAATCAGCCGGTGCCACAACGACGGCGGGCGAGTCGAAGCTGCTGGATGATTTAGCCACTCAGGCGGGGTTGGTCCTGCACAACCTGCGGCTGACGGCCGAACTGCAAACACGCCTGACCCAGCTGTCGGAGCAGGCGGACACGATCCGTGCGTCGCGCCAGCGATTGGTTACCGCTGCCACGGCAGAACGGGAGCGGCTGGAGGCAACGATTCGGCAAGGTGCTGAGCAAGAGCTGGCCACGCTGGCCTCGAAACTCGCGGCCGTCGAGCCAGTCCTCGTGGCTGATCCCCAACACGCCAGCTCCACCCTCAATGAGCTGACCGCGGACATCCAGGTAACGCTGGACGCGCTTCGCCACCTGGCCCATGGCATCTACCCGCCGCTGCTACGCGACCAGGGTCTCGTTTCCGCGCTGCGAGCCCAGACCGCAAAATCGCCGGCCTCCGTGGAGGTGGTGGCTGATTCCGTCGGGCGCTACGCCCCTGAAATCGAAGCTGCCGTCTATTTCGCGTGCTTGGAGCCCCTTCGCCATGCCATCAGCACGAGCCGCGTCACCGTCATCGGGGGCAACGGGGCCGTGCATTTCGCCGTGAGCGCCCCCGGTTCGTCCCGCGACTCCATTCAAGCCATCGAAGACCGCGTCGAGGCTCTGGGGGGCCGCCTCGAGCGATCTGCCGATGGCATCGCCGGCTCGATCCCGGTTCATGTCGGGGTGAGCGCCACGTGAAGCGACGCCTCGCTCCGGCTCTTTCCCGGTTTCCAGTCCCGGCCGTGCTGATCGCGGGCCTCACGGTTGCCATGTTCCTGGCCGGCGTTCTCAAGCACATGCTCGAATCGGGCACCCCCGACCTGCAGGGATTCCTTGGCCTGGTGGGCATCATCACCTTCCT